>REEB01000129.1 GCA_007695295.1 Puniceicoccaceae bacterium
GCTCGTTGCCCATGACGAAACCACTACGATCCACGGCTTTGAATGCCGCCTTTACACGATGCGGGTGGACCATGTCCATGAACTGCAGCTTTGGCTGACCGATTCTCCGCAGTATCCTCCCTTCTTCCTTCTCACGACCGAAAGTCCACTTCGATTTCACATTTCCGATCCGGTTCGTGATTGGCCTCACACGGTTCGGAGCGAGGGGCTCTTTCCCCTGCTCGTTGAATTGCGAACCTCGGATCCTGAAGGTGTTTTCGGGGCCAGCCGGGAGGATACAGAATTTGCCCGGCACTCCAGAGGCGACTCAGGCGCTCAGCCCGTGATTCGCGCTCGTTGGGAAGTCCATGCCATCGAGCATGCGGCCCCCGATCCCGAACTCTTTGAGATTCCCGGAATTTATCTGCAGATCACCTCACGCTACTGAGCAGCTTGCCTGCAGTGGAGGAATGGTCATTCGCCCTCTTTTGTGGCACAGTGGAAGAGGAGGATTAGATGGGGAGAACATCAGAACGGTGAGCCGTCCTTTTTCCGGCCGCAGAGGCTGACTTCGAGGCCGAGTTCGCGGGCGAGGGCGGCTTTGGCATAGAGGGCGAGGTCGGCGTCCTTGGCAGAGTTGGCGTAGGCGACCTGGATGTGGTTGGCCTTGTGGCGGGCCATCATCTGATCGCGGGTGACGCCGGAGGTGACGGCGTGCATGATGGGCCATTGCGGGGTGGTGGCCTCCCACCGGCGCTCAGTCTCCTCGCGGGGTAGCTCGATGACCTCGGCCCGGCCCAGGTCCATCTTGAGCCGGCCATCTTCGATGAAGACGCGCGACCAGACGATCTCACCCGGTTTGGCGATGCCGCGGAGAGTGCCGCCGCCAAGCCGAAAATACATCGGCGGCTGCCGGAGGGATTCGCTGCCGCGAAAGCCATCGATGTGATGGGCGGGCGGAGCGGAGCCGGAGATGAGGAAAACCCAGACGTAATCGTCGGTGGATCCGGAGCGGTCGAGGTCCCCCCAGCGGAGGTCGTGGAGGGTGGTTTCGACGGGCTGGCGGAGGGCGGTGTGTATCCGGTTGGTCATGACCGCGTCGAGCCCGGCGCATTCGTCGACCTCATTGAAGTGGGGCAGGGGGCGTCCCTCGTTGATGACCTCGCCGCGGGCGTTTTTGACCGGCGGGCGTTCGCTGTTGTTGAGGAGGCCCTCGACGAGGTCGGAGGCGGGGGCGAGATCCTTGAGGCCCTGCTGGTACTGGATGCCGATGCTTTCGCAGCCGAACTCGTCGGCGATGCGGAGGGCGGCGATGTACATTTTGCACTGCTCGAGGACTTGGCGTTCGGTGAGGTCGGTTTCCTCGTTTTTGCCGAGGTGAAATTTGAGGCCGGCCTTGCGCAGCCAGTTGTAGACCGCGCGGGCCTCCTTGTCGGGCACCTGGGTCATGCCGTAGTAGAGCGCGGACTGGCTGAGACGCTCCTTGTAGACGCCGGTGGGGAAAAGCAGTTCGTCCGGGATGATGGCGTTGTACATGCCCATGCAGCCCTCGTCGAAAACGCCCATGATCGACTTGCGGCGGCGGAGGTCATCGGCGATGCGCCGGGCGATGGTTTGCGCCCGGGCGGGCACCTTGACGCGGGTAAACGATTTGACGTGCGGGGTGGGGTGGCGCAGGCGGCCGGTGCGCAGCCAAGCCTCCAGACCCTTGAGGAAAAAGGCGTCGGTGAAATCCTCGCTCCAGAGGGTGGAGTAGGCGACGCCGGCTTTGGTGAGGCTGCCGTTGAGGTTGAGCATGCCGACGAGCCCCGGCCAAGTGCCGGACCAGTTGGCGACGGTGAGGATGGGGCCGCGGTGGGAGATGAGTCCGTGGAGCAGATGATGACTGTATTGCCAGACCGCTTCGGCGACGATGAGGGGAACGGTGGGGTCGATTTTGGCGAAGACCTCCATGCCCTCCTTCTGGCTGCCGATGAAGCCGTGGCCTTCGTCCTTTTTGAACGGGTGGGCGCGCACGAGTCGGTAACTGAAGCGTTTGAGGGCCTTTTTCAGGTTGTCCTCCATCTCGGCCTGGGCGGCCCAGCAGGCCTGGTTGGCGGATTGGCGGAGGTCGCCGTTGGCGACAAGATAGACGGTGCGGGTTTGTTTCTTCATGGACGGGACTCTTGGGTGTGGGATGACGGAACCACCGCCAAGCTTCCAGCCTCCGGGGCTGAAGGCAAAACGAAAACCGCCGAGCGGCCGCCTCAGGCCACCGGAGCAAGCGAGGCGCGTGCCCGGGAAATCGATACAAAGGACCGCTGGCGGCCAAAGACGCGGGCCACCTCGCGGAAGCCGCACTCCTCGAGCAGGTCGAGCGCTTCGACAAAGCCATCCCCGACCCGATCCGGGACATGGGCATCCGCGCCGATGACCACGGGGATGCCGCGACCGGCCATCTCGCCCAGGATGACGGGGCCGGGGTTGACCTCGGGGAGGGCCTTGTTGAGGCCGGAGGTATTCAGCTCCATGGCCACCCCGGTGGCCGCGATGCGGTCGAGGGCGCGGCGGATGACGTCGAGGACGCGGCCCACCTCCCAGTGGTCGGGGTTTTCGTTTTTGATCAAGTCCGGATGGGAAAGGGTGTCGAAGAGGCCGGTCTCCGCGGCGGCCGCGAGGAGGTCGAAATAGGTGGCGACGTAGGCGTCCCAATCGCCCTTCCAATAGGTCTGCCGGTAGGGCTGCATCTGGGGGTGGACGGAGCCGAGGACGTGGTCGAGCGGGGCGCGGGCGTGCAGTTTTTCGAGGTAGGGCTCGAGGCCGGGCAGAAAGTCGCTTTCCAGCCCGACGCCGACCTGGAGTTTCCCCGCCCAGGCTTCGCGCGCGCGCGCCACCATGTCGCGATAAACAGGATACTCGTCCAGCGCCATCCGCACTTGGGGGGAGAGACCGTCGGGCAGCGGGCTGTGGCAGGTGAAGATGACGCCCCGCAGGCCCCGCTCCCAGGCGGTCCGGGCATACTCCTCCGGTTCCCCGAAAGCGTGTTTGCAGAGGGGAGTGTGGCAGTGGGATTCGTAGAGGAGGCGGTGGTCGGGATCGTGGGACATGAAAAGGTGGCGGCAGGCAAGGCAACCCGCGCGGCGGGCCGGGTCAAGGCGAGGGCCGAAGTTCGCAGCGGAGGACTTGGCGGAAGGATTCTCCCGGCCCGAGGCGGAGCGCGGCCGGCCCGAGGTTGCCGGTTTCGAGGCAGAGCATCTGTTTCCATTCGTCGTCGCCGAAGTCCGGCATGCGGCTGGCTTTGGCGATCCAAGGATTCCAGACCACCGCGGAGCAGCTGCCCTCGGCGGTGAGGAGGAACTCACGGGCTCCGGCTTCATCGCGGATGGCGAAGGGCCCGGGTGCGTCCGTGTAGACCCGGTCGGTTTCCTCCTCGATCCGGAGCGGCGCGGCGGGCTCGCGGCGCACCTGCCGGGAGCGGGTTTTGTCGGCGAACTCCCGCTCTTCGAGGCCGAGGATGGAAACGGCGCGGACATCCGCGACCGCGAAGTAGGTGTGGAAAGCAGTCTCGATTTCAACCGGAAGGTCGGTGGGGTTGCGGCCTTCGAAGGCAATTTCGAGCGAGTCTCCGAGCGTAAAGGTGACGGCCAAGTCGCAGGGGAGGTCGGGCTGGCCGGGTAGAGTGGCGGGGGACTCGAAGCGGAGGACGGTGGGCCGGTTCTGCTCGACCGAGCCGGAGACCCATTGCCAAGGTCGGATGCGGGCGAGGCCGTGGAGGGGGAGGTCGGGCTGGCCGGTATTTTCGGCGAACCACGGAAAGACCAGCGGGACGCCGCCGCGGATGGGCTTGCCGGGGGCGAAGGCGGAGTTCCGGCTGAGGAAGAGCCATGGGGGCCCGCCGGGCGTCGCAAACTCAGCCAAGTGGGCGCCCTGGAGGAAAATCCGGGCGGTGCAGAGGCCGTTGTCGAGATGCAGACCTTCGAGGCCGTCGGGCGAAAAGACGCGCTCGAGCAGACCCGGTCGAAGCAGTGCATCCGGAGAGGGGGGCGGAGGTGCCATGGCGAGGGTGTTAGGTCGGCGAGGAAAGTACGGCCAGAACATTCCGGACGCGGAGCATGATTTTACGAAAGTGTTGCCGTGGCCTTCATCCGCCTGCACCTGTAGCGGGTTTTGAGGCAACCTTGCCCATGGTGCGAACAGCTTTAAAAGCCCTCCTCAGCCTGATGCTGGCGGTGCTCCTTCTCGGGGGCGCTCTTTGGTGGTGGGCGGATCGCAGCATCGATCGCCACGTGCAGGCGGCGGCCCGGCAACTCGTGACGGACCCGGAGGTTTTCGGTCTGGAGCTCCAGCGACTGAATGTGGGACGCGCCGGCCTTTCCCCACTGGGTCGGCTGACCATCAGGGACATCTCCGCCCGGGCGGCCATCCTGGAGGGTCCCTTGGGCGGGAAGTCGGTTGTGCTGGAAGTGGAGCTGGCCGAAGCGGAGATTGCGCTGACGGGCTGGCTGCGCCGCCGGCCGGTGCTGCAGGGCGGACCTGGCGCAGCTTGGCTGATCGACATGGAGTTACCGGACCGGCGGATGGAGGCAGTGAACGGCCCGCAGGTAATCGAACTGCAGGAGCGCATCGAGGTGGATCGCTTCAGCATCGCCCTTCCCCGGGAGGATGTCCCTCCGCGCGTCCTCTTGGCGCAGCTGGGCCGTCAACTCGGCGCATTCATCACCGAGGGCCGGACCCCGCTGGAGATCCGGTTGGCGGGTCGCGGTTATTTCTACTTTGCCGGGCGTCTCCACCTGGTCGGCATTGCCACTGAGCAAACACCGGATGGAACCGCCCTCCGGCTGGACTCTGCCGATGTGGCGGAGCTGGCCGGTCATTACGAGCGGCCGCTGACCGCGGCGGAGATCGAGCTGCTCGCCCGCAATCCCCTCAAAGCCCCGCTTCTGCTGAGGATCAAAGCGGAAGCAGAGGCTTTTGGCATCCATTCCCACCGGGCCGACCCGCGCATCCGGGCCGATGTTTACCGGCATGTTTATTGGAGTTACCTCCTGACCGACGCCTTCGGCCCCGAGTTCGCGGAGAAAGTGACCGATGCCCACGAATTCGGGCTCACCGGCAACACGCCCGAGAAGAGCCGGATGGATCTGCACAACAACGCCGTCGGCAGGGACTACGCCCTCCGCGGTGTGCCCCGTGATGAAGTGGTTCAGCGGATACGAACCGACCCTTGGGTTCGGCGTGAGCCGTGAGTTGAGCCATGGCGCACCATCCTGAAGCGGCCGATTGGGAGGCGGTCTTGGCGGCGGCGACCCCGATCCACGACGGCGTTCACCGCGGCGTGTGGCGCGGAGAAAGAGTCTGGATCAAGCGCCCCCGGTCGGCCAAGTCGAACCGCTGGCTTTTCCTCCAGGCTTCGGCGGCGCGCCTGCTCCCGCTGGGCTTGCTGCGTCCCTCGGTCAATCCCGGGGGTGGAGCGGGGCTCGTATTGGAGGCGAACCGGCTGCACTCCTTTGCCCGCCAAGGCATTGCCGTGCCCGAAGTCCTCCACGCGACTCCGGCAATGCTGGTTACACGGGATGCCGGCGACAACCTGCGGCGGATACTGGAGGCAAGCCCCGATTCGGTGGTTCGATTGGGTCTGCTGTCGAAGGCGGTGCGGTTGCTGGGGCGGGTCCATGCAGCCGGGCTAAGCCATGGGAGACCGTTTGCGAAGGACTTCGCCTTCCGTGAGGGCGAGCCGGTTTTGCTGGACCTGGAGGAAGATCCCGCCGCCGCCATGCCGCTGGCGACGGCCCAGGCGCGGGATCTATTCCTGTTGCTGAGCTCGGCGGCGCGATTTCTGCCAGCGGAGGTGGACTTGGCCGCCCTCCTCCAGGCCTATCCCGAGTCGGGTCCGCCGCAGGTTTGCCGGGATACCGTCCGGCTCGCCCGCCGGATCGGACCGCTGGCGGTTTTTCTGGAGCGGTTGCCCGGACGATGGCTCGGCCGGGATGTCCGCGTGAGCCTGCGGGCACTGCGGGCGCTGCGGCGGTTGGAGAGGGTGGTGGAAGCGGTGGAGGCCCGGCGGATTCCACCGGCCTGAGAAGTCCTTTTACGGCTGGACGGCGGGGGAGGGCGTGTGCAAGGTTCATCCTTTATGTCGATTGCCTTGATGTTTTCCGGGCAGGGTGCCCAGACCGTGGGGATGGGGCGCTCGCTCTACGAGAATTCCCCGTTGGTGCGCGGTTTTTACCAGCAGGCCGGGGAAATCCTCGGCTGGGATCTGGCCAAAGCCAGTTTCGAAGGTCCGGAGGAGTTTCTCACCCTCACCAAAGTGTGCCAGCCCGCGCTCTATGTACACGGCTATGGCATGTTCAGCCTGCTGCGGGAGGACAACCGGCTCGTACAGGTCAAGGCCATGCTCGGATTGAGCCTGGGGGAAATCACCGCCCTCGCGGCCGCCGGGGCGCTGGACTTCGTCAATGGCCTGCGGGTGGTGGCGGAGCGGGGGCGCCTCATGCAGGAGGCCTGCGACCAGACCCGCGGCACCATGGCCAGCATCATCGGCGAGTCCCGTGAGACGGTTTCCGAACTGTGCCGTGAGTTCGACATCGAGCTGGCCAACCTCAACTGCCCGGGCCAGATCGTCGTTTCGGGCGCGACCGAAAAGGTGAATGCCGCGGTCGAAGCGGCCAAGGCGAAGGGCATGCGCCGGGTCATTCCCCTCAAAGTCGCCGGGGCCTATCACAGCCGGCTGATGGAGCCGGCGCGGGCCGCCTTTGCGGAGTTTCTCGAATCGATTCCCTTCAAGGCGCCGACCGTGCCGGTACTCACCAACACCACCGGCCGCACCTTCGCCGATCCCACCGCCATTCGCGAAGCTTTGGTCCGGCAGGTCGTTTCGCCGGTTTTGTGGGAAGACTGCATGCAGACGGCGGTGCGGGAGTGTGGCGTGACTCATTTCTGGGAGATCGGCCCGGGTGGCGTCCTCGCCGGGCTGGCCCGGCGGATCAACAAGGAGTGGCCCTGCCGCTCCTTCGCCGAGTATGGCGATCTTGACGGATGAGCGAGCCCACCTCCATGCCAGGCCCCGCGGCCGCCGTCCCGTTCCAGAAGTCGCTCGAACGCAAGCGCAACTTCTGCATCATCGCGCATGTCGACCACGGCAAGACCACCCTCTCGGACCGCCTCCTCGAATACACCAACACCGTCGCCCAGCGCGTCATGAAGGCGCAGCACCTCGACTCCATGGACCTGGAGCGCGAGCGCGGCATCACCATCAAGAGCCATCCGGTCTCGATGCTCTATCCGGCCAAGGACGGGGTCATCTATGAACTCAACCTCATGGACACCCCCGGCCATGTGGACTTTTCCTACGAGGTCTCGCGCAGCCTCGCCGCCTGCGAAGGCGTCCTCCTGCTCATCGATGCCGCCCAAGGGGTGGAAGCGCAGACGGTGGCCAACGCCCACCTCGCCTTCGGCCAGCACCTCAAGGTCATTCCCGTCATCAACAAAATCGACCTGCCGAGCGCCAACCTCGAGCTGGTCACCCGGCAACTCGAGGACATCCTCGCCATCCCCTCGGAGGAGGCGATCCTGGCCAGTGGCAAGAGTGGCATTGGCATCGAGGATATTCTCGAAGCCATCGTCCACCGCCTGCCCCCTCCGCGCTGGGCCAACCATCCCGCCACCCGCCTGCTGGTCTTCGACTGCGTTTACGACGCCTACCGGGGCGTCATCATTTACGTGCGCGTGTTTTCGGGCCGGCTGCGCGCCGGCGAAATGGCCCTGATGATGAGCGACGGATCGAAAACCGAAATCAAGGAGGTGGGCCGCTTCTTTCCGCAGATGCAGAAGGCGGATTTCCTCGAGGCCGGTGATGTCGGCTACATCGTCTGCAACATCAAGAATGTCGCGGACATTCGTATCGGAGATACCATTACACTGGCCAACCAGCCGGCGAAGGAAATGCTCCCGGGCTACAAGGAAGTGCGGCCGATGGTTTTCAGCGGGCTCTACCCGGTGGACACATCCGAATACGAAAAGCTGAAAGCCAGCCTTGGCCGCCTCCGGCTCAACGACGCCGCCTTCGTCTACCAGGCCGAGACATCGGTGGCACTCGGGTTCGGCTTTCGCTGCGGTTTTCTCGGCCTCCTGCACATGGAAATCGTGCAGGAGCGCATCCGCCGCGAGTACGACGTCGAGATCATCTCCACCTACCCCAGCGTCGTTTACAAAGTCATCATGGCCAACGGCGAGGAGATCGAAGTGGACAACCCGGTGGAGCTGCCCGACCCCTCCCATATGCAGGCCATTCTCGAGCCGACCATTCGCGCCACCCTGCACATCCCCAACGAAGCCCTCGGCGACATCCTCAGCCTCGTGATGGAAAAGCGCGGTCTCTGCGAGCACACCGAAAACCTCGACCCCCACCGGCTCATGTTGACCTGTCTCCTGCCGCTGAACGAGATCCTGATCGACTTCAACGACCGGCTCAAATCCATCACCCGCGGCTATGGGTCCATGGATTACGAATTGGGGGCCTACCAGGAGTCGGACCTGATCAAGCTCGACATCCTCATCAACGGCGAGCCGGTGGACGCCTTTTCCTGCATCGTGCACCGGGACAAGGCGCCCTACAAAGGCCGCGAGATCTGTGAGCGCCTGGTCGAGATCATCCCCCCGCACATGTTCAAGATCGCCGTCCAGGCGGCCGTCGGCGGCAAGGTTGTCGCCCGCGAGGACGTGCGCGCCCTGCGCAAGGACGTGACCGCGAAATGCTATGGCGGCGACATTACCCGCAAGCGCAAGCTGCTCGAGAAGCAGAAGGAGGGTAAGCGCAAGATGAAGCAGGTCGGCAGGGTGTCGATTCCACCGGACGCGTTTGTCCAAGTCCTGAAGAACAACTGACCCCATCCATGTTCGGCCTCCTTATTTCCGAGACCCGCCGGGCCCGCAAAAACGCGGCCAACTGGCTCCACCTCGCCCACAAGGTTTACCACTACCGGCGCGATCTCATGACCGAGAAGGACCGCAACCAGCTCCTTTCCGGGATCGAGGAGTTGCGTTCCCTCTTGAAGAGCAAGGCAGACGCCACCCGGCTGAAGTTTGCCATCGAGGGACTCCAGAAAACCCTCGGCCGGCATGGCGGCACGTTTTACCCCAAGTCTTCGCTGGTCGAAAACGTGGAGTTTTTCCTCGTCGCCCTGATCCTCTTCCTCGGCATCCGGACGTACTTCATCCAGCCCTTCAAGATCCCTACCAACTCGATGTGGCCGACCTACTACGGGATGACGGCCGAGATCTTCGAAAACCCGGCCGCTGAGCCCTCCGCCCTCAGCCGGCCCTTCCGCTTTCTCCTCCTCGGCGCCACCCGCCGCACCATCGATGCACCGGTGGACGGCCCCGTCTGGCTCCCGCTGCTGCTCGATCCGGCCGGAACCCCCCAGATTCCGCAGATGCGCGTGCCCGCCCGCAAGTGGCTGGTCTTTCCCTCCGTGGCGGACCACTACGTCTTCTACGTCGGAGACAATCCTCAACCCGTCAGCGTGACGGTGCCGGCGGAGTTTGAAATGACCTCGGTCATCGGCCAGGCCTTCTTCGGGGTGGAGCGGCCCCATGAGCTGACCCTGGCCATCCGCGAGCGGCGCAACCAGAACCGCGTCCGCGAGATGCCGATAGATCCGGAGGTGTTTGGTCGGGTCCGCCCGGGCTGGACGCTGCTGCTCATCGACACCGGCACCGCTGCCACGGCCGGGGAGCGGATCCTGAGCTTCGACGTGCTCACCGGCGACCAGCTCTTTGTCGACCGCATGTCCTACCACTTCACACCGCCGAAAGTGGGGCATGGGTTTGTCTTCCGCACCCGCAACATCCCGGGTCTGGCGGTGGCCAACGTGCCTGACGACAAGTACTACATCAAGCGCCTCGTCGGCGGGCCGGGCGACGAACTGGAGATCCGCGAACCCGTGCTCTACCGCAACGGGGCGCCGATCGAAGGTTCGCCGATTTTCGAAAAGATGGCCACCCGCGAAGGGCGGTTCACTGGCTATGTCGCCACCGATTCCCTCGCCCCCGGGCGCACCGTCACGCTCCCGGAAGGCAGCTTTTACGTCCTCGGTGACAACTCCCCCAACAGCCTCGACAGCCGCCGCTGGGGCCTGGTGCCCGAGCAGGACGTGGTGGGCCGGCCGTTGTGGATCTATTATCCCTTTTCGAAGCGCTGGGGCCCGGCCCGCTAAGCCGCCGCTTCCGCGCCGGCAAGCCGAAGCGAAGCGTGGAAACTACGCCGCTTGAGGCTTGACCCGGACCGGGGCGAGTCGAATTCTCGGCCCTTTCCCGCACCCATAGTTCAATGGATAGAACAACGGCCTCCGGAGCCGTCGATCTGGGTTCGACTCCCGGTGGGTGCACCACTTTCCGAGCGATGAGCGATGTGTTCGACCGAGCGACGCGGAGCCGGGTGATGGCCTGCATCCGGTCGAAAAACACCAAGCCCGAGCGCCTCATCCGTTCCCTGCTGCACCGCCTCGGCTACCGATTCACGGTCAACGGCCCACGCAACCGCCGACTCCCGGGAAAGCCCGACATCGTGCTGCCGAAACACCGTGCCATCGTCTTTGTCCACGGATGTTTCTGGCACGGCCACGAGGGCTGCCGGCATTTCCGCATCCCCGCCACCCGCACGGCCTGGTGGAAAGCGAAGATCGAGGGCAACCGAAAGCGCGACGCCGCCTCCATCGTCGCCCTTGAAGCGGCCGGATGGAGGGTGATTGTGCTTTGGTCCTGCGAATTCGACACGATCACGAAACGGCAGGCCCTGGTGGAGTCCCTGCCGGAAATGATCGAGGGGGCGGCGGCAACCGAACCCGAACGCCTCGCCGCGGAGGACGCCGCAGCCTATGGCGCTTCGCATCAGCCAAGCCCGATTCGCGCTCGACAAAATAGGAAGGGGCGGCATCGATAAGACAGGTCCGGCCACCACCCGATGATGAATCGACCCTTGCGCATACAGATGGATGCCTCGCAAACGGTGCAATCTGTTGTAGCCGAACTCATCAAAGTTGCTGAATCACGGCAGCGGGAATCTGGCGGAGCCATGGTTGCGGACGTGGTTTTGCAGCATTTGGTCGGAGCGAAAATCCAACTTGCGCTCCCCGGTGTTGAACTCAATTACCGAGGTTTCTCGGTCGCGGACGGCCCATCAGGATCCCAAGGCGACTTTCTCGTCAAGGACACTGTGGTTCACGTGACGACGGCTCCAAGCGAAGCCTTGATTCGGAAGTGTGTGCGAAACCTGGAGAGCAACCTTCGACCTCTCATCATCACCACGGAGTCCGGCTTGGTGGGCGCGAAGTTCATCGCGGGGATCCAGGAAGCCGCACGCCGCATCGAGGTGCTGGAAGTCGGTCAGTTTATTGCCACCACTGTATTTAGATCGAACGGTTTCGACCTAACCAAAAGCCAAGCATATCTGCGACAGTTGATCGACACCTACAACGGCATCATCGAGCGCTGCGAATCCGACCACAGCCTGCGGATCGAGCTGGATTGAGGCAGGTGGGCGAGGCGGGGTCCGAGCGCCCTGACCGGCCTTGGCCTGTGCCGGGATTTCCGAGCCACGGGTATCCGTCCGAGTATGACGGGTTGGTCGGATTCGCTGGGGACCACCTGACTTCAACATTGGGAGAACCTTTCAAAGCCCGTAATCAAAATCCCACTCGTAATCCTAGTCGTCATCCCGCTGCCCGTTCATCCGCAGGTCCTGCGCCGCACCCAGATGATTCTGTATCGATGCGGCTGGCTGAAGAGCACTCGATCCGTCGATTATGATTACGAGCAGGATTACAATTACGATGGGCCGCGGGACACCCAATCCCGCAATCTTTCCATAGGTAATCAACGGCTTATGCACGCAATGGGAGGTGCTTTGAGGCGGGGTGGGCGATGCGGTCTGCGAGCGCCTTGGCCGACCTGCGCCTGTTCCGGGATTACAGAGCCGCGGGTATCCGTCCGAGCATGACGGGTTGGTCGGATTCGGTGGGGAGGAGAATTGCTCCCAGATGGGGTGACCTGCGGCAAATGTCAGCGATGGTTGCCGAGCGGAGGCAATAGAAGGCGGTGCTGAGGGCGTCGGCGGTGACGGCATCGGGTGCGAAGGCCCAGGTGCGGCGCCAATGGGTTGGTGCGGTGTCGCCATCGGGATTGATGAGGTGTGCGCCTTGGACGGCGGTGCCGGAGGCACCGACGGCGGTGTTGCGGAGAGCCAGGCGGCCGGCGGTGTTTCCTTCGCCGACGCCGATGGACCAGTCGTCGCCTTCGAGGGCCAGGATGCTGCTGCCGCCCGCGGAGAGCAGGGCCTCGTCGAGATCCCATTCGCGGAGGGTTTCCGCCATTCGGTCGAGCGCGTAGCCCTTGCCGATGCCGCCCAGATCGAGGGCGACGCGGCCGTCGAGCACTTGGGCACAGCGGTCCTTGGTGTCGAGAAGGAGCTGGCCTCCGGCGGCGGGTTCTCCGAAGGTCGGACCTTCACCGCGGCGGACATCGAGGTGGTGGCCGAGCGTCGGGTTGAACGCTCCGGCAGTGAGGGCATGAAGCTCAATGGCCCGGCTCAGGCAAACCACGGTTTCCAGGCTGAGCGGCAGGATATGCCCGGGATCGAGGCGGGAGAGGGCCGCGATTTCGCTGGCGGGATCGTAGCGATTGAGGAGGGCTTCGATGCGGTCGAGGAGTTGAAAGGCGGCCAGAGCGCCCTGGCCGGCGTAGCGCGCATCCGGGTGGACGAGTCTGATCTCAAAGCGGGTCGCCATGGCCTCGTGGGTGAAGCTATGCAGACCGGCCGACTTCATCGTCCCTCCCGATGGAAGAGCAGGATGATGACCTCGGCCCGCAAACCGAAAAACTCCCAGCGCCACTCCGGCCCGAGCCGGTCTGCCATGCCGCCGAGGGCGTCGCCGGTGGCGATGATGAGGTCACCGGCGGCGGGATCGTCCGCGAGATTCTCCCAGTATCCGACATTGGGATACGTCCTAAGGTACCAAGGCAGCGGCCAGTAGTCGTCGCCGATCACCCGGATGACGGTCTGATCCGGATCCCTGGCGGCGAGGAGAGCTTCGAGCCGGGGCGGAAGGCGCTCGAGGTCGGTCGTGGTGGGTGCGTAGGCGAGGGGGTTGGTTGGATCGACGGGAAACCGGAAGCAGAGCGCTCGGGTTTCGGCCAGCAGAAGGAAGGCGAGGGCGGCTCCGGCGGCAGCGAGCAGCAGACCCGACCGACTCCGGGTTGGGAGCGAGCAGAGAGCGGCCAGGCCGATCCCCGCCACAAGGGCGGCGGGAGCGGCGAAGTTGAGCAGCAGCCAAGGTGTTTTGTAAGGAACACATGAATACACGGCGGTAACTGCCACGGTGTAGAGGACCAGAAGCCAGCCCAGAGGTCGGGTGCGCCGCGTGCGCCAGGCCGCCACCGTTCCGGCCGCGAAGCCGGCCGCCAGCGTCCATCCGAACCAAGGCAGAGAGCGGACATTCGATCCGAGCAACCAACCCGCATACGTGTCCCAAGGTTTTTCGTGTCCCTGGCCACCGGCGCGGTAGAGGGCTTGGATCCAGCCGCGGACGGCATCGATGAGACCCGAGGGATGCCGGCCGAAGTCGGTGAAGAGGGAGGCGGCCGCGGCCAGGCCCACCAGTGCGGCGAGGGCGAGATGGGGGGTGCGGAAATTGGCGAGAGTACGTTGGAGGGTTTTTTGGGGAATGGAAACAAGCCATCCGAGGAAGGCGAGGAGCAGGGCAAGGCCTGTGACAAGGATGGTTTCCTTGGTGGCGATGAGCAGGCCGAAGAAGGCTCCGGCCATCAGTGCCCAGGCCAATCGCCCGGAGACCAGCCAGCGCCAGAGCGCGGCACCCATGGATGCGGACAGGAGGATGAAGAGCGGTTCATGGATGAAGGTGCCGCCAAAGTAAACAAAGGGCGCGCCAGCGGCGAGCCACGGCATGGCGGCCGCGGTCTCGCGGCGACCGAGGCCGTCGGCTAGCAACGGAAGGACCAGCAGCAAAAGCGCGGCGCAGACCGCCGCAACGAGGCGGAGATCAAATGCGGTCAACTCGGCATGGGAGGTGCGGCCGAGCAGTGCGGCGGGGATCCGGGCGATTCTGGCGAGGAGCGGACCATGCCGGTCTTCCGGGTCATAGTGTGCCTGGCGACCTTCGAGGTGATCGCCCAGAATGCGTGCGTTGACGGCCTCGTCGGTATGCATCGGCCGATCCTCCGCGGCCGCGAGCGCCAGCAGCAGGGCGGCGACCGCGCAGAGACCGGCAAACAGCCAGAGGCCGGTGGGTTCAGGGAAGGCCGTAGACTTCAACCTCGATATAGTGGTTCATGGCCGAGGTGGTGTTGCCGGAGCTGTAGAGGCGGACGTATCGGGCCTTGATCCCCCGGGCGTCCATGATACGGCCTTCGCTGGTCTCGACGTAGGCGGGATCCTTGCCAGCGCCGAAGCCGAGTTCGTTGTGGAGATCATTGTTGAAGATGATGGAAACATCCTCTTGGAACTCAGGATCATCGGACAGCTTCACGACCACGTTGCGGTAGACGCGTGCCTGGGAGTGGAAGTGCCAAACCACGACCGCGTAGAGCGGGTGGGAGGCTCCGAGGTCGATCTGGACCCATTGCTTGCCCGGCCCGAGTTCGACATAGAAGCCCTCCTCGCCGTCCTTCTCGCCGTCGGTGATCTGCTCGAGCTCGCCGAGCAGCGGCCAATCATCGGAGGAAGTGACGGGCCGGTGGAGCGCGAGATTGGTCACTCCGGCGGTGACAAAAAACGGTGGCCGCGGGCCGGTACGGGGCGGCTCGAGGTGGGGCAGCTGGACGGGAACGGGCGTGCCGACGAAAAGCGGGCGCGGCAGTTCGAGACGGAGCGGCACCTGTTCGGGCGGTTCATGCGTTTCGGCCCGGGTTGGAACGGTGGCGGCAAAGAGGAGCGCGAGGAGGAGGAAATGCTTCATGGAAGAGGGAGCGTTCAGACGTCGAAATCGGAGGGCTGGAAGGTGATGAGCCTGCGTTGCTCGACGGCCTCGATGGCGCGGTAGATGACGACCTCGCTGCGGAAGGCTTCGTCGGCCGGGCAGGTGAGGCGGGCCTCGCCGCGGACAGCCTGGAAGAAATTCTCCAAGTGCGGCTGGTGGATCGGTTTGTTCAGCACCACGGGCAAGTTGTAGGCGGCGAGGGCGGCCGTCTCCCGGGCATCGATGGTGGCGGAAGACCCGGCCGCGACGGGCGGAGGCGTGGGCTGGGGCGCGAGGATGCGGCGGCGGACCCACTCCTCCCAGGAAGGAGCGGTTGCTTCGCGGTAGAGAGCGGTGTAGCGGGGGTTTTCAGAAAGCTTCATCGTGCCCTCGTCGCCCATGAACTGCTCCCAATAACCGCCGCCGGAGCTGGTCGTGGTCTGGACTTGGTAAAAGGCGCGGGCGATGCCCTCGTCCATGGGGTATTCGTAGATGACCATGGCGTTGTCCATCCACTCGTGATGGTTGTAGTAGTCGGTGCCGCCGCTGCCGAAGACGGTGGCGGGCGAGCGGTTGAGAAACCAGTTGAAGATATCGATTTGGTGGGCGCCGAGATCGGAGAGCGGGCCACCGCCGTGGTCCTTGAACCAGCGCCAATTACGGAACTGGTGCATGCTGGTGAAGCCGTACCGGCGCAGCACCTCGCCTGGGATGACGGCGCGCTGCGGCCAGCCGAGATCCGGACTGACGCCGCGGTTCCACTGTGCCTGGGCGGCGGTGATGCGGCCGAGGAGCCTGGCATCATGGAGGAGGCGATTGCGGGCCAGCAGGTAGCGGGGATTGGAGCGGCGCTGGTGGCCGATCTGGAGGAGCCGGCCGGTTTCGCGCATGGCGGCGACCATGGAGCGGGCGGCGTCCTCGGTGTGGGCCATCATCTTCTCGCAGTAGACATGTTTGCCGGCGCGGAGGGCATCGTTGGTGACGGGGGCGTGCCAACTGTCCGTGGTGGCGACGATGACGGCGTCGATCGACGGCACCTTGTCCAGCATGTCCTGGTGATTTTCGAAGGCGGCCACTTCGCTGAAACCGCTGCGCTGGAGGTAGCGCTGGCCGTAGGTGCGGGCGTATTCCCAGATGTCGCAGACCGCGACAAAACGAACACCTGGGATGTTGAGCAGAGCCTCCATGAGGATGCGGCCCTGGAGGCCGATGCCGACGAGGGCGATATTGATGGTGGAAGAAGGAGGAGACGAGGCCGCGGCCTGTGCCAAGAGCGAGCCGGGGCGGGCGAAGGCCATGGCGAGGCTGGCTCCGGCGGCGGTCTTGAGAAAGCGGCGGCGGCCGAGCTCCGGTGGGGGAGCGTCCGGTGAAGCGGTGTTCATGTGCGGGTGATGGAAAAGCGTTGGTGCGGCGTCAGAACGAGGGCGAAACCGATCAGCGCTATATGCACGCCGAGCCAGGCGACGCCGGCATCCTGGCCAAGCAGAACCAGTCCCATGGTGAGGGCCGTGTAGAGCAGGCCCAGCAAGACCAAGCTCCAGCGGGTGAAAATGCCTGCGATGAGGGTGAGGCCGAGCAGGAGCAGGATCGGGCCGAGGAGGGCCAGAAAGGGCGCCATGAGAATCCCGGGCAGCAGCGGCTCGGCCAAGAGCTGGGTCTCCATGGTTTCCGGAAGGGCGCGGTAGTTGCCAAGGGCGTAGAACTTTTCCCGCACTTCAATCATGAGGCCGCTGATGTCCGGCTCGCCGTCGGCGTCGAGCAACGGCATCTGCACGGTGCGTGTGCCGGCGTATTTTTCGATGCCGGCGACCAAGGCGCGGCCACCCAGCCAGAGACGCAGCACGGCGAGGGCGAGCCCGCGGGTGAGGTCGGGCCTGGACTCGCCATGGACGGGGGTGGGGAGGTCGCTCACAGAGGTTCGATGAAAAGGTTGCGGAAGGCGATGGCGGAGCCGTGGTCCTGGAGGCCGATGCGACCTTCCCGGGCCATGTCGCGGTAGGCGTGGCGGAATTTGTTGGGCGTGCCGTCCGGATTGCGGCCGGCTTCGGTCCAGTGGTCGAGATTGGCGTCGACGATCCATTCGCCGTCGAGCTGCACGCGGATGCGCGGACCCTCGGCGCGAATGACGAAGCGATGCCACTGGCCGGGAACGACGGGGAGCACCCGGCTCGGCTCGGCGATGTCGTAGATGGCTCCGACGACATGCTTGGGATTGCCGGCTCCACCCTGGAGAATCTGAATTTCGATGGCGTGGTGGAGCCAGTCGACGGTGTCGCTGACACGGATGAAAACGCCACTGTTGCCCCGCTCCACGGTTTTGAACTCAAGGCTGAGGACGAAGTCTCCGTAGCTCTCGGACGTCCAGAGGTCGCCTCTGCCGCGGGCGACGAGCACATCGTCCTCCCACTCCCAGGCGCCGGAGCGAAACTCCGCGTTGGAGAGGTCGGGCCGGAGCAGCGGCTGGGCTCCAGGCCAGCGGGCCTCCTCGCCGGAGACCGGTTCCGCCCAGAGTTCGGCCGCTTCGAAAGTAAAGCCGCGAGGCGGCACCCGGCCGGCGACGAGGTCATCGAGGTCGGCGGCGAGGGCGCGGCGGAAAAACTCGGCCGAGGCGGCAATCTCCTCGAGGAGGCGGTCGGACTGGTATTCGTATTCAAGATACACGACGCCGGAGAAGCCTTGGCGGCGGAGTTCCGCAATCATGCCGGCGGCATCGCCCACACCGGTGCCCCAAGGGACATCGCGGGCTTGCCGGGTAAACTCGTCGAGATCTTTGAAGTGCAGCTCGATGATGCGGCCTTCGGCGAGGCGCAGGGCTTCGACGGG
This sequence comes from Puniceicoccaceae bacterium, assembly GCA_007695295.1. Taxonomy (GTDB): domain Bacteria; phylum Verrucomicrobiota; class Verrucomicrobiia; order Opitutales; family Opitutaceae; genus REEB01. Next base: position 17,754 of record REEB01000129.1, read on the forward strand.
GTCGTGGCCCCCGCGCATCCAGTGGCCGGTGTCGGCGCAGATGCCGACGTGCGGGCCGAGATCGGCGACAGCGGCGAGGGCGGTCTCGGGATCGGCATAGCGGGTGGGCGGCGGGTGATTGTGGACGGCCACCTGAATCCCGGCTTCCGCGGCGAGCTCGGCAATCCAAGGCAGGTCGGAGGTCGGCGGCTCAGAGGCGACCGCCTGCATGCCGAAGGCGACGGCGAAATCGAAAATGCGGCGCCACTCCTCGGCATCGCGCCCTCCGACCACGCCGTAACTGGCGGCGGTCATGTTCCGCTCCTCGAGCCAGGCACGGACGGTGTCGCGCAGCTCCGCCGACATGGTGTGGTGGAGCCGCCCCTCGAGCCCTCCCCCGAGATTCTGCCCGGGGTAGAGCTGCACGGTGCGAAAGCCGAGCTCGCGGGCGGTGTCGAGAGCCGCGAGCAGCGGCATTTCGCGCAGCGTCCAGAGCTGGATGCCCAGCTCCATGGCCGGGGTATCAGCGGTGGCGGGCCTTGTATCCGGATCTTGGTTGCATCCGGCAAAGATAAGCAGGCCGGCGGTGGCCAAGACCAGCGTTAGCCGGGACCGGCGTTTCGAAGTGGGGGTGGTGGGGAGCATCAGAAGAGGCGGTAGGATTTGTGAATGAGGCGGTCGGCTTCGGGCAGCCCCCGGCAGACGCCGGCTTCGCCATCCCAGTCGATCTCGGTGTCGAAGCGGATGGCGAGATTGCCGAGCAGGCAGAACTCGGTGAGGTCGGCGGAGTGGGTCACGATGTCGGATCCGGCCGGTTCGCCGCCTTTGATGGCATTGATCCACTCGTGGTGGGCATTGGCCCGAGGCACGCGCGGGAGGGTGGGGGCAGGGCGTTCGAAGGAGCGCATGCGTTCCTCCGGGAGCAGGCGTGGGGACGTGCTCTGGTCGCCCGGCGAGTAGAGCACGCCATCATCACCGAGATAGTAGGAGCCCGAATTCGGCAGCTCCGCGCCCTCGGCGAATCCCGGCGGAAGAGGCGGTTTCTCCCCGCCGTCGTACCAATAGTAGTCGAGCGCGGGCCGGCCGTCGCGTTCCGGAAAACGGTAACGTACGACCGAGGAGCGGGGAGCGCAGACGGCTGAGTTTCCGCTGCTCCGGGCGGTGATTTTCACCGAACCACGCAGGTCGAGGGCCCAGAACGGGGCATCCATCAAGTGGCAACCCATGTCGCCGAGGGCGCCACAGCCGTAGTCCCAGAATCCTCTCCAGCGGAAGGGGGCGATTCCGTGGGCGAAGGCGCGGTCCGGAGCGACGCCGAGCCAGAGATTCCAGTCGAGGGTTTCGGGCGGGTGGTCGCTGGACCGGGGCAGTTCAATGCCCTGGGGCCAGATGGGGCGGTCCGACCAAGAGTGGACTTCCCGAACCGTTCCGATGGCTCCGGCCGCGATCCACTCCTTGACCCGGCGGGTGCCTTCGTTGGCGTGGCCTTGGTTGCCCATTTGGGAGACGATGCCGGCCTTGGCGGCGGCGGCTTTGAGGGCCCGGGCTTCCCCGACGGTGTGGGTGAGGGGCTTTTCGATGTAAACATGTTTGCCCCGCTCGATCGCCATGAGGGCGGGCGGGTAGTGCATGTGATCCGGCGTGGAGATGACGACCGCGTCGATCTGCTCATCCATCTCGTCGAGCATCGCGCGGAAGTCCCTGTAGCGCGGCACGTGGAGGAACTCCTGGAAGGCGCGCCGGGCCTGGCGGAAGTCGACGTCGCAGAGGGCGACGATGTCCTCGCCGGCCACGCCATGGAGATTGCCGTGGCCCCGGCCGCCGGCTCCGATGACGGCGATGCGGACCTTGCGGTCGCGCACGAGGTGGCGGTAGTGCGTTTCCGCGGTGGTGTTGCCGCGGGCCCAGGGAATCACCGCGGTGGCGGCCACGGCGAGGGCGGAGCGCCGGATGAAATTCCGACGAGTCAGGGAGTCATTCATGGGAATGCTGGTGGGGGGAGTTGGGGGAGGGCGGATCAGTCTTCGAGAGGGACGATCCAAATGTTGCGAAACTGGACGCGGTCGCGGTGGTCCTGAAGCATAAGCGGGGCGGCGTCGGGATGCGGCCTGTACGTCGCGCGGCGGCCGTGGGTGGTCAGCCCCTCAAAGGCGACGTTGTTGTGGACGACATGGCCGTTGAAGAGGACCGTGATCTTCGCCGGGCGGAGAAGATCGCCCTCGGGACCGAAGCGGGGGGCGCGGAAGATGATCTCGTAACGATTCCATTCGCCGGGCGGGCGGGCGGGATCGACGCGGGGCGGGTGCTGGCCGTAGAGGGCTCCGGCCATGCCGTCCGCATAGGTTTCATTGTCCACATTGTCGAGGATCTGGACCTCGTAGCGGCCCATGAGGAAAACGCCGCTGTTGCCGCGACCCTGGCCGTGACCCTGCACGGGCTCGGCCACGATCCACTCGAGGTGCAGGTGGCAGGAGCCGAACGATTCGAGCGTAACCAGATTTCCGCTACGCGGCGTGATTTCGAGGATGCCGTCCTTCACCTTCCACTCCGAAGGCCGCCAATGGTGGAGACTGTCGCCGTCGAAGAGGACGATCGCGCCCGGCGGGGGAGGGAGCGATGGAAGCTCGCCGGCGGGGAGCGGCTCGACCCGGGGTGGGCGCGGCCGCTCCGGGTCGTGAACATCCCACAGGGGTTCGGCGTCGGCGAAACAGAGGGTGGCAGAGAGAACTGCGATGGGCAGGGTGGGGAAAAGTCGGGGTATCACAGACTTGAAGGTCTAGAATGCCGGACTGCCGGGTCAACCCTCTTGGCGACCCGATGGCTGCAATTTCAGGCGTTCCCGCAGCCGCCACAATTCCCAGAGCATGCCGGGACCATGGCGGAGCAGGCCGACATGACCGCCGGACTGCTCCGACCACTCGATGGGAACTTCCCGAACCGGGCAGTCCATCTGGTGCAGCCGGGCCAGCAATTCCACATCGAAGCAAAACCCGGATCCCTCGAGGAGCGGCTCCAGATGTTTCCAGACCGGGCCCGGGATGATTTTGAAACCGCACTGGGAGTCGCGGATCCGGCAGCCGGCGATGCGGCCGGCCCAGTAGGAAAACCAGCGGCTGCCGATCCGGCGCAAGCGGTCGCGCCGAACCGGGGGCCCCGCCAACCGCTCCCGCACCGCGAGCAAAGCACGGTCTTCCGGTCCGGAAACGGCATCAGCGAGCACTCGGCACACTTCGCCCGGCGGCACGGCGCCGTCGGCATCGACAAAGGCCATCCAACGGGCCGAGCCGCGGTGCCAGCCCGCGAGGATGGCTCCGCCCTTGCGGGTGTTTGAGGGCAGGAGAATCGGGGCCTGGATCCGGCAGTTGCGATCCTCCGAGGGGAGAACGGCCCGGATGAGCGCGGCTTGGTCCTGTGGCGGCGAACCATCGTCAACGACTTGGACGACGGTGGAGAACGAGGCCTCGGCGAGCGACAGCCGCAGCGGGTTGAGGAAAGCGGGCAGCCGGGTGGTTTCCCGGAAGGCAGGAATGACCAGCCAGACGTCCGGGGGGCGGTCGGGGTTCATTCCCTGCTCCGGCGCAGGATACGCTGGAGTTCGGCTTGAAAGAAGAGGGTGTTGGCTTCGTTGGGGTGGCTGGAGTCCACCAGCAGGCCGAGTTTTTCCGAGCCGTCAAAAGCGTGGTCGGGGTGGCGCGTTGCAAGCCACCAGGCGGCTCCGATGAGGGTGTCCTGCTGGTTGGTGGCGGTGAGGGCGTTGCGGTGCGCGCTCTGCATCGAAGGGACGATCTCCTCGAGGAAGGCGGGTTCAAAGCTTTCGATAAAGCGTTCCAGGCCATCCTGGGGTGCGGTCAGGAGGTGCAGGCGGGTGAGAAACACCCTGCGGTGATCCGGTGAGATCTCGTGAAGCCGGGGTCCGAGAGGGTAACCCTCGAGCCGGGGCATGAACGCCTCCGTGCCGGGAGCGGGATCGACTTCGCTGATGGCGGGCAGCCAGCCGCTCTGGCGGACAAAGGTGGTCTGGCCGGGATGGGACGTGAGGTAGCGGAGGAAATCGAGGGCGCGTTCGACGCGCTCGTGGGAGTGGATGTTGACGAGGCCGAAGACGCCGCTCGGAAACACTCCCAGCTCGGTCGGCGGACCGTAGGAGAAGGGGGCCCGGGGATGGCCCGGCTCCGGGGTGGGGATGGGGAAGACAACCACGTCGAAACGCTCGCCCATGATGGAGCGGAAGCTGGCCGCATCCCAGACGGAGGCCGCGATCATGAAGGCCCTCTCCTGGGTGAAGAGGAAAGTGGCGTCTTCGCGGCGTTGCTGGATGAACCCCGGCTGCATCTGGCGGCCGACTTCACGGGCAAGTTGCAGGCCGGCACGGTACAGCTCATCCACGACCAGCCGTTCGCCAGTCAGCATGTCGAGGCGGAGCTGATCGTTGCTGACACGGAAATCAAAGAGCGGCTGCTCATGGACGAGCATGCGTGAGGTCTGGTTGCCGACGAGGGTATCGATGATGAGGGCGGCGTTGGTGTCGGAGCCGGCGATCGGGATGATGACCCGGCCGGTGGATTCCCCGAGGCGGCGGGCGGCCTCGCAGAGCTCAAGGAAGGCGTCGTAGGAGGAAGGAATACCCTCCGGACCCAAGCGCTCGGCGAGGCGGGCATTGGCGGGATCGGCGAGGATTTCGTCAAGGATGCGGCGGTTGGCGAAAATGCGGGTGGTGGAGGCGGAGACGGGGATGCCATGGTGCTCGGCGAGTTCGAAGACGAAGCCGCCGTACTCCATGCCGTCGAAAAATGTGTCCCGCCAGCGCAGGCCTTCCAGAGGAGTGCCCTCATTGTAGGGGTTGACCTCGGTGATGCGGTCGGAGACGGGGACGAGGTAGCGGGCCACCATGGAAGTGCTGAGGTTGGCCTGGTTCATCACGATCTCGGGGGCGGTGCCGCCGACGAGCTGGGTGCGCAGCCACTGCTGGTAGGTGCGGTCGGGCACGGCGAGTTGCTCGACCCGCACGGGGGTGCCGCGGGCCTCCATGAGCGCCTCGTAATCGCGGGCGACCGCGTCGAGGGCTTCACGGAGACCGCCGTGCAGAAGTGTATGCGCGAAACGGATACGAGGAATGCCGTCGTCGGGCAAGGTCTCGCGGAAGGCGACCTGGAGAAAGGCGCCTCCGAGCATGAAAACGATAATGCCGACGCCGAGGCGGCGGGACCACTTGCCGGAATCCGGCGGGCCGGGAATGGGGCGGGCGTCGGGTTTCACAGCTGGGAGCGCTCCTCTTCAGTGGCAGCCAGTTCCCTGAGGCGGTCGCGGAAGAATTGCACGATGGTGGAGCGGCTGTGTTCATCAATGTAGCGTTGGGCGGCTTCGATGGCGAGGTCGGTGCGGCCGAGTTCGTAGGCGAGATTGTGGATGCGCACGATCATGAGGGCGCGGATGTCGAAGCGGGAGTAGCCGATGGCTTCGCCTTTTTGGTAGATTTCCAAGGCGCGTTCGAGGCTGCCGCCGTGCCGGATGACGGCGTCGCCCATGGTCCAGCAAAAGTTGCGAAGCAGGACGGGGTCGGTGATGGACTCACCGCGGCGAAGCCAGTAGTCGACCCGCTCGACGCCGGGTTTTGAGCGGTCGGCCCGGTTGAGTTCGAGGGAGGCGAGTTTGAGGATGGCAAACTGGCCGAACCAGTTATCGGGATGGCTGTTGGCGAGTTGCTCGAAGCGACGCGCGGCTTCGTCGAGATTGGGAGGGCTGCGGTGGGTCTGCTCGATCCGGGCGAGGTAAAAAAGAGCCGCGATCCCGAGGTCGTCGGCGGGGTCGGCCTCGCGAACCCGCTGGAAAAGGGCGGCGGCCTCGTTGGTGCGCCCTGGGGTGATGGGCGGGGCGCTGAGGAGGACGAGGGCAAGGCAAAAGTCCCGCTCCCGGATCACGGGAGGTGAATCGGACTCGACCGACCGGATGAGCTGGAGGGCGGCGGGAAAGTCCTGAAGCGCGGCTGCATGCATGGCCTGCGCGAGGGGGTCGGGCAATTCGTGGGGCGGACCGGGCGGGAGGACGGCGCCGGTCGAGGCAAGCGTCAGCAGGGAGGCAAGAAGCAGTGGGAGCATAAGTCTGGGGGTGGCTCACGGTGCGCAAAGTCTTCCATGGCCGCAAACCCATTTCTGGAGGCCGGGATCCATTGGCGCCCAGCAGTGGCACTGGAGAGGATGGCTCCCCAAGCTCCGCACTCGGCAGAGCGGAATCGCAGTCTCCAGAGTTGGGAGTATCGATCCAACTGATACAAATAGGGCCCGAGGCCGGGCCGGAGCACCGGAGGATGACGGGAGGTCAGGACTCGTCTTCCTGGTGAAACTTGGCGCGTTCGCGGAGGCGATCGGCGAGGGATGTATCCGGCAGGGAAGGACAGTGAAACGGCCGCCCGGGCGAAAGCTCGGCAAAGGTTCCCGGGGTCAGGAGGCAGACCCAGGGCGGGGCCAGCGCGCCCTTGGTCCGGGCGCGGTCGTAGGTGGGCACGGCTTGGCGGAGATGGTGGTCGAGTTCGGCGGCGATGGTTTTGGAAATCGGGGTTTCGCGGCAGGCGGGATCGAGCTCGATCCACCACTCGTGGCGGAGCGTCCGTTGCGGCCGGTCGACCGAAGGCGGCCGCAGGTGGGGGGCGACATGAAACTGCTGGAGCCGCCAGTGGTGCCGCTGACAGAGCAGGGCCACGGCGTCTTCAAGGTCGCGGGGCCAGACCGCTTCCCCGGCGGCATGGAGCCGGGCGGAGAGCCGTCCGAGCGGGAGCAGGCGGGGTGGATGGTGTGAAAGCCAGCGGACCCCGTAGGGCCAAACGGTACGCACGGCGCCGTTGAGTGTTGTGACCACCGGGAGGTAGTCGCGTCCGGGCTCGGTGGCATCGGAGGAGCGAAGAGCCTTGCGGGCCGCATTCCAGTCGGGACTGCCGGCGCGATCGACAGGCAGCCACTCGAAGTAGAGCCCGGTGTCCGTAAAGAGGGTGATGCCAGGGCCGGCCCAGAGGCCGCCGGCGCCGATGACCCAGCCACCGAGAACCAAGATCTCAAGCAGGCGAAGCGGACCGCCGAGGTTCTCGGCCCAGTGGGACCGCAGCAGATTCGGAGCCCAGCCCGAGACCATGGCGAGCCGTCGCTCGTGCTCGGCAAGACCAAGCGACTGCCACTGGGCGAGAGTGAGTCCGTCGGCCGCGACGACCGGAGTCGCGGGGATCGGGCCGGGCGGGATGCCTTGGTCATCGAAGAGAGCGGCCGCGGGCCAAAGCCGGCCTGCGTTCCGGCCCAGCACCGACCGCAGCGAGCCGCTGCGCAGGGGAGATTCCCATGGGGGAAAGAGCCAGCAGACGTCTTTCCCGACCGTTGGGAGATCCGGGCAGACGGCTCGGGCATGGACTTGCAGGCGTCTGGCTGTGCGATTCAGTGATGAGGCCAAGGCGGGAGGGCAGGCCGGGCTGGCCAGGGACGCCTGTTTGGCGGAGGCCTGCAGGATGGTGAGGGGGACTTCGGAGGCAAATTTCCCGCCGGTGGCGAGATCCCGGCCCAGACCGGCGGCGGTCAGACAATCCCTCAGGGTTTGGGCCTGGTGCTGAGCCACCGCGGTGAGACGGCTATAGCGCCAGCGGGCGACGGCTTCCCTGAGAGACTGAGTCAAACCGGTCATCTGACCGACAGATTGGTCATTGGCTCCGTATGCGCAAAGCCTAACCGAACGAGTCGGAAGCATCCGGCGGGTGTCAGCTGAAACGACCGCGTCGGAGGGGCTGCATCTGAAACACGGGCCATGCCAGCACTCATCGGCCGGAATCACCGTTAAATTGACCCCGAACCCCAAGATTCGCAAAAGGTTGCGCTCCGCAGGGGTATCCCGAAGTGGGAATGGGCGTCCGGCCACGCACGGTGGCAGCAAAAAGCCCCCTTCCCCGAAAGGAAGAGGGCCATTTGTGGCGGGAGGAGAATGGAACGGAAGGGTCAGCGGGTCTTCTGGCGGAGACGTCGGTTGGCGATCAGACCCACGAGCAGAAGGGCGCCGATAAGGCCATAGGTGGAAGGCTCGGGGACCGGATGGGCGCCTTCCTTCAGGCCTATGATTTCGAGACCGCCGACAAGCACCGCGGCGGGGTTGTCGGTGTCCCCCGCGTTAATGGCGGTGACTTGGAGGGAGTTGAGACCGGAGTTCAGGTTGGTAGGAGCAAAGGGAGTAAAGGTCTTAAAGGTCGCGGTGTCTCCTCCTTGGGGTGTGGCGAGCGAACTGAAGGTTACGCCGTTAAGCTGAATGAAGCCTGCATTGTCCACCCCCCAGAACCCAGCCAGGCTTGCTCCGCTGACGTCATATCCGGTGAGGTCGAAGGTCAGCTCAAAAACCACAGCCCGGTTTGCAGGGATGCTGCCGGATGCGCCCGTGTCCCAGATCCATCCCGCATCGGTGGGGGTGTTGTTATAGTTGCCATTCTGAATCGCGAACTTCGCGCTGAAGGGCTGCGCCAAGGGAGTGACGGTGGCCGAGGGGACAGTCACGTTGCCGGTGCCTTCGGCAATGACCATCCAGTGGGCGTCGTCCTGGCCGGCGGTGGTCAGCTTGTTGCCGAGGCTGTCGAGGCCGGTATTGTAGACGATCTGGGAGTGCGCGGTGGCAGCGGCGAAGGCCAAGGTGCCGGCGAAGATGAGGGGAATCGCTTTGTTCATATGCTTTGTAGAGGGAGTGCGGGAGTGCTGGCTGGATTAAACCATTTTTTTACGAGTCTGACAATCGGGCGCGGAGCTGAACAAACCTTGGGATTTGCCCGTAGGAAGACCTACCTATTGAGGAGTCCGGGCCCGTGCGGGAAGAGGAAGCCGCTCTCCGGCCGGTGCCGGTGAAAGCCCAACGGACCGGACTTCGGTCGCTCAAAGGGTCCGCGGATCAGGTGAAGGGGCGGGGGTGCGCCCGGGGCCGGCCGAATTAGCCGGGAAAACCGTCGGGGTGGGTGCTGTGCCAGGCCCAGGCGGTTTCGACGATCGGCTTGGCCTGCCCGAACTTCGGCTTCCATCCGAGTTCGGCGGCGGCGAGCGAGGAATCGGCGTAGAGGGCCGGCGGATCGCCCGCGCGGCGCGGGCCGAAACGGTGGGGAACCTTGAGTCCGCTGACTTCCTCGACGGCGTTGATGATCTCGAGGACGGAGAAGGGATGGCCGGTGCCGAGGTTGTAGAAGAGTGCGCGCCCGGGGCGCCCGAGCCGGTCGAAGACGGCGATGTGGGCACGGCTGAGGTCGTCGACATGCACGTAGTCGCGCAGGCAGGTGCCGTCCGGGGTGGGGTAGTCGTTGCCGAAGACAGTCAGCTCGGGGCCCTTGCCTTGGGCGGCGGTGATGGCGAGCGGGATGAGATGGGTTTCGGGGTCGTGGTGTTCGCCGATGGCGCCGTCTTCGGAGGCGCCGGCGGCATTGAAGTACCGGAAAGCCGCGAAACTCAGTTCACCCGCCGCGGCGAGGGCGCGGAGGGCGTGCTCGATGTCGAGCTTGGTCCGGCCGTAGGGATTGATGGGGTGCTGCGGGGTGGTTTCGACGATCGGGAGCGTTTCGGGAACGCCGAAAGTGGCACAGGTGGACGAAAAAACAAAGCGGCGGACGTCTGCATCGACCATGGCCTTGAGCAGGTGAAGGGTGGCGGCGACGTTGTTGAGGTAGTATTTGAGCGGATCCTGGACCGACTCGCCGACATAGGCGAAGGCGGCGAAGTGCATGACCAGCTCGATCTTTTCCTCCTTCAGCACCCGCCCGACGAATCCCTCGTCGCCGAGGTCGCCTTCGTAAAACGGCGTCTTCGGCAGGAGCGCGGCGCGGTGGCCGAAGACGAGGTTGTCGAGCACCACCGGCTCATGGCCGGCGGAGATCAGTTGGCGAACACAGTGACTGCCGATGTAGCCGGCGCCGCCCACGACGAGGACCTTCATGGATGGTTTGTATTGGTTTGACCTGCGAACTGGCTAGGCAAAAGTTTGCCGGCTTGCACGCAGCACAGGACAACACCGCCACCATGCAGACCAGCAGGATCGTCATCACCGGCGCCGGGCTGACCTCGCCGATCGGCAACAACCTGGCCGAGATGCGGGCCAGCCTACTGGCCGGGCGCTCGGGGATCGAATTCATCGAGCTGCGCTACGTCGGCCAAGTGCCCGCCGGCGTCTGTCGCTTTGATCCGCTCAAGTATCAGAAGCGCAAGGACGTCCGCGTCGGCACGCGCGCGGGCAGTATTTCGATATACTGCGCCAACGAAGCCATTGCCGACGCCGGCGTGGACCTCGACGGGCTCGATCGCGAACGGGTCGGCATCTATGTTGGCACGACCGAGCACGGCAACGTCGAAACGGAAAACGAGATCTACAACCTCTCGCAGTTCAATTACGATACCAAGTTCTGGTCGCACCACCACAACCCGCGCACGGTGGCGAACAACCCGGCCGGGGAAGCCTCGCTCAACCTTGGCATCACCGGGCCCGCCTACGCCATCGGCGCGGCCTGTGCGGCGGGCAACGCCGGCATCATCCAGGCCGCGCAGATGCTGCGGCTCGGCGAAGTCGACGTGGCGATCGCGGGGGGCGTTTCAGAAAGCATCCACACCTTCGGAATCTTCGCGGCCTTCCGCAGCCAAGGGGCGCTCGCCAGCCACGAGGATCCGACCAAGGCGAGCCGGCCCTTTGACCGCAAGCGCAACGGCATCGTGGTCAGTGAGGGCGGCTGCCTCTACGTGCTCGAGCGGCTCGAAGACGCCCTCGCCCGGGGCGCGCGCATCTACGGCGAAGTTGCCTCCTACCACATCAACTCGGACGCCACCGACTACGTGCTGCCCAACGCCACCCGTCAGGCCGCCTGCATGCGGCAGGCTTTGAAAAAAGGAGGCTTCGCGCCGGGGGACATCCAGATCGTCAACATGCACGCCACGTCCACGCCACAGGGCGACATCCAGGAGTGCCAAGCGGTCAAGGAAATCTTCGGTGAATCGCCCGAAACCTGGGTCAATAACACGAAAAGCTTCATCGGCCATGCCATGGGGGCGGCCGGCGCCCTCGAGCTGGCCGGCAATCTGCCTGCGTTCGAGGACCACCTGGTACACCCCACCATCAACGTGGAGGATCTTGATCCGGATTGCTCCGTTCCGAACCTCGTCCTTGACAAACCGCGCCGGGTAAATCGGGTTGACGCTCTCTTGAACAACTCCTTTGGTATGCTCGGCATCAATTCCACTCTCATCATCACCCGGTATACCGACTGACCAAACCCATCGCTCCCACCTTATGACGAAAGAAGAATGCAAGAAACTGGTTCTCGACATCATCGCCGACATTGCGCCGGATGAGGACCTGTCGGACATCAAGCCGGACGTCCGGCTCCGAGACCAGCTTCAGCTCGATTCGATGGATTTCCTCGATATCGTGATGGAGTTGCGCAAACGCCACGGGATCGAAGTTCCGGAAGCCGACTACATCCACTTGGCCTCGCTCGACAGTTGCGCCGATTACCTGACGCCCAAGTTCCAGGCTCTGGCCAGCAAATAACCACCCGCCGGCAACGGCGAGCCAGCATTTCAGGCGGTCCCGCGGGGCCGCTTTTTTCATGCCCGGACGCGACCGCCGATCGCCGCGCATCGATGGCGGCGGCGTGGTGGTGAGGCAATGCAGGCCCAGTGAAAGCCCGTCCGGTGAATCGCCCGCTTTTTCGAAAAGATAGAACAGACCGGTAATAAATCGGTAACAAGGATTCCGTAAGCTGGGGGCCTATGAAGACGACTTCCAACCCACTTACTGCGGCGCCCACCCGCTTTCGGACCCTTTTGACCTGGGCCGTGCTCCTGCTGCTGCTGGTGGCAATCACGACCTGGCTGCTGGCCATGGCGGAAGGAACCATGGCGGCGGGGTTTTTGGTGCTGGGGACGGCCATGGCGCTGCTCGGTGCGCTGCTCATCCAGGAGGCCAGGGGCCAGCGACCTTCCTATATCCACCGCGGCAGGGCGAACGTGCGGGCGCGGCGCAATCCCATCGAAGAAACCACCGACCTTCTTCCTGATCTCCCCACGGGCCTGGTCCTGCCCTATGCCGTGCAGCGGCGTTTGGCGATGCGCGGGCTGGTGGTGCGGGCCCGGCGTCCCGGACGTGCCAAACGGAGCCTGGAAACCACTTTGTCGGCCTGAACGCCATGCCCTCATCGGCAGCTTTGTTTTCGCCCGGACCAGCAGCGTCCGGAGCGTCAGGCAAGGACACCATCGAGCGGCCGCCGCCGGCTTCGCGCCGGCGGCGGTTTGCCGGGGCCGCGGCGGGAGGTCACCCGGAGCGACCTTACTCCCCGATTGCACCCGGACGGAAAGTCGGTCAGCCTTCCCTCGTGATTCGTCTCACCAGGCTTTTCCTGATGCTTTTGGCTGGGGGAGTGAGCGCCGTCGCTCACTCGGCCATCGAGGCTTTCGAAGACGGACTTCTGGCCCTGGAAACGGAAGGCGATGCCGTCGGAGCGATCCGGCACTTCGAGCGTGCCTTGCAGGACCCACGGTTGGAGCCGGGAGAACGGGCCGAGACCCTCTACCGCCTCGGAGCCTCCCGGCTGCTGGCCGGCGACGCGGCCGGCGCAGGTGAAACCTGGGGCCGTTTGCGGCGTGAGTTCGGAGCCGCAAATCCGTGGGCGGCGTTGGCGGCGCTGCATCCCGCCGGGGTCGGGGATCCCCGGTTTTCGCCCGCCGATTGGCACCATGGGCGCCACGACATTTACCGCATCCTCGTGGGGCAGGGCGAGGAGCTGGGGTATTTTCTGATTCATTGGATGCTGCCCGATCCGCAGGAGGCCGAGAACTGGCGGGTGACCACCATCACCAGCTTGGGATGGGGCAGCAGCCGGCGGATCAGCCAGACCGACTCCCTCATCAATCGGGAAACAATGCTCCCGTCGCGGATTTCCAGCCACTCCATCCTGGGAGAATTTGAGATCCTCGCCACCGATGCCGGCACCGCTGAATTGCGCCGGGCCGGCACCGAGGAAGTCCAGACCCAGTTTGCCAGTGAAACACCGCTCTATGACTTCGCCTCCCACTATTACATGCTTGAACGCCTGCCGCTGGCCGAGGACTACCGGGCCGGATTCTCCATGCTGGCGACGATGTTCATGCTCCCGCTGGAAGTGCGTTTGCGGACGGAGGGGAGGGAAACCCTTGCTTGGCGTGATCGGTCCGTGGACACGTGGCGCGTCCGCATGGAGTTCCAACACGGCGGCCAACAGATGATGAACGGCGTCTACTGGGTCGAAACCGAGCCGCCCAACCGACTCATCAGGTCCGACCAAGGCACCATGCTGATCGAACTGGCCGAGCAACGAACCCTGCCGCCGCACCGCCCTTCGCAATTGACATTTCATCAGGGCCGGCTCGGTTTCACCCTGCCCGCGGGTCATGCTTGGGTTCGGCGGGAACCCCGGGGACGCTTCGACGAAGCCCACGACATTATCTCTCTTGATGGCCGCGTTTTCGCGACCTTGGCGGTTGGCATGATGGACGAACAGGAGAACTCCTCCCCGGGAGCCATCGTCGACGAGGATCTGGTCGTGCTCGAGCGTTCCCTGCGCAACTACACGAAACGACCCGATTCCCGGCGCGAAGTCCGGCAGGGCCGCTGGACGCGGATCGATCTGCGGGGCGATTATGAGGACGACGGCGTGCCGCGCACGGAAGCCCGCGTTTACTGGGTGGCGGATCGTACGGTGGTTCTCTTTGTCATGGTCGGAGAGCGCAAGGCCGGCAACCGCATCAACGAGACCTTTGAAAGCATTCTGGGCAGCTTTGGCGAGGCGGACGAAAGGGGTGAAGGATGAGACGCCGGAGGTTTCTCTCCGACCAGGCCCCTGATCCTCTCCGGCCACTCCTTTTTTGGGTGGGTGGAGCGGTCGGGATTCCGGTCATTCTTCTGATCTGGTTCATGGCCCGGGCGGCCCAGAATGAAAGCGCCGTGCTCGAACAGCAGGTGGTGAGCGCCCACCGGGAAGTGCTCCGTGGGCTCACGAAGAGTTTTCAGGAATCCGTCATGGGGATCCCGGGCCAGATCGAGAACTCCACGGACTGGAGCCGGCGGGCGGCGACTTGGGGCATCGAGTCGACCGTCGACCTGGTCTTGGAGACGGACAATGACGGGCAGGCGCGTTTTCCCGTGCCCGCGGCGGAAGAGAGCACTCCGGATCCCGCGCTGGCGGATTTTCTCCTCGCCCTGGAAGCCTTGCCGGACCCGGCCCGGGCCGAGCAGGCGAAAGCCCTGCTGGAGACGGTCCGCGCCACCGCCGCCACCGCCGGCCTGCGCTGGAAAGCCCGCCACCACCTGCTGGGGTTGGCCGAAGAGGACGAACGGGACCGGGAGGCCGTCGGCTTACGAGCCGACATTCGCGCTGCCCTGGAAAGTGGATCGCTCGATCCGCGGTCCTCCGGCGACGCGGTATCCGTTCTGCTGCGGCACTTGGCCGAAGGTTGGGCGGGGGAGGAGGAATGGCTGTTAACGGCCGATGTGGTCGAAGGCCGGTATCCGCCCGGGCTGCCGGTGGGGCTGCGGATTGCGGGAGCACGCCGCCTGCTGGAGAACCCGTCCCCCGGGATTTCGGCAGACCGGATAGCGCGCCTGGAGGCCCACTACAGCGTCTGGGAGCGTTCGGAGCGGCTGGCTTCCGCCGGTCTCAGCTACCTTTGGGAGCGCCACCATCCGCCGACCCGGATCGCCCAAGATGGGGAGGAGGTTTTCCTCAAATGGGTCAGGTCGGGCGACCGGCGCATCGTGCTGGGCCGGACTTGGGAAAGCCTCGTCGCGGACCTCGAAGCACACTTTCCCCGCGAACCCGTCGAACACGCCCGCCTGCGTGTGACCGACGGAGCCGGCGCCACCCTGCACGGGGCCGAGCCGCCCGATCATGCCATGCGCGTGGTGAGCTTTCTCGACTTTTACGTGCCGGGCTGGAAAGCGGAGATTTGGACGGCCCGGGACTCGGGCATGCTCTCGAGAACCCGCTGGTCGGCCTGGATGGTTTACGGCACCGGGGTGGCCTTGGTGGGCTTCGTGCTCTTGGTGGGAGTGGCGGCGATGCGCGCCCTCAGTCAGCAGATCCGACTCAACTCGCTGAAAAACGACTTCATCGGGACCGTCTCCCATGAACTCAAGACGCCTCTGGCCTCGATGCGCCTGCTGGTGGACACCCTCCTGGAAGGCCGTTACCGCGACTCCACTCAAGTGCGCGAGTACCTCGAACTCATCTGCCGGGAAAACCAGCGGCTGACTCGCCTGGTGGACAATTTTCTCACTTTTTCGCGAATGGAGCGCCGCCACTACACCTTTCATCCCGAGGCCGTCGATCCCGCGGAAGTCGCCCGTTATGCCGCCGGTGCGCTGGGCGCCCGCCTCCAGCCACCCACCTGCGCCTTCACCCTGGACTGCCCCGAAAACCTTCCGCCGGTCCGCGCGGATTTCGATTCGCTCGTCACCGTTCTCATCAACCTGCTCGACAATGCCTGCAAATACTCCTCCGAACCACGGGAAGTCCGGCTGTGGATCGAAGTCGAAAATGACGCCGTCGTTTTCGCGGTGCGCGACAACGGACACGGTATTTCCAAGAGGGATCAGAAGCGGATCTTCGAACGCTTTTTCCAAGCCGACCGGCGGCTGGCGCGCTCCGCCGAGGGGTGTGGCTTGGGTCTGAGCATCGTCAAATTCATCGTCGACGGTCACCGCGGCACCATCTCCGTCGAGAGCGAGCCCGGCAAAGGATCGACCTTTCGGGTCGTCATCCCGCTGGCGCGCTCCGCTGACGACGACCGCAACGGCCCGCGCCAGCGGGACGCCTCCTCCCCGGAAGTTTCCCTTTCCCCCGCCGGCCGCGCCGCCGGCTCCTGAGCCGACATTCCGATATGAAGCCCTCCGGCGAAACCATTCTCATAGTCGAAGATGATCCCACCATGCTGCGGGGGTTGAAGGACAACTTTGAGTTCAAGGGCTACTGCGTGCGCACGGCTGCAGATGGCGAGGCCGGTCTCCTCGCCGCCCTCGAAGTCCGGCCCGACCTCATCGTACTCGACCTCATGCTGCCGAAAATGAACGGCTACGAAGTCTGCCGTCAGCTCCGGGAGCGCGGCCAGTCCATGCCCGTGATCATGCTCACCGCGAAGAGCCAGGAGGACGACAAGCTGCTCGGCCTGCACCTCGGGGCGGATGACTACGTGACCAAGCCCTTCAGCATCCGCGAGCTTCTGGCCCGGGTGGAGGCTTTCCTGCGCCGCCGCCGCCAGGAGCGTCCTCCGGAACTCACCTTTGGCCGGTTTCGCCTCGATCTCGATTCGCACCAGCTCATGAACGGCGGCTCCGAAGTTCAGCTCTCACCCAAGGAGTTCAACCTGCTCCGCTTTTTTCTCGAAAATCCCCATCGCGCCCACAGCCGCGAAGCCATCCTCAACGCCGTCTGGGGTTACGACGTGAGCGTGACCGAGCGCACCGTCGACCGGTTCGTCACCACCCTGAGGACCAAAATCGAACCGAATCCCAAAAGCCCCGTCCACCTCCTCACGGTGCGGGAGCTCGGCTACAAATTCCGCCCCGAGGGGGCGTGAGAGCGATGACGTCGGTTGAATTTCGGTGCCTCCATGAAAACCTCGGAGGCGGATGGGCGGCATGGTCCGATTCAGGCCGTGGTCGCCGCAGAGGCCTGCTCCTGGAAACGGCGCTCCCAGGAGGCGATCTTGCCGGCGAGGAAGGCGATCCAGTCGGGGTGTTCGTTGAGGCAAGGCACCTGCTCGAAAAACTCGCCGCCCGCCTCCTTGAAGATCTCGCTCCCGCCGATGGCGATTTCCTCGAGCGTCTCCAGGCAGTCGGAGACGAAAGCCGGGGTCATTACCAGCAGGCGGCGCACCCTTTCCGCGGCCAGCCGCTTGAGTTCGAAATCCGTGTACGGCTGCAACCATGGCTCGCCGGCGAGGCGGGACTGAAAAGAGATCGACCACTTTCCATCCGGAATACCCGACCGCTTTACAAACTCATACGTAGTATGGACGCACTGGGCACGATAGCAGACCTCATGCACTGGACTGCATCTCCGGCAGCAGTCCGGGACCTTGAGGCAGTGCGCCTTGGAGGGGTCGCCTTTGCGGAGGTGTCGCTCCGGCACCCCGTGATAGCTGAAAAGAACATAGTCGTGGGGCTTTTCCAGCCAAGGGCGGGCGCTGGCGACGAGTGCGTCGAGGTAGGCCGGGTCGTTGTAAAACGGCGGCAGGGTGTCGATGCGAGGCCGCGGGTCGAGACGGTCCGCCACTTCGTGGACCCTCGCGACGACGGTTTCGTAGCTCGACATCGCGTAGTGCGGATAGAGCGGCACGAGGAAAACCTCACGCACACCCTCACGGTGGAGTTGGTTCAGGACTTCGGGGATCGAAGGCCGGCCGTAGCGCATGGCCAGCTCAATGCGGGCGCCGGTGGCGCGCGCGACTTTTTCCCGGACCGCCCGGCTGATCAAGAGCAGGGGCGAGCCTTCCGGTTTCCAGATGGTCTCATAGGCCTCGGCCGAGCGCTTGGGGCGGAAAGGCAGGATGAAAAGCCGGAGTACAAACTGCTGCAAAGGCTTGGGCAGATCCAGAACCCGGTCGTCGGACAGAAACTCCTTCAAATAGCGGCGGACATCCGGCACCGAGGGGGAGTCGGGCGATCCAAGATTGACGAGCAGAACGGCACGGTCTTTCATGGACGGGAACAAGGGGACGGCAGCATCGCTTGTCAAACCGGCGCAGTCGCCCGCGGCCCGCACGATCCGGCCGGCCGCCCCCGGGCGCACACCGGCGCAAGTTGGTGATAATGAAGAAGGAGGACAATTGCGTGGCCAAAACAACGTCAGACCAAAGCGACGCGGGAACAATCCAGCGTTATGCGCGTCAGAGTGGGCACGATCGTATGACCACCAAAGCGCAGGAAGTAGCCATTGACCAAAACTTGGTTGCCCGCTTCAAGGCCGGCGACCAATCCGCCTTCGACGAGATGGTGGCCCGCTACTGGGGCCGCATCTACGCGATGGTCAACCAATTGCTCCGCAACAGCCAGGATGCCGAGGAAGTCACTCAGGATGCCTTCATCCGCGCCCACCGGGGGCTGGAGAAGTTCCGCGGCGACTCTTCCTTTTCCACTTGGCTCTACCAGATTGCCACCAACCTAGCCCGCAACCGCTACTGGTACTGGTGGCGCCGCAAGCGGGACAAATCCATTTCCTTCGACCAGCCCATTGGGTCCGACACCGAAACCACCCTCGCCGAGGTCTTCCCGGCCGAGGTCGAAACCCCGGAAGACGCCACCGTGACCCAAGAATTCGTCGACCGGGTCGCCGAGGCCATGGACCTGCTGACCGAGAAACACCGAGAAATCCTTATTCTCCGCAACGTCCAAAACCTAGCCTACGAGGAGATTGCGGAAATCCTTCAAATCAGTATTGGAACCGTGAAAAGCCGGATTGCCCGGGCTCGCGAGAACCTTCGCGAAAAGCTTGGAGGTGAACTGCTATGACCCGTTCCCGCTTCATTGAACTGCTCAACCTCTACCTCGACGGGGAGCTGACCGCCGAGGAAGCCGCCTCCCTGGAGGAGGTGATCACCAGCCATCCCGAATATCGGCGCATCTACACCGACTATTGCCGCATCCATCGCGCCACCGTCCTCAACTACGAGCGTTTCCGCAACGCGGTCACCTCAATCCCCCAGGATCCCACCTTGGCTCCGCCATCGGCGGAACGCCGTTCCGGCAACCGTTGGATCTCCGTCGCCGGCGGGACCGCCGCCGCTGCGGCCGTCTGTTTCCTCGCGCTCAACTTTTTCGTCTTTCCCGAGCCCCACTTCGGCGATGAAGCCGAGTTCGGCTCCTTCTCCACCGCGGACACCGTGCAGATGAACGCGACTTACGCGGCACCCATGACGGGTGGCTTTGGTGGAGCGTCCCTGGGCGTCCATTTCGTGCCGACCCGGGACGGGCATTTCGAGCCGGTTTCCTGGAACCTCGGGCACCGCCCCTCCGTCGAGACCAACCGTCCCAGTGGCGGCGAATCGCCCGCGTGGGTTTCAAGTCGGCCGGTTGGTCCACTCAATCTGGGCTGGGGCGGCCAGTCCCTGCCGGCCTCCCTGTCGGGCAGCGAACGTGTCTTCCAGCACCGCGCCCATCCGGCCTCCAGTCAGCTTCAGCCGGTTTCCTTCCAGTTTCAACGCTGAGGAGTCGCCCGCTGGCGTGCCGCCTCAGGTTTCCCGCGGAGCCGCGGCCAACTTGGCTTTAAGCGCCGCGGCCACGTTGGGGGGGACAAAATCCGAGATTTCCCCGCCGAGGCTGGCGATCTGCTTGATCATGGTCGAGCTGGTGTAGCTGAAGGTGTCCTTGGTCATGACGAAGATGGTCTCGATCCCGCCTTCGAGGTGCCGGTTCATGAGCGCCATTTGGAATTCGTACTCGAAGTCGGTCAGCGCCCGCAGCCCACGGACAATGGCGGCAGCCTGGTGCCTGCGGGCGAAGTCCACCAGCAATCCGTCAAACCGCACCGCCTCCACGTTGGCAAATCCCCCCAAGTTTTCCTGGACCAGCCTCAGGCGTTCCCCGGCATCGAAGAGCGGTCCTTTCCGGCGGTTGTTCGCCACCGCCAGCACGACCCGGTCAAAGAGCCGCGCCACTCGCCGGAGCACGTCCAAGTGGCCATAGGTCAAGGGATCAAAAGTACCGGGATAGATGCAGGTCGAGGGATGGGAGAGCTTTGGGGGTGCCGATTCGGCGTCAACAGGTGCCATGGAGCGAAAAAATCCTTCCTCCTTGCGGCTGGCAACCCCGTTGACGGTTTGCCATCATTGACTTGAAGCGTTGGGTTAAACCCTTCCGGCCCGCATGAACCTGCCCAATTTCCTCACCCTTTCCCGTATCCCGCTGATGTTCATCATCGTGGGGCTGATGTATGCCGGTTTCCCCTTCGCGGCCACGCTGGCGCTGGTCTGCTTCATCCTGGCCGGCATCACCGACTGGCTCGACGGGGCCATCGCGCGCAAACGGGGCCTCGTGTCCAACTTCGGCATCCTCATGGATGCGCTGACCGACAAAATTCTCATTCTGGGCATCATGATCGCACTCGTCGATCTGGACAAAGTTCCGATCTGGCTGGTCCTGCTCATTCTCGGACGGGAGTTCATGGTCACCGGCATGCGCCTGGTCGCGGCGACCAAAGGCGTGGTCGTGTCGGCGGAAAAGGCGGGCAAGCAAAAGACCGTGACGCAGATCCTGGCGGTGGGGGCTTTTCTGCTCGCGGCCGCCCTTGCCTCCGACTTCGTCGACTTGGCAGGAGATGCGATGGTGCGACTGGCCGACCTGCTGGACTTGGCCGGCGTGGCGCTCATCGTGGTGGCGACGATTTTCACCCTCAGTTCGGGCATCCGCTACTTCGTCAAATACCGCCGCCTCGTCTTCGAGGAGTCCGGACCATCCGGCCGGACCGACTGAGGGGCGGTCGGATGCTGCAACCATGATCAAGCAACCGGTCTGGCCCAAACTCCTGCCCAGTTCCGTAGTGGTGGGTGTGGCGACCCTTGGAGTGGTGGGGCGGCTCAAGGCTCCCGGCACTTGGGGAAGCCTCGCCGGCGTACTCTGGTACACGGTTTTTTTCATGCACCTGCATCCGATCGCGGTAATGGTCGGTTCTCTGCTGCTGCTTTACCTCGGCGTGGCTTTCTGCGGCGAGGCGGAGGTTCGCTTGGCCAAGGTCGATCCGGGCGAAATCGTCCTGGATGAATTCGTGGCCATCCCCTGGTGCTTTTTCGGGCTCGAGTTGATTCTGGCCACCTCGAACGCATGGATGGTTTTTGTCGCCGGTTTCCTGCTTTTCCGGCTTTTCGACATTCTCAAGCCCTTTGGCATCAACCGGCTGCAGCGCTACCGGGGCGGGATTGGCGTGGTGGCGGATGATTTGGCCGCCGCCCTCGCCACCTGCGTGGTCCTGAATGTGGTCTTCCGGCTCGTGCCGCTGCCCTGAGTGTCAGCAGCGAATGGCGCTGACTTATAAGCCCCAACGGGACTTCATCCAACAGCCCAGGGCAAGCCCTGCGCCGCCCTGGGTCTTGGGTAATGTATGTTTCTGCCCTGCAAAGGGCAGCATTAGAAAGCCGCGTTAAGTTAACGCCATTCGGGTCGCCCCCGACTTCCGGACCGCCAGGCCTCATCTTCGGGACCGCCCCTTCAGCCCCGGCAGGGGCGGTGAGAAACCAGCCGGTGGCGCCAGCCACCGGAACCTGGCCACCCCCAGCATCCGCCCCGGAGCGGCGGCGGATTACGGCGTTCGGAGAACACTGCATCTGTCGCTCGTGCCGGGGCGCGATCCGTTTGGACTCACAATCCGGTGGCTGGCGCCACCGGCTCATGTCCGACGCGCCTCCGGCACTGGGGTGTAACCAAATATCACTGACCTTTTGGTTCCGTCGACCCCTTCAGCCCCGGCCGACCGCAAGAATAGGGGACTGACCCCTTCAGCCCCGACCCCTTCAGCCCCTGACCCCTTGGGTCCAGGCCACCTACGACCTGCTCGCCCAAAGCCTGGTCGACTTCTCCATCGACCCCTATTCCAAGAACGACCAGGCGGCGGCGCCCGAACTGCCCATCGAGCCGGGCGACCTGGTGCTGCGCGACCGCGGCTACCTTCTTCCAAAGGAAATCCAAAGGCACGCCGAAGCGGGCGCCGACTGCATCCACCGGCACAAAACGGGCACCATCTACCTCGACCCCGAAACCGGCCGGGCCATCGATTTGCCCAAGATGCTGCGCTCAAACGCCAACCTCGACATCCTCGTGATGCTCAACAACGAGGAGCGCACGCCCGTGCGTTTGGTGAGTGCTCCCGTCGACGAGGAAACCGCCAACCTCAGGCGCATGAAGGCCAGGAAGGAAGCCCACGGCCACAATCCATCCAAAGCCGTCCTCGAACTCATGGACTGGACCATCATGATAACCACCATCGCCCCGCGCAAGGCCGACTTCCGCACGCTGCTTGCCATCTACGGGCTGCGCTGGCGCATTGAGGTGATCTTCAAGGCGTGGAAGAGCCACCTGAGGTTCGGCAACCTGCACCGCGTCTCAAAAACCCAAATGCTCATCCTGCTCAAAGCCAGGCTCTTTTTGATCACCTGTTCGACCAACCTGCTGCACCGTGCGCTGGAGAGCTGCCTGTGGCGAAGACACCGACGGCGCATCAGCCTGCTCAAACTGATCGGCTTCCTCGCCGCGGCCCCGGCCAACATATTGCGCGCCTTGGCTTCGTTGAGCCTGGCGGACGCCGACAACCTCGATTTCCACCAGGCCCTCCTGCGCTACTGCTGTTATGACCGCCGCAAACGCAAGAATTTCTCCGATCTGTGGGAGCAGTTGGCTTAACTTGACGCACATGCCTGTAGGGGCTGCATCCCAAAACCGCCTTAAGTCAGCACCATTCGGGTCAGCAAGGCACTTCGAGCGTGAGCAGCGGCGCATGCTGCTGGGCGCCGTACACATCGCGGTCCCCGGGATGGCCCGAAACCACCGTGCGAGCCAGCACGACCTTGACCGCCGAGGCGGGCGCGAACCAGTGGATCGCCTTCACCAGTCCTGTATCCAAGCCGTAATGACGGGCAATGACTTGGGCGGTCAGCCCGCCGCCGGCCCGCACCCGCTCGAAGGTACCGCGGTCCTGGAAGATGACATCCAGGGTCAGCTCGAAAGGCCCGGAGTTTTTGGAGCGGATGACCCGGGCCAGCGCCCGGAGCGGCGCGGTGGATGGACTGAAAGCACTCACCGGGTGGAGACTGCCGGAGAAGGGGCGGTTTGTCCGGTACACTGGAGGATGCGCACCGGAAAGAGCACGACGGGGTCGCCGCACTGCCAGAGATGGTAGATGGAAAAGGCGTACACTTCGCCCGCCGGGATGTCCGAAGGTGAGAAGGGGAACGCCAAGTTGCCCGCGGTCGAAAGCCGGCCGGGGTAGCCGTGGTGGAGCAGGGTGGAGCGAGTCAGGGAGCAGACTGTGTCGGCGGTCGCGCGGTCATCCGCAACCGCCTCAATGAGGATGCCCAGCTCGTGGGCGGGAGCATGCCGCAGCGGCTCCGGGTGACCCATGACGCCGTCTTTTCCGTAGACGCGGAAATAGAGCTCGGCGCGAAGGTTCTCGCGTCTCAAAAAATCGGATACGTGATCCCTGACGATGGCGAGGATGGCGTCGATGCCTTTGATCATGACCGGATCGCGGCATCCGGCGATCGTGATTGTGCGGCAGCCGATCCGGCGCGCACCCTCCAACTTCAGCCGGTAGGGCGGACCTGCTTGGAAACGGCTGCCGCGGACTTCGACCCGGCCGTCGCCGGTCTCGGTGAAGGAACAGTCCCGGAGATCGAGCCTGCCGCCCGGGCCGGGCAGCAGAGCGGGATCGGATTTCTCGTACAGCGTGTGGGCGGCGGTTGACTCGGCGGTAAAGATCCGGTCGGGAGAGAGTGCCGCGACGGTAAAACCGTCCCGCCGGAGGGTCCCGAGCACGCAGTCCGCCCCGGATCCCGGAGTGGCGGCGATGGCCGCGCATTCGAGGATTTTGCCGAGGTGGAGGGCAGGTCCGGGATCGAAGCCGCGCAGCAGCGGCA
Source organism: Puniceicoccaceae bacterium (assembly GCA_007695295.1). Lineage (GTDB taxonomy): Bacteria > Verrucomicrobiota > Verrucomicrobiia > Opitutales > Opitutaceae > REEB01. The sequence continues at coordinate 41,366 of REEB01000129.1, forward strand.
GGGCGGCGAAAACCCCCGGGTCGTAAGCGCGCCCGGCCAGGACCACGCCGCAGCCTTGGCGAAAGGCCGCCTGCAAGGGCTCGGGGCCGAGCTGGGCCACGATCGCGGTCGAGGCCTCGACGGCTTCGGCGGTCAGCTCGGGCGCGCCGTCGAGCCGCTCAATCCGGCCCGTTTCCAGCGCATTCAGAACGGTTGCTCGTGGCACATCGGCCGCGACCACGCCCAGCCGGAACGCCAGGTTTTCCTCCCGCGCCACTTCGTGAACGATGGCCTCGCACCAAGCCAGGTGAGGTGCGGCTCCCGCGCCCCCCGCGCTGCCGATGGCGACGGGGATGCCCCGCGGAACGGCTTCGCGCAGGATGATGCGCAAGTCGCGTTTGACGGCCGCCCGGTCGGTGAAGGATTTGCCGGATCCCAAATAATAGGGCCCCGGATCGGTGGAGCCGGCATCGACTGCGATCAGATCCGGCTTTGCTGCCAGTCCGCGCTCAAACGAGGTTTCGGGAAATCCGTACCCGAGGATGGCGGTGGGGGAGAGGATGGTGAAAGCGGGCTCTTGCGGATCGATCATGGAAGGGGGGTGGCAGCGGCATGCTGGCAGGTCCTCCGGCAGGCACAAGACCCGGGGTGATTTTGCGTTGACCCGGGCAGGATTTTCAAACGGCCTTCGGAAAGGCGGGCGACTTGCCTGCGTGTCCTCTGAACCCCCAACAGACTGCCTTTGTGAATCGCCTCTCCGGTGAGGTCCTGATCGATGCCCGGAACGTCGAGCGGCTCTATCGCGCGCGCGGCGAAAACGTCTATGCCCTCAAAAGCGTCACTCTGACCATCCGCCGGGGTGAATACGTCTCCTTGATGGGGCCCTCAGGATCGGGCAAAACCACGTTTTTCAACATGATCGGGGCACTCGATCTGCCCACGGGCGGCTCCATCACCATCGGTGGGCGCAACCTGCGCGATCTGAGCCCGCCGGAGCTGGCCTACCTGCGTTGCGTCAACATCGGGTATATCTTTCAGAACTACAACCTGATCGAGGTTCTCAGCGCCCTCCAGAACGTCGTCCTGCCAATGGAGTTTCTCGGCCTTTCCAAAAAGGAGGCGGAGGCACGGGCGGCGCGCCTGCTTGAGCGGGTCGGACTCGCGGAGCGCATGCACCACCTGCCCGGCGAGCTTTCAGGCGGCCAGCAGCAGCGGGTGGCGATCGCCCGTGCTCTCGCCAACGACCCCAGCCTCATCCTTGCCGACGAGCCGACCGGCAACCTCGACTCCAACACGGCGGTGACCATCGTCGAGCTGCTCAGCGGCCTCAGCCGCGAACGGGGCGTGACGGTGGTCTCCGCCACCCATGACCACCGCATGCTCGATGTTTCCGACCGGGTCGTTTACCTGCGCGACGGGCGGGTCGAAAAAATTGTTTCCCGGGCGGAGCTGGAAATCTCCGTGGGAACCATCGCGGACTGAAGCCCCATGCCCGCAACCATCGCCACCCTTGCGCTCGGGATTCTTCTCATCCTGGTCCTGACGCCCCTGGCGCAATTTCTGACGGTGATGACGGTCAATGCGGATATCGAGACCGGCACTCCGGTAGGTTGGGCGGTGGGCCTGATTTTCAGCCTCGTCCTGGTGATGGCCGCATTGCGGGCGTTGGCCCGGTGGGCGCCACTGGGGCCCGGCCGGCTCGTCGTGCTCTATGCTATGCTGACCCTGGCAGTGCCGCTGATGAATCTCGGACTCGTGCGGCCTTTTTACAATGCCTCCATGGCGGTGGTGGAGACTTACCTTCACTTTTCGGTCAACACCTACCGCATTGCCTACAACTCCCTTCATCCCGACTGGTTTCCGAAGATTCCAACCCTCGATGGTCTCGCCTGGCACCAGGCTGAGCGGACGCTCGAGCTGCTGGACGACTCCGCAGCCGGCCGCGAACGGGAGGAAGCCGGGGCGTTGCTGGCCCGGGCGCTCCGGGAAGCCGAAAGTGGATTGAAGTTGCTTGGCGAGGCCGAGGACGCGGCGATCGTCCGCACGCTCGCTGATGTCCGTGACCGCTACGGGCGCGCGGCCCTCCGTGGCGCGGTCGGCCGGCTCGGGCCGGACCAGATCCTCAGGATCGATGATCTCGGCGCCGGGGACGTCTTGGCTGCTTGGGGTCTGGCGGCCCCCTTGGCGGAGCGGCGGGCCAAGGTGATGGAGGCCAGCCGGCGGGCCGCGGCGGAGCTGCCCGCGCTTCTCAATGGCATCAGCGAGCTGGAGCTGAGCCTGGTGCCGGAGGTGCGTTCCGCCATCGACCGCAGTTCCCAGGACCGCCTCGAAGCGGAGCTGCGGCGGCTGGCTCCGGAGGAGCACGACGCTCTGGAAAGCCGGGTCGCGACCGTGGTTGCTCCCCGCTTCGATGCGCTCCGGGAGCGGGTGGCGGCCTTGGGGCGGGCGGACCACGCGCTCGTCCGCCGCATGTTGCAGGAACGCGCCCGCGAACGGCTCGCGGCCATGGAGCGCTCCGCCTATGAGGCCGAACTGGCGGGTTTCGTCTACCGCGCCAACCGCAACGACCGCCTCGCGATGGCCCGACAGGATGGGACCGATGGTAGTCCGAATATGAATACCTACGGCTTCCGCCACACTCTCTGGCAGGATCCGGCGGCGCGCCAGGCCCGGGAGCGCCAGTCTTGGAGTGAGAACCTCTCCGATCTCGTCGCAGGCATCCCCTGGCAATTGTGGAGCGGTCCGCTCCTGCGCTGGGGCACGCTTTTTCTCTGCATCTTCCTGTTTCTCATGTGCCTGGCGGAGTGGCTGCGGCGCAAGTGGGTGGAACGGGAAAACCTGCCCTTCCCGCTGGTGGAAATCGCCGATCATCTCCTCCGGCCGGACCGAAAGCTGGAAAACGCGGAAGATCCCCGCGAGCCGGAGCCTCGCGACCGGCCCTTCAGCCCGGCCCTGCTCTCCGGCCTCGCCCTCGGTTTTCTCATTCTCTCCCTGGAAGCGATGGGACACTACAACCTCACCGGCGGAGAGTGGACCCTTTTCTTCGATGTATCCAAAAACTTGTTCACCACCGGTGCCCTCGCCGAGATTGACAAGGTGTTTTTTGTCATCTCCCCCATCGTGCTGGGGATCGCCTTTCTCGTCAGTCTCGAGGTCAGTTTTTCCATCTGGGTCAGTTTTGTGATCTACACGGCGGTGTTCTGGATCATCGGACTGCATCCAACGGCGATCCGCGACAGCGTCTATACCGGCTGGGCGGACGGGCGGTTTTATCCCTTCCCCATGGAGCAGATGATGGGCGCCTGTTTATGCTACACTCTCATCGTGCTATATAAATCCTGGAGTGCGGCCCGGGCACCGGCACCGCCCGGTCCCGAGGGAGTCCTGGTGGCCTCGCCATTGATGAAAGCGGGCTTGGTCGGGCTGCCCCTGGTGGTGGCGGGGTTGCTTTGGAACCTGGGCGTGCAAAGCATTCTGCTGCTGGTCCTCTTCGGGCTGGCGGTGCTGGCACAGACCATCGCGGTGGCCCGCGTGCGGGCGGAGACCGGCCTGCCCACGCACCACATTTCCTACGAATTCACCAAGTTTCCCATGGTGCTCGGACTGACCGGGATGACCGGATCAAAGGTCTATGTCTCGTTTATATCAGTGGTGTTTCTCCCGGTGACGTTGCTTTTCCGGACCCTGCCGCAGATGTTGGAAAACCTCGAACTGGCCCGGCGGACGAAGGTGGCTTACGGCACCCTCGCCGTCGCTTCGATCCTGGCGGTGGTGACGGCCATTGGCGCCGGGTTGGTGAGTTTCCTCCTCTACTCCTACTATCTCGGCGAAAGCTTTCAGGGTGCCAGCGTGCATGCCGGCCAGGGGCCGGCGGGGGCGACCCAGTTGGCTTCCTATCCGCTCTGGGTTTCCCACTTTCGCGGGGAAGCGGGACTCGACCAATATACTTCGGTGCACTGGGTGCGGATTGTCTTCGCGGTGGTGGGCTTCGGTGTGGTGGCGGCGCTGGCCTGGCTGCGGGGTCGGTTTCTTCGTTTTCCCATCCATCCGGTTGGTTACATGGTCGTGCTGCTGACGATTTATTACGGCTGGGCTTCCCCCTACTTCAAGGGGGATGCCGGAACCGGTGGGGCGACCTGGGTCTGGGGCAGCGTGCTCGTGGCCTGGATCCTGAAAAAGCTCATCATCAAATACGGCGGCATGAACACCTACAAGGCGGCCAAGCCCTTCTTCATCGGCCTGGTGGTTGGATCGGTCCTGGCGATCTTTGCCTGGAACGTGCTCGACCTGACCGCGACCCTGCTCGCCGAGCACTGGCTGGAAAGCCCCGGAGACTTCATCCGCGCTTTTCTCGACACCCGGCCGTATTCACCCAGGTATTACTGACGCCATGACGACCAACCGGAGCAACGGGCGGATCAATGGCCGCGGACAGGGTGGGGCGGGCTCCCCGGCCCGGGATGGGTCGTCGCCGGCCCGGTGGATCCGGCTTGCCATGGCCTTGATCCCGGCTCTCTCGGCGGCGGCGGCGGCCGGCATCGCGGGGGACCTCAACCGTACCTTGGTTTCCCAGCTCGCACCCGGCGAACGGCATCGGTTGGAGTCGCTGGCTGCGCTTTCCCCTTCGTTTCTGGAAAGCCTCGAGGCCTTGGCCGCGCCTTCGGAAGTCGAAGTGCGCACCCGCGCCCTGCTGGAGGTGGACACACTTTTCATCGGCCATCGCTCCACCGATGAAGAAGGACGCGCCCGCATTCACCACCACTTGGAGGCCGTTGCCCGGGAGCTGGAGCCGTATGGCGTCGAACATCTCGGTGTCCTCCGCGCCGAAGCGACAGTCCCCGTGGAACTTGACCGACGGGTCGATCCCGCCGACCGCGAACCGCCCTCGCGGATCGAAGCCGGCGGACAGTCCTGGCGAATCCATCCGGTCTGGCCCAACGGAGCCATGCCCTCCCTGGCACCGGCGGAGGGGTTGAGCGGCCCGCTCATCGACACGGGGCACGCCAGCTGGGAGGCGATTGAAGGGCTGCCGCTCGATGGGGCGATTGCCTTGATGGATTTCGCCGGAGGACGGAACTTCGAGCGGCTCTTCGCCCACGGAGTCAGGGCGGTGATCGTATTGGAATCGCCTTCGATGAGCCGCCACCAGGCCGAGAATCTTTTCTTCAACACTCCGGCGGCCTTTCCCAGATTCTACGCGGAAGCCGCGGAGGCCCGCGAACTGCGCGCCCTGGCCGCCACTCCGGGCACGCGAGTGACGGTCCACGGTGGCGCCATCTATGAAAACCGGATCGTTGAGACCCATTTCCTCTACCTGCCGCCCTCACCCGAGCGCACGTTTCAGCTCAAGGAGGGCGACCTGCTCGAACTCATCGCCGCTCACTATGGCCTGCGCAGCCGGGAGCTGATCGACGCCAACCAGCTCGAGTCGCCGGTTCTCCGCCCGGGGCAGCAACTCCTCATTCCGGGCCGGGGCGCCACCCACACGGTTCGCGCCGGCGAGTGGGCGGACCGGCTGGCGGCCTTTCATGGACTGGACCCGCGGCGTCTGCTGGAGCACAATGGGCTCGGCGCCGAAGAGTTGGAGCCGGGGGTGGAACTACGCATCCCCGTGGCGGAGGAGCCGATCACGTTTTTCATTCCCATCGACAGCGTCTCCACGGTGCCCGGGGTGGCCCATGGCGCGAAGGTGGCGGGCAATTTAACGGCTGGTCTGATGCTCTTGGAACACTTTGCGCGCTCGCCCTTTCTTCACCGCAGCAAAGGGATCCTCTTTGTCTTTACGGATGGAGACTCCGTCGGCGGACTCGCCAGCCGCACCTTCGGCGAATACGCCATGCTGCGGGACGGGACCTTCGCATCGCGGGCGCAGCCGGCCGCAATGGGTGTGTCGCTGGAACGGTTGCGCGAAGCGGAGGCTTGGTTCGAGGGTGGGGCGGCGCCCGAGGCTGCCGCCCGCTGGCTGGTCGAGGAGTGGCTCCACGTACGCCTGGAGGATGTGAGGGTGGCGCTGGCGGAAGAGCGGATCGAGCACTTGGTGAAGCTTCCCACGCTCGAACCCTCGTCGGCCGCCCATGCCGCCACCGCCGCGGTCGTCGCTGACCTCGACAACCGCCTCGCCGAGCTCCTGGCGCTGAGGCGGCGTTCGGTGCTGGACCGCAGCTTGGGCCAGGCCCAGCGCCTGGAGCGGCTGGCGGCGGAGCTGGCCCGTCCGGAGACGGCCGCCCGCTTCGGCCCGCTCGGGCTCGACCGCTCCACTCTAGCGGTCCGTTTCCGGGCCGAATTGGAGGAAGTCCGGCGGCGGGAGGCCTACCATCGTAACAACCTCGAGGTCGTCGCCACCGTGCTCGACCGGCTGCAGGGGGCGGGTGGGGGCATCCGCCTCGGCTGGGCCATTGATCTCTCGTCCGGTTCTCCGCACCTCGGCATCACCGAGGGCAATGCCAGCCAGTTTCGTGTGCCCTATCCCGTCGCCTCCGGCCCGCTCGTGCGCGCCATCGGCACGCGTTTCCGCTCGGTCCTGGCTTTGGCCGCGGAACGGGCGGGCTGGCCGGAGGAGCGGGCCTTTGTCACCGACGAGGACCGGCGGGATTTCCCCGTGCTGCCGCACTTCGCGCCAGCCGCTTATCCGGAGTTTTGGACGCTCGGCAACCTCGCGGTGCTGCCCCTCGGAACGCTCAACGATCGTCTCGAATTGCTGGATACACCCCATGATGTGCCCGACCGCTTTGATTTCACCAACCTCGCCCTGCAGATCCGCGGCCTGCTCGTGCTTGCCGCCCTCCAGGTCGAAAGCCCGCTCGACTCGCCGGCCCCTTCCCGGTTGACCCGGCGCCGCTTCGGCACCCTTGAGGGCCGCACCCTCCAGTTCAACCTCCGCTCCGGCATCGACGCCCAGGATCCGGTCCCGGGAGCCATCGTGTACTATCCCGCCACCAAAGCCTGGGAAGGAGAGATCTCCGCGCACAACTCCATGGTCTACCGGGGCGTGCGCAAGGGGCTAGTCCGGATTGCCGGGCTCGACGGCCGCTACCGGATCCCCCTCGAAGCGGTTGACCTGCCTTCCTGGCGGTATTCGGTTTTTGCCTACGGACTGAACCGCGAGAAGGCCCTCTTCGACCACGTCCACACTTTCGGCCAGGTCGGCACGGCCAAGCAATCGCCGGTCTTCCGCCTGCTTGACAGCCGGGTGGCGGAGAAGAACCTGGTCATGGCCGAGCTGCATCCGCTGGCCTTGGTGACCGGCCCGGATCCGGCCGACTACAGCACCATCGGAGGCGGGCAGTATGCGGAGCAAAATTACCAGGTGGTCGATGCGGTTCTGCGCGGCGAGCCGCGGCACTATGCCCTCGACAATCCCCGCCTGCACTACGGGGAGCACCAGCCGCAGACCACCATCCTCTACCTCCCGGAAGGCTCCCGGGGGTCGCTGCTCTTCCAGTCGGGCGGCCGCTACCGGCTCATGCTCGTGGGGGAGATGGATGCGGGCGGACGCGGCCGCGGCTGGAGGATCGGTCCGCTGCCGGACGGTGACCCCAATCGCGTGCTCCGGCTGGCCCCGTTGGCAATCGCCCGGCAGATGCAGGCGCTGGCGGAACACCGGCGCGATGAGTTCGCCCGCTTCGGGATCGCCTCGGAAACGGTCGACGCCGCCCTCCGCCGGAGCGCGGAGCAGGCCGCCCTCGCCACCGAGGCCGCCGCGGAGCACCGCTGGCGGGAAGCCGAGGGCGCCGCCCGGGAGGCCTGGGGCATCCTGCTGCGTACCTACCCGCGCGTCCTCCAAATGGGCCGGGAGGCCGTCTTCTCGGTCATCCTCCTGATGGCGCTGCTCGTGCCGGCGGCTTTCTTTCTTGAGCGACTGTTGGTCGGCGCCCGCCACATCGTCGCCCGCCTCGCGGGTACAGCGGGGTTCTTTGCGCTCGGCGTCCTGTTTCTCAACACCTTTCATCCCGCCTTCCAAATCGCGATTTCCCCCGTGATCGTGGTTGTCGCCTTCATCATGATCCTGATGTCGGTGATCGTGCTGGTGCTGGCCTATGGCCGCTTCGAAACCCTGCTGCGGCGGGCCCGAATCGAAGGCGGGGAGATCGAGAGCGAAGAGATCGCCCTCGCCAGTTCGCTGGCCACCGCCCTCTCCCTCGGGGTCTCCAACCTCCGGAAACGGCCCTCCCGGACTTTTCTGACCACCCTCACTGTCACCGTGCTGACCTTTTCGATCGTGGCCTTCGTCTCCGTCTCGGGCAGCGACGCCATCGCCAAGCGTAGTGTGGAGCTGGATACGGAAGTGGACGGACGCACGATCGTACCCGAGCCGCCGGTTTATGACGGAGTTCTCTTCCGCGCCTTTTACTGGCAGTCCCTGAGCGAGGCTTTTCTCTCCGCCATCGCAAGCGAGTTCGGCTCCCGGCACGAGACCGCCGTGCGCGCCCACTACATCGAGGTGGAAGGCGGCAACAACGCCGACCGCGAGGGCGTCAACCAGATCGAAATCCGCCGGGGCGCCGCCACCACCATTGTCACCGGCCTCATGGCTTTCGAGCCCGCGGAAACGCGCTTCACGGGGCTGCACCGGGCGGTCGGCGGGGAGCAGTGGTTTCGCGCCCGGGATCCGGACACGGGCCGGGAGGCGGACCGCTTCACCGTCATCCTTCCCGAGACCGCCGCCCACGATCTCGGGATCACCGGCGACGAAATCCTCGATGCCGACGGCAACCGCCGGCCGGAGGATGAACTGCCGCGGGTTTCCATGATGGGGCAGTCTTGGCGGGTGATCGGGATTCTGGATACAGAACGGGCGGACCGGATTCGCGATGTGAACGGCCGCAGCCCCGCCATGGTCGACTACCTGCGCAGCGCCATGACCCCGGGAGCGACCGGGGATCTGATCAACGAACCCACCATGGCCTACCACCTGAGCTGGCGCGAGCTGGCCCTGGTGCCGTGGGAGGCGCGGCGCGACGTGGGCGCGCGGCCGCGCTCGGTGGCGGTGAAATTCGCACCCGGGGATGACGGGGCGGCGTTTTTCGAAGGCATCGCGCTCCGGCTCAATCAGCCCGTCTTCGCCCATGTCGGCGGCGAACTGAGTTTCGTCACCACCCGCGTGCAGCGCACGGTGGGCGGCCTCGCGATGATCATTGTGCCCGTGCTCCTCTGCATTCTGATCGTGCTCAACACCATGCTCGGGACCGTGGAGGAGCGGCGGGGTGAGGTCGGCATGCTCGGGGCCATCGGCCTTTCGCCCAACCAGATCTCGTTTTTGCTCCTCTCGGAATCAACCGTCTATTCTGTGCTCGGGATCGTGCTGGGTATCTTCGGCGGACTGTTTTTCGCCAATGCGATCAACTGGCTCGCGGCGGCGGGCATCCCGGTCTTCAGCACCCTTTCCTTCAATTTCACCTCGGTGACGGCGATGGCGCTCGCCCTTGCCACGGGCGGGGTCGTTTTGCTGGCCACCCTCATTCCGGCCCGCAAGGCCGCCGCGCTGGCCGCTCCCAGCGGGATGGCGCGGTGGGTGCTGCCGCCGCCGGCGGAGGACCGCACCATTGTCTTCGACCTGCCCTTCACCCTCACCCGCGGCAACGCCCTCGGGATGGTGGTGTTTTTCCGCCAGTTTCTTTCCAACCACCTCGAAAGCACCAGCGCCGACTTCAACTGCCGGCAGATCCGCGCCGGGCTGGCCGTCGATCCGGAAAACCGGCCCGCCCTCGAGCTGAGCGCCTCGATCTGGCTCACGCCCTACGACCTCGATGTGGCCCAGGAATTCCGGATGCAGGTCCAGGCCTCCGGCACGGAGGGCGTCTTCGCGGTCCGGATCATCCTGCGGCGGGTTTCCGGGGCGGAGGAAGCGTGGTTGAGGACCAACTACGGCTTTCTCGATCTCGTGCGTCGGCAGTTCCTCTTCTGGCGCAATCTTCCCCCGGAGCGCCGCGAAGCCTACCTGAAGGAAGGCCGCCGGCTTCTTGAAACCACCGCCAGCCATGCCTGAGGACGCTTCCAGCCCCGCCAAACCGCCGGCCAAGGGCGGGGACCGTTTTTTCGATGCCCGCTTCTCCATCGAAGCGATCCAGCACGAACCCTACGAAAACGGCTTCACCTGGCGCACGGTGCTGGGGGCGTTCTTCATCGCCTTTGTCATGCTGCCGGGACTCATCTTCATGGGTCTCATGATCGGGCAGGACATGGGCACGGCGGCGGAGTGGGTCACGATCATCCTTTTTGTCGAGATCGCGCGGCGGTCCTTCATGACGCTGCGCAAGCAGGAGCTTTACATGCTCAAGTACACCGCCGCGCAACTCACCCATGTGGCCGGCGGCCTCGCGCTGGGCGGGGGCATGTTCGGCATGCTGGTCTGGAACCGCTACCTGCGCCACAGCGAGCCTTTTCACAGCTTCGGCATCGCCCACCAGGTTCCCGACTGGGTCTCCCCCTACGGAGACGCCGCCTTCACCGAGCCCTTCACCTCCCCGATCTGGCTGCCGGTCATCACCGTGACGCTGCTTTCGATGGTGCTCTCCAAGCTGACGCAGCTCGCGCTCGGCTTCATGGCCTACAAGGCGACCGCGGACATGGAGAAGCTGCCGTTCCCGCTCGCGCCGATCAACGCCGAGGGGGCGATCGCCCTGGCCGAGACCAGCCAGGAAAAAAACAAGCGCGGCTACCGGCAGTACTGCTTTGCCATCGGCGTGATCCTCGGGGCGGCTTTCGGCGCCTTTTATGTCGCCGTGCCGACCTTGACGGGCGCCTTTTTGGAGCGGCCGCTGCAGCTCATCCCGATCCCTTTCCTGGATTTGACGACCTCCTTCGAATCTTGGCTGCCGGCCGCGCCCATCGGGATCAGCCTCAACCTCGGCCTTCTCTTCATCGGCTTCGTGCTGCCCTGGCGGATCGTGGTCGGGATGGTGGCCAGCACGCTGCTTTTTCAACTCGTCCTCAACCCGCTGTTTCAGCGCGCGGGTTGGCTGCCGACTTGGGCGCCGGGGAAAGGCGCGATCGAAACAAATCTCTCCAACAGCGTCGATCTCTACCTCTCGATCGGGATCGGAGTGGCCTTTGCGATTCTCTTTGTCGGCTTGTTCGGGATTGCCCGGGCCCTCCTCAATCACCGGCGCAATCGAGACCCCGGGGAGGGTGGATTCGACCTGCGCAAACTCTGGGAACGGGACCGGGAGCGCGGGGATCCCCCTATCTGGGTGCCGCTGCTGGTCTGGATTTCGGCTTCCATCGGCTACGTGGTTTTTTCCAATCACCTCGTCAACTCCGGTCTGCCCGCGGAAGAGCGCTTCAGCATCTGGTGGCTGATCGGGTTCGCGTTTTTCTGGACGCCGATGAACACCTACATCAACGCCCGCATGTCGGGCATTGCCGGCCAGCACGCCGGGGTGCCGTTCGTCAGCGAAGGCGCGATTTTTCTGTCCCAGCACCGCGGGGTGGCGATCTGGTTCGCGCCTCTGCCCATCGCCAACTACGGCTACATGGCCGACCTGCTGCGGGAGACCCAGCTCACCCGCACCCGCTTCACCTCGATCCTCAAGGCGGAGCTGCTGGTCTTTCCGCTCCTCCTCTTTGCGTCGTTTCTCTACTGGAGCTTCATCGTGGGTTTGGCCCCCATCCCGTCGGACAACTATCCCTACGTGCAGCAGTTCTGGCCGCAGTTTGCGACCATGCAGGCGCTCTGGGCCTCATCGATGCAGGAAGGGCAGACCCTGCTCCTCGATGCGCTCAAGCCGGAAGTCATCCTCGGCAGCCTGGCCGGTTCGCTGGCGCTCTTCTCCGGCTTCGGAGTGGCCGGGATCAGCGCCCAATACCTCTACGGCGGCATTACCACCCTCACGCAGCTGCCCCACATGGCCGTCCCGATTTTCATCGGAGCGCTGCTCGGCCGCTACGTCTTTGCCCGCCGCTTCGGCGTCGAAAAATGGACGAATTATACCCCCATCCTCGCGGTCGGCTTTGCCGCCGGCATCGGCCTGATCGGGATGTTCAGCATTGCGATCAACTTCCTCTGGTCGTCGATCGGAACGGGGTATTGAAACCAACCCCGAAAGCTCACGGCGCCCCCGGTTGCGGGTCTTGGTTGGCCCCCGGCCGATCTTAATCGTAATCCTACTCGTAATCCTAATCGATTTAACGAGTGCCAATGACTGCTCATCCGCAGCACCTCTGCCAGTAGCATCCATGAAGAATCTTCGGGGGGTAGGACGCAGGATCTGAAGAAGAACGGGAAGAGGGATTATGATTACGATTACGAGTAAGATTACGGGATTGGACAGAGGTGTCCCGCGGGCTCATCTTAATCGTAATCCTACTCCTAATCATAATCGACGGATCGAGTGCTGTTCTGCCAGCCGCATCCCTGAAGAACCATCTGGGTACGGCGCAGGACCTGAAGAAGAACGGGAATTGGGATTATGATTACGATCATGATTACGATTATGATTACGGGTTTGGACAGGGGTGTCCCATTGGTGACCCAAGCCAGAATAGGGGGAGCATCTTGCTCCCCTTCCTCCCAACATGGGAGCAGGATGCTCCCGCTAATTTCCTGAGTTCAACAGCACCTCCAGGTGCGGACCTTGATCCGGCAAGAGAGCCGGTAGTCGTAGGCAGGGCCGATGCCGGGATCGTCGTGGTAACGGCTGTTTCCCATCTCGGTAACCTCTGTCGAGTGCAAAGGCACGGAAGTGTCCCCTTGGCAACCTTCTCTCCGCCCGGCCTGGCTCTATTGGGGCCTTGGTTCTGGCATCGTCCAGCACCGGGTGTATGCACTTCCCCTTACCGGCTGAGTGAATTTGCGCCTTTCGTAGTATCCCTCCATAAATGACCGAAACACTTGATATTCCTCATGCAAACCCGGCAAGGGATGCCCAGCAACGATGTATGCTGTCACGCGATCTTCTTTTTGAGCGAATAAGGCCCACCCTGTTTTTATTGCTAAAAGAGTGAGCTCGTCACCTTCATTTATTGCCAATCCCGGATTCCACCAACTGGTTGACCCCCACCCCCTAATGTAGTGAACATCCCGAAAGGCTGCCCATTCGATATTCGTTTCCTCCGAACCAGCGAACAAGTCTCCTTTGAGCAAAGTGGCCATTCCTTGCACCGGCAGATCAACTCGGATGTTGGTTATTCCACTTGTGGGGTAGTCGAATTGGAGCAACACGCAAATCCGTTCTATCCCAGGCGGGATTGGAGTCATTCCAAGGCCAGCGAACATCAGCTCTGATTGCTCGTGGGTGAGTTGCGCCGGCGGACGTGGCGATACCCAAGGCCTGGCCAACAGGCCCAAAAGGATCAGGACGGCCAGAACAATCATGCCGATCCCCAAACCCAATCTCCTCTTTTTCTTATTCATTCATGCCTTTTCCTGCTTGGGCTGTTTTCCCAGCGTCGGTCGGAAAGCCGGTTTCCGTCCAAGTCGTGGACGCCTGTCCCGGCCTGGACTGGGAAAACCTCGGACGTCTCCGGCAGGAAGGCCTGGCGGGTTTCATCGACGGGCTGACTGTCGAAGACGGCTTTCACTTCGACTGGACTGTAGGCCGGCGCGGCGGATCCGGCCAGCGCGACCTCACGGTGAAATTCCCGCCCGGCGCCCTGGGTGGACTGGTTGATTGGGTTTACGGTGCAGGTGGACGAGCAGTTGTTGCGTATGGCGCTGGCCCGGTTGCCCTTGCCATCGATGCAGTAGCCGAAGCCGCAGCCGGGCAGGGCGCGTCCAGTTTTCCGGGCATGTCAGCAGAAACGACTCCGTCGTTCCGCCACGGAGAGACGGGATTGCGTTTTGTTGAGGCGGCCGGCCCCGTCAGAATCAAGCAGCCTCGTATGGGACCACGGCAGTCGGTGTTTTGGAAGGTCCCCGTGGTTGGGAGAGCGTCAGTGTTGGGCAGGCCGGGTGCGGTCAATCGGCTGAGTGGGATCCTCCAGCCAGCGCTCGTAGTCGGCCCGTGGCACGAAGCGCAGCGAGGCGGAGTTGATGCAATACCGCAGGCCGGCGGGGCGGGGACCGTCGGGAAAGACATGCCCAAGGTGGCTGCCACAGATGATGCAGTGCACTTCGGTGCGGACCATGCCGTGGCTGCGGTCGATCTCCTCGCCGATGAAGCGGGCCTCCGCCGGTTGGGTGAACGACGGCCAGCCGGTGCGGGAGTCGTACTTGTGCCGGCTGTCAAAGAGCGGAGTGTCGCAGCCGACGCAGAAGTAAACCCCGTCCCCACGATGGTTCCAGAAGGCATTATGGAATGGCCGTTCCGTTCCGTGCTGCCGGGCGACGCGGTATTGCTCCTCGGTGAGAAGGGTGCGCCACTCGGCATCGCTGCGCTGCACCCGCCGCTGGCTGTGGTCGAGCACGACCGAAGAGGGGAGCCCGCAGGCCGAAAGCTCGTCCCCGGGGCAGACCACTTCTTTGGAGGCCGGTGCCAAAGGCTGGAGGCGGAAGCCGTTGCCGGCGATTGCGATACCGGCGAGGAGCAGCACGGCGCTGCCAAAAATGGCGGAGAGGACGGGGGCTTTCACGACGGCAGCAAACGACGACTCCCCCCGGCGCGCAAGTGGGAGGCCATGATTGTTGGCAAGGAGTAATGTGTGATGAGTAATGAGTGACCCCGCGGTCGCGGGGCAGGCCGGGCGCGGAGCGAACCGGACTAATGCTGAAAATAGGGCGGGGGACCCCGCGGTCGTAGGCGCCAAGGTGACAAGGCGGGTGGTGGGAAGCAAGGGACCTGGAAGGTCCCTCAACTCTGGCGGGGGGCTGCTAAACCCGGGCCGCTTGCGCCGAGGGAGGGCGGAGGAAGAGCTTCAGTCCGGGGTTTTTCTCAAGGATGAAGTCCACATGCCAGCCGCTGGGAAAGAGGAGGACAAACCGACCTTCGCGGTCGAGGGCGCGTGCCGCGCCGGTCGGCAACGGCAGGGCGCCGAAGGCCTCTTCGGAAAAGTCCGCCGGCAACCAGCGGGCCGCTTTCCAGGCCGTCGGCTCAAGGCGGGCGGTGACCCGGTACTCGGCTTCGAGCCGAAAGAGCACGACATCGAACTGGAGCGGACCGACCGCCCCGAGCAGCGCGATGGCCGCGGGGTTGCGCCACAGGGAGAAGCCCTGCACGACTTTTTCCTGGAGGAGTTGTTCGAGGCCGGAGCGGAAACGCTTGAAGGCACCGGTATCCGGATTGTGGAGAAAGGCGAAGGACTCCGGGGAGAAGGCCGGGATGCCTTCATACTCGATCCGCGGATCTTCTGTAAGTGTATCGCCGATACCGAATTCCGCATGGCCGGCCAGGCCAAGGATGTCGCCGGGCCAGGCTTCGTCGGCGGTTTCCCGGTCCTGGCCGAAGAGTTTTTGGGAAAACGAAAGCCGCACGGTGCGGCCGCTCTGGGCGTGACGGACCGTCATGTCCCGCGAAAAGCGGCCGGAGCAGACGCGGAGGAAAGCGACTTTGTCCCGATGACTCGGATCCATGTTGGCCTGGATTTTGAAAATGAAGCCGGAGAAGGCGGACTGGAGGGGATCGACGGGGCCCTCCCGGCCGGTCTTGGGACCGGGGGCGGGAGCGTGGCGGAGAAAGCCGTCGAGGAGCAGCTCGATGCCGAAGTTGTTGATCGCACTGCCGAAGTAAACCGGGGTGGTGTCGCCGCCGAGGACCGCCTCGGGGTTGAGCGAGGCACCCGCGCCTTCGAGCAACTCCAGCTCATCCTTGGCGGTATCGAGCACTTCCGGATCGAGGAGGTTGTGCAGCTTGGGGTCGGTGGGGTCGGCAACCGAGAGCGGAGCGCGGAATTTGCCCCCCGGCGTGCGTTCGAAGAGGTGGAGCTGGTTTTCGAGCCGGTCGAAGAGGCCGCGGAAGGTGGGTCCCATGCCGAGCGGCCAGGTGACCGGAAAGGCATGGAGCTGGAGTGACTCCTCGATCTCGTCGAGCAGGGCGAGCGGCTCCTTGCCGGGGCGGTCGCACTTGTTGATGAAGGTGACGATGGGCACGCTGCGTTCGCGGCAGACCTCGAAGAGCTTGCGGGTCTGGCTTTCGATGCCCTTGGCGCCGTCGAGGACCATGATGACGGCATCGACCGCGGTGAGCACGCGGTAGGTGTCTTCGGAGAAGTCGCGGTGACCGGGGGTGTCGAGCAGGTTGACCGCGAAGCCCTTGTATTCAAAATTCAATACCGTGGAGGAGACGGAGATGCCGCGCTGTTTTTCCAGCTCCATCCAGTCGGAGGCGGTGGAACGCTGGTTTTTGCGTGCCTTGACGGAGCCGGCCAATTGGAGAGCGCCCCCGTAGAGGAGGAATTTCTCGGTCAGGGTGGTTTTCCCGGCATCCGGGTGGGAGATGATGGCGAAGGTGCGGCGGCGGGCGTGCTCGCGGCGGATGGCCTCTATGGAAACGGTCGTCATGCAGGTCTGGAATCAGCCCCCGGCGCGGGGTTTGTCGATGGAAAAGCGACCGCGCTGTTGGAGGTGGAATGGGGTGGTTGGTTTTGGATTGATAATCAAAGAAAATCTTATAGCACTATTAGCCCTCCGTTTCCCAGCCACTCCTCCGATGCTATATTTCCCGGCCTCTTCCCCGCGCGCTCGCGGAGCGTGCCTCATCCTGCTCTTTTGGTTTCTCTTCGCTTCCCTGGGGATGGCGAGCCCTGCGACGTGGACCGGCCTGGCTGGCGACGGTCTCTGGGAGACGCCCGGCAACTGGTTGGGCGGAGCGTCGCCCGGCTCCGGAGAGGACGTCCTGCTGCCGGGAGGGGCGGGTGAAATCACGCTAAGTGGGTCGCATTCCGTGCGAAACTTGGAGCTGGAGGCTGGGTCGGTGCTGCGAATCCTTGGGACAAGCAACCTCACCGCCACGCTGTCGGTTTCGGAACAACTCCTCAACCACGGCACCGTCATCCTGGATTCGGATGCCAATCGCACCGCCCAGATCAGCCTGAGCGCGAGCGCTGCTCTCATTAATGAAGGGCTGGTGGAGGCGCGGCCCGGAGAAGGAGGCAACCGCACTCTCAACGGCACGATCCTCAACCGTGGCATCCTCCGGGCGGCCCCGGGGCTGAGCTGGAGCCTCGGCCAGAACAGCCGCACCATCACCCTGGAGTCCGGGGCAGTCGAGGGCGATGTCTTCATCGACAATGGGGATTTGGCGATCGAGGCCGGATTTGCGGCACAGATGGTGGCAGTGCGCTCCACGGTCACGCTCACGCAACTCGATCAACCCGGCGCCACCGTCTGGGTGCAGGGGCAGTCGGGAACGACGACCCGCCTGACCTTGCCGGAAGGCATGGTCAACCGCGGGACGCTGCTGCTGGAGGCAATCGCCGGCAGCGCCACCACCCGGCTCACCCCCCTGGGCAACGGCTTCATCAATGAAGGCACGGTCGTCGCCTCCGAGGGCACGGGTGGAGCGCGGTGGATCGAAGGCGGAGTGACCAACCGCGGTGTGATCGTGGCCGAGCCCGAGGTGGTGCTGTCGATCGGCAACAACACCAGCCATGTGCTGACCCAGGAGGAGGGGGCGGTGCTGGAAGGCCTGGGCACCATCCGCATCAACCAAGGGCTGCTGGATCTCCAGGGCGGCGAAGTGCACGGGAATGTGTTCGTCGATGGAGTGGAGCTGCGGGTGGGGGAGGGGCTTTCGCCCCAAACCATCGGCACGCGCGGCACGACTTTGCTGCACGAAAACCTCAGTCCGGCAGTGACCGTTTGGGTGCAGGGGCAGTCGGGAACGACGACCCGCCTGACCTTGCCGGAGGACATGATCAACCGCGGCACGCTGCTGTTGGAGGCGAATGCCGGCAGCGGCACCACCCGGCTGAACCCCCAGGGCAGCGGCTTCATCAATGAAGGAACGGTCGTCGCCCGCGAGGGCACCGGTGGAGCGCGTTGGATCGATGGAGGCGTGGTCAACCGCGGTGTTATCGTGGCCGACTCCGGCGTCACCCTCAGCATCGGCACCAGTTTTTCGGATGTTCTGCTCCAAGAAGCCGGTGGTGTCCTCGAAGCGTTGGGTGCGATCCGCATTAGCCAGGGTTTGCTGGACCTCCAGGGCGGCGAAGTGCACGGGGAGGTGTTCGTCGATGGGGCGGAGCTGCGGGTGGGGGAGGGGCTTTCGCCCCAAACCATCGGCACGCGTGGCACGACTTGGCTGCATGAAAACCTCAGTCCGGAAGTGACGGTCTGGGTGCAGGGGCAGTCCGGAACGACCACCCGCCTGACGCTCCCGGAAGGCATGGTCAACCGCGGCACGCTGTTGCTGGAGGCGTTTTCCGGCAGCGGCACGACCCGGCTCACTCCCCAGGGCAGCGGCTTCATCAATGAAGGAACGGTCGTCGCCCGCGAGGGCACCGGTGGAGCGCGTTGGATCGATGGAGGCGTGGTCAACCGCGGTGTGATCGTGGCCGACTCCGGGGTGACCCTCGCCATCGGCACCAGTTTTTCCGATGTCCTGCTCCAGGAGGCGGGCGGCGTTCTCGAAGCCTTGGGCACCATCAGCATCAACCAGGGGTTGCTGGACCTCCAGGGCGGCGAAGTGCACGGGGAGGTGTTTGTCAGTGGGGCGGAGCTGCGGGTGGGGGAGGGGCTTTCGCCCCAAACCGTCGGCACCCGCGGCGCAACTTTTTTGCATGGAAACCTCAGTCCGGAAGTGACGGTCTGGGTGCAGGGGCAGTCGGGTATGATCACGCGCCTGACCCTTCCGGAAGGCATGATCAACCGCGGCACCCTGCTGCTGGAGGCGATCGCCGGCAGCGGCACGACCCGGCTCACCCCCCAGGGCAGCGGCTTCATCAATGACGGCACCGTCGTCATCCGCGAGGGTACGGGGGGTTCGCGCTGGATCGATGGCGGGGTGGTCAACCAAGGGCTCATCCGGATCGAACCCGGTCTTGTCCTGATCCTGACCGGCAGTGGATCGGCGTTTTTTAATGCGGGGGTGTTCGAACTCTCCTCGTCCACCTTTTCCTTCAATGGTAGTCGGATCGTGAATACGGAATCCGGAACCCTGCGCGGCACCGGGCTGTTGAACCTCGGCGGCATTGTGCTTGAGCAGGCCGGGGTGCTCGAGCCCGGCCTCGGGGGAGAGCCCGGGGAATTGGCTGTGACAGGCTCGGCGGTTTTTGCCCCCACCGCTGTTTATCGCAGTGCGCTCGGAGGTTCTGAAGCGGAACCGACGGCCTCCCGGGTACATTTCTCCGGGACTGTCGAACTCGATGGCACTCTCGAACTCGACGCGGGAGAACTCTTTCCCGCCATCGGCGCAAATGTGGATGTGCTCGGTTACGACAGCCACACCGGCAACTTCGCCTTGCTGGTCGGAACCGTGCTGCCCGGTGGACTCGCCTTTGCGCTCGACTACCAAGCCGATCGGCTTCGCCTCACCGCCGAGACGGCGGATGACACCGGCCCGGTCGTCAGTGCCGCGGCCTTTGCCGGCGATGCCGTCCTGCTTCGCTGGGTGGACGCCTTCGGCCTTGATGCCGCCTCGGTGTCGGACACCGGCAATTACATTCTCCTGCGCGATGAAGAGCCCGTGGCCGGCGGCGTGGTCGGGGTCGACTACAATCCCGGAACCCGCTGGGCGACGGTTTCAGTGTCGGCCGGCCTCCCGCCCGGATCCTACGCCCTGGTCGTTTCCGGGGTGGTCAATCTGCTTGCCACCCCGATGGCGGAGCCGCACCGGACCAACTTCGAGCCGGCGGACCTCCTGGCCGATACCCGGATCTGGCGCGGCCTCGGCGCACCCGGCGATTGGCAGGATCCCGAAAACTGGTTCGGGCGCCGCCTTCCCGGACCGGACGACGCCGTCGTCTTGCCGGCCGGATCCGGATTGGTGACCATCGGTTCCGATGCCGTCATCCGTCGGCTGACCGCGGATGCGCCGCTCTTGCTCGAGGACGGCATCCTGGCCGTGACCGAGGGGAACTCCACGCTCAACGCCGACCTCTCGATCAGCCGCCGCGCCGCCCTCCACGCCATCGGGCCGGGCACGATCCTGACCGCCGCCGGGGCCGCGGATTTCGAAGGCGGCGAACTGGCCGCGATCGACGGCGCGGTTCTTCGTATTCTAAATTTGGAGACATTGGCGGCCTCCACCCCGGGAGGTTCATCTCGCAATCGCATCGAAGCAATCGGCTTCGGCAGCCGGGTGGAGCTGCCCGCCGCGACACAGTTGACGGGTGCCTCGGCGCGCTTCGAAGTGCGTGCGATCAATGGCGGGGTGGTCGATCTGCCCGTGCTGCAGAGCGTGACGGAGCGGGTTCGCATGGAAGCCTCGGGTGCGGATGCGCTGCTGAGGCTTCCGCGCCTGAAGTCCTGGGACAGCCAGTCCAGGAACTCCGACCTGTGGTTGTTCGACCAAGGTCGCGCCGACCTCGGCATCGACATTAGCGAAACCGTCCTGCATCGCGTCGGCGTTGCGCTCCGTGACGAAGGTTTGCTGCATACCGCCAACCTTCTCCTCGGCTCCGGCGACAGCCTGCGCGGCCGCGGAACAGTGACCGGCAACCTGACCCTGACCCGGCTCCGGCTGGAGCGCGACTCCGCCGGCGACGCCCCGGATCGCCTTGCGGTGGCGGGCAATCTCACCCTCACGCCGGATGCCCAAACCGTCTTTCGCGGTTATGTGACCGGTCTGCCCCGGGTGGAAGTCACCGGCCTGGCCCACCTCCGGGGTTTCTTCCAGTTGCTGACCAGCGGCCTCTCCCCTTCGGTCGGAGACGACCACACCCTCGTCACCGCCGCCGTCCTCGCCGGCGCTTTCAGCGAGTGGTCCGGCCTCGATCTCGCCCCCGGGGTGAGTTATGAACCCGTGGCCACCGCGACGGAGCTGCGCCTCCTCGGGGTGGGGCCGGTGCCTCCGGAAGTGGTGGCGGTGGCGCCCACCGGGCCGGTCGAACGCTTTGCCTCGCTTGTCGTCACCTTCAACAAACCCATCGCCAACAACTCCGTCGACCGCGACGATTTCGAACTGACCTCGCCGGCAGGGGTGTTCACCGCCACCACGGTGGTGCGGATCGCTCCGGATGCCTTCCGCCTGACCTTTCCCGAGCAGGAGATCCCCGGAACCCACACCCTGCGGGTTGGACCCGGGTTGACGGATCTCACCGGCAACGCGATGGCGGCGGCCTCCGAGCATGACATCGAAATAGTCCAACCCCCGCTTCCCGACCTGGTGGTCCCGAGCGTGAGCGCGCCCGCGGTGGTGCAGGCCGGCCAGCCCGTGACCCTGCAGTGGACCGTGGCCAACGCCGGCACGGCCCCGTTGACCGGCTCCTGGGTGGAGACGGTTTATCTGGAGACATCCACCGGCCTCGATGCCGTCTTCCTGCACGCCCATGCGATCACGGATGCGACGCTCGCGCCCTCGGCTGAAGCAGTCCGCAGTGTCACCTTCGACCTGCCCCGGGCCGTTCCGCATGGCTCGGTGCGTTTTCGGGTCGAAGCCGACGAAGCCCGCACCCTCCATGAGGCGCGGGTGTCGAACAATCGCGGCCATTCCGCCGTGGTGCAACTTCCGCCCGCGCTCTTCTTCGAACCCGCTTCCGGAACGGCCGATGAAAACGCCGGCGAGGCCGCCCTGCGGCCCCGGCTCCTCCGCACCGGGTCGCTCGGTTCGCCGCTCACCGTGACCATCGCTTCGGACGCTCCCGCCACCGCGCAGGCACCCGCTTCGGTCGTCATTCCGAAAGGACAACGCAGTATCCGGATTCCAGTGACACCCGTGGCGGATGGTCAACCGGCCGGTGACCGCACGGCAGTGCTGACCGCTTCGGCGACGGGTTATAACTCCTCCGACTTTCAACTCCTCGTCCGGGACACCGACCGGCCGGCCCTCGCCCTTGTCACCGGCGCCTCGGCCTTGCTCGAGGGGGAGGTCACCTCTCTGCAAGTGACGGTTCCGGTGGCTCCGGCCGCCGACCTGCGGGTGAGCCTTTCCGTCTCCCAGCCGGGCCGCCTCCACCTGCCGCCGGTGGTGGTCATCCCGGCCGGTGAGACCAGCGCAACCGTCGAAATCCGCGCCGCCCGGACTCCCTTGCCGAGCGGAGAGGCGGTGCTCGTGCTGCGGGCCGCCGCTCCGTCCCACGCCGCGGCGGAGATCGATCTTCTTGTCGTCGACCCCGACGTCCCCCAGCTCAGCCTGCACCTCCGCGACACCCTCATCCGCGCCGGAAGCGATGCCGGGGGCACGGTCCTGACCGTGCGCCGCAGCGGAGCGGATCTGGTGCCGCAGGAAATCCGGCTGGAAAACTCCCGACCCGACCTCATCCCGCTCGCCGAGACGGTGGTCTTCGACACCGGCCAAGCGGTCGTGCACCTGCCCCTCTCGGCCCGGGGGGCCTTCCTGGTGAGCGCGGCCGACGAAGTCGTTTTCCGTGCCCGACTCGGCCCTGAAAGCCAACCCATTGCCGTCTCCCCCAGTATCGTCCTCACCGTCGTCGACGACACCACCCCGCACCTCAACGTCCGCTTCGAGCCCCCGTCGGTGGCGGCCGGCGTGGCGGCCGCGGCCACCGCCGTCATCACCCGTCGTCCCGCGGCGGATACACCTTTGGCGCTGACGCTCGGGAGCAACAATGCCTCCGCGGTCGCCCATGTTTCCGCGGCCGTCATTCCGGCCCATGAAGCCTCCGTCTCGGTGCCGGTGGACACCCTGCCGGCAGTGGTGCCGGACCAGCCGGCGGTGGTGCTTTTCAGCGCCACGGCGGACGGGCATCTGCCGGGATCGGCGGAACTCACCGTCACCAGCCTGACGCGGCCCGACCTTGCCATTGTCGCGGTGGAGCCCCCGGCAACGGCGCTGACCGACGCCACCATGGAGATACTGCTGCGTGTCGCCAATCACGGCCCCGGGGCCGCGGAAGGACCGGCCCTCCTGCGGGTTTATGTGAGCGACGATCCGGCCCGGCCGACCCGCTACCTCGTCGGCCAGGAACGTATCCAGGTTTCCCTCACAGCCGGGGCGGTCTTCGAACGGATTCTGACCATACCCGCCCCCCGAATCGAAGGTACCTTCCGGATCACCGGCGAAATTGAGCCGGCGCCCGGGATGCGGGATCTTCGCGCCGACAACAACCTGCGGGCCGCCTCTCAGCCGGTGGAAGTGGGTGCTGCATACACGGCCACGGTCACGGCCGGGATCAACGACGCCCCCGCCGGCACGACCATCCCCCTGATCGGATCGGCGGTGCGTGCCGCCGACGGCCTGCCCGCGGCCAATGTGCCGGTGGCCGTCCGGATCGCCCGGGGATCGCTGGAACGCCGGGTCGAGCTGTATACCGATGCCAATGGCACTTTCGCCGGGGAGTGGCGCCCGCTTCCGCGGGAGTCGGGCGAGTTCCTTCTTGGAGCCGGCCATCCCGGCACGGCGGTCTTTCCAACCCAGGACACCCTGCGGCTGCGCGGACTCGCCATTGAGCCGCGGCGGTTGACCGCCAACCTGGTCGAGGGTGGGGCGCCATTGGTCATTCCCTTCACCGTCGCCAACCCCTCCAATGTCGCGCTCGCCGGCCTGCATGCCGGGCCCCTTGATGGCGGCGGCCTGATCGGCCTGGAGGTGCGTTTCCCGCAGGGCGGTGATCTTGCGCCCGGCGCCAGCCTCGAAGCGGAACTCGTCCTGACCTCGATTGGCGGCGCAGGGCTGGGTGAAACCAGTGTGCCGATCCGGGCGGCCGATGGCTCCGAAGGCCGGGTCGACCTCTCCTTCCGCGTCCTCGCGGAGCGTCCCAAGCTGGTCGCCGATCCGGGCCGACTCAGCGGCAGCGTGGTCCGGGGGCGCACCACCAATGCGGAAGTGATCATTGCCAACACCGGCGGAGCGGCCAGCGGCCCGCTCGAAATCCTCGCCTCTCCGTTGCCCTGGCTTTCGTTGCCGGCGAACCGTCTGCCCGCTCTTGATGCGGGCGCTTTCCATGCCTTCACCGTCACCGCCCGGCCCCCCGCGGATGCTCCGCTCGCTCCCGTTTCCGGTGAACTCCTGGTGCGTGAAGTGGAAGGCGGGGCCGTCCTTCGCATTCCTTTTGAACTGGCGGTGGTGTCGACCGCGGTCGGCGGGTTCGCGGTCACGGTGGAAAACGAATTCACCTACCTGGCCGAAGGCGCCCCGCTGGTCGAGGGGGCGCGGGTCACGCTTTTCGACCACTGGACCGGCGAGGAAGTCGCCAGCGGACTGACGGGGCCGGACGGACGCTACGAAATCAACGGCTTGGTCGAGGGCTATTACGACGTCACCATCGCGGCCCCGCGGCACCAGCCTTTTGAAAACACCGCTTTTATATCCGCCGGGGATATCGCCGAGGTAACCGCTTTCCTCAATTACGAGCCGGTTCGGTTTTTCTGGCAGGTCACGCCGGTGGAGTTCGCCGACCGCTACGAAGTGCGGATTCGCACCGAGTTCGAAGCCAACGTGCCCATGCCGGTGGTCACGGTCAGTCCCGAGGGCGTCGATTTGTATCGGCTGCTTCAGGACAGGGATTCGGCCCAGGTGGACTTCGTGATCACCAATCACGGCCTCGTCCGGGCCGATGACGTCAGCTTCCGGCTGCCCTCGATCCCCGGCATCGAAATCGAAGCGCCGGACACGGATCTCGGCTCGCTGGATGCCCTTTCCTCCCGGGTGGTGCCGGTGCGCTTCACCCGGGCGGCATCCGGTTCCGACGGCTTCCAGATCCTCCCGCCGGGGGCCGACTGCGTGCGCCGGGGCTATACTGACTATAGCTTCAAGTGCGGCTCGCGCACCATCCGTGTTCGCATCCCCACCTCCCTGTTTCCCGAGCGCTGTTCGCGCAGAGTCCGTCCGCCCTCCGATGACGGACTCCGCTCCTGGAGCGGGCAGCCCGGGCGCGGCATTCGCTGGAGCATCCCGACCTTTGGCGGGGGCGGCTGGGCCGATACCCGCAGCCAGCGTTCCAGCCGCGTCATCCGCGATTCCGTCCGTGGCACCATCGGCGATTTCAGCGACGGACTGTCGAGGATGCGCGAATGGATCGACAACGCCGCCGGGGACGATTGCCTCGGCCCATTGCTCGATCCGATCATCAAATGCGGCAAACTCGGCACCAAGGGGATGCGGACCATAGCCGGGGCTCTCGGCGCAATCAAAGGAGCGGTCACCAATTTCGATGAGTTTCTCGAAACCCTACAAGGGGTCATGGACGCCATCGACGGCAAACCCGGAGCCCGCGAAGCGCTCGCCCGGGATTCCCTGCTCGGTCTGGCCGGGGCCATCGACGACGATGTCGGCGACATCATCGCGCTGGCCGAGTGTATCTCCGAAGGCGATGCCTTCAAGTGCGCCAAAACCGGCCTGGGCCTCCTTGGAGACGACATTCTCGGAGACATCATCGACTGCGTCGAAGCGCTCAACGACTTGCTCGGGGATCCGCTCTCCGACCTCCTGCCTTCCGGAGTGGCCCAGACCGCGGCCTATGGTCCCGGATATGCCACGCTGGCGGATGGCGGCCCATCCGGCGGACAGGTTGCCGAAGGCCTGCGCACCTACCTGGAGCACATGCTGGTCTTCAGGCAATGGCTGCAACTCTTGACAGGGAACGACCGCTGGTTGGCCGGCGATCCCGACGGAACGATCATGACTTGGATGGATGTCTTCGACGCCGCGGCTGATAGCGGCGACCCGGAACCGCGCCGGATCAGCGCCGCCGAGCGTGCGGCACTGCGCGACCTCCCCCGGCCCGCTGCCGTGACCGTGGAAGACGTGGACCACTTCATCGACCGCTGGAACCGCACCTGGGATTACGCCGACCTCGGCATCTTCGAAATCGAAGACGTGCCGCCGGGCGACAGCACCGACTTCATCAACCGCGACGCCTTCATCGCGCTGGCCGGAGCTGTACTCCAGTCCGTCATTGACAGCCAGGCCGACGGCTTCGCCGATCCGTTCGCCGGATTCGAATTCTACTTCGACCGCTTCACCCGGGAGGACCGCCGCGCCGTCTGTGCGACCGTCACCCTGGAAATCACCCAGGAAGCCGTTCTGACGCGGACCGGTTTTGATGCCCGCCTCGGCCTGGGCAATGATTCCGGGGTCGAACTGGAAGGCATCTTTGTCGATCTGGTCATCCGCGATACCGACGGTGAGCGCCGCGACGACCTCTTCGGCATCGCCGCGGTCGGCGGCAACACCTGGTCCGACCCCTCGGCGGAAAACCGGCTCGACGACGGAAACGAAGCCGTCGGGGGTTGGCGGATCGTGCCCTCGCTGGATGCCGTGCCCGGCTCCGAGCCGGTGGCCTACACGGTCGGCGGCACCCTTTATTACCGCCAAGGCGGGCTGCCCGTGAGTGTGGCCATGGTCCCCGCGGAAATCCAAGTGTATCCGCAACCGGAACTCGTGCTCGACTATTATCACGAGCGGGATGTCTTCGCCAACGACCCCTTCACCGAAACGATCGAGCCTTCGGTTCCCTTCAGCCTCGGCGTGCTGGCGCGCAACCTCGGGCCGGGAGTGGCCCGCGACCTCAGCATCACTTCATCCCAGCCGGAAATCGTGGACAACGCCATGGGACTCGCCCTCGACATGCGGATCGTGGCGGTGGAAACCGGCGGGCAAGTCGCCCCAAACAACCTCACGGCCGACTTCGGCGAGATTGGCCCCGGCACCACCGGTGCGGCCATCTGGTGGCTTGTATCCGATTTGCAGGGACGTTTCACCGACTACGATGCTTCCTTCACGCACCTCGACGCCTTCGATGCGCCCCGGCTCTCGCTGATCCGCGAGGTTTCGATCCGTGAAACCCTTGGGGTGATCAGTGAAGTCCGCCCGGGGCAGGCGGCCCGCAAGGGCTTCCTCGTCAGCGACCGTTTCCCGGTGGCGCCGCGCCCAAACGAGGTGCACTGGACCGACGGCGCCATCGAGCCGGTGGCCTGGGCTGGGCAGGGCAGCTTTTCGGGCCCGCCCTCGCCGGCCCAACCGACGGTCGTCCTTTCTCTGGGAGCACCGCCGCCGGGCTGGTTTTATGCCCGGGTGCCCGACCCCACCGGCGGTCAGATGCCGCTCCAGAGCGTGGTGCGGTCCGACGGCCGCGTCCTCTATCCCGGCGACAATGCCTGGGTGACCGACCGGACCTTCCGCGGTCCCGGGCTCCGTCCACTGGCTGAATCGACCCTGCACCTCGTCGACCATGGCGGCAGCGGGAGCTATACGATCGTCTTCGGCCCCGACGATTTCCTCGACACCACGCCGCCGGTTTCCTCGATCCAGGCGCTGCCGGCTGAAAGCCATCCCGGCTTCACCTTGTCCTGGTCGGGCCTCGATGCCACCGGCGT
>REEB01000068.1 GCA_007695295.1 Puniceicoccaceae bacterium
ATGGTGCGTTATTGCGGCGACGGGGACGAAGCCGCTCCGCGGCTCCGCTACGACGAAGGAGGCGCGGATACCCTGGGCGTAGCGGAAGCGCGGAGCGCTTTCGGGGGGAGCCGGCGTTGCGTTGTGATGGGAGGCCTCAGTCGGCTTCCGCAGCTAATGGAGTTTTAACATCTTTCAGCACCAAAGGTGCGGCACTTCCATAGCCCAGCCCTTCCGGACTGGGCTATGAAATCAATGCAACTTTTGCGCTTTTGCGAATGTCCAAACACCAGTCCCGTGATCCTCGCGGGCACGGGTTCAGTCGGCCTGCAGCCAGAGAAAATCCTGCCGGCGGGGCAGTTGGCAAACTGCTTCAACCCGCCCATCCCGCACCCGGAGTTCTCCCGCTCCCTCTCCGGCCACCACCGTCAGACCGCGCGACTTCCGGGCACATCCGGGCGGCAGCTCCAGGACGGCTTCCTCCCTGGGGTGAAGCTCCCGGAAGACCAACAGGTGGACCAGGCCGCCGGCCTCATCCACGACCGCGAATCCGGTCCAGACGTGGCCATTGGGCTTGCCCCCGACCGGCACCACCGCTCCGCCGTGGAGGGTGGCACGATGGGCTTTCCAAAGCCGGACCAAGGGGGCGAGGGCGGCTTTGAAGCCGTCCGGGAGACCGGAGTTCTCAAACCAGCCGAGCGGCGAGGCGAGCATGACGGCGGCAAAGAGGCTGGCCGGAGGGTAAGCCCCCGGGGCGAGGAGGTCGGTTCCGTAGCGGTCTGGGTTGCGGGCCGGATTGAGCACTTCCATCCGTAGTCGCAAGGGCAGGACAGTCGCCGCCAGCGACCAGAGCACGCGCAGGGTGCTGTGCGGAAACCACGTCCCCCAGTCGGTATAGCGGTTTTCCACAAAAATCGCCGACCCCGCCGGCCGACCCCAGAAGCCGAGCCGGCTTTCCGCGGTCGTATCAAGGTCGAAAAGGATGTCCGGGCCGACCGTCTCGACGACCCGGTCCAGTAAAGCGTGGAATCGCTCCACACAGGCCGGCGTGAGCAGCTTGACCCCGTCGAGTTTGAAATGGCGGATGCCGTGACGCGAGGCCAGCTCTACCAGCATGGCCGCATCCCGCTCCCAGTTGGCACACTCGCCCGACGAATCGGGGGCATACCAGAGCCCGAGGCGCACCCCCCGCTCACGGGCGTGTTGCACCACCGGCTCGAGGCCGTTGGGGAAACGCTCCCGGTCGGGCGTCCAGAAGTCGGCCGCGGTGGCCCAAAAGTCATTCCAAACTCCGCCCTCGGCCACGGTGTTGGCGGTGCGGCCAGTCTGCCAGCCGTCATCAATCTGGACCACTTCGACGCCGATCTCCGCCGCCTGGTCGATCTCCGCGAGAAGGAAGGCCTCACTCATCCGGTCGGCCCGGCCACGGTCTCCCCAGGTATTGCTCAGAAAAACCCCGTCGCGGCCCGCCTGGGGCGGGTGCAGCTCGCGCTGGAGCGCATGGAGTGCCCGGGTGCGCCCGAAGAAGCCGCCGGAAAAGGGCACCACCCGCCAGGGATGGTTGAGCACGGTGGCCCCGGGGATCGCCCGCCAAGCCCCTTCGTGGCGCTCGATGACGAGGTTGGGCTCCGCGGCATCCCAGGTGCGAACCGCCGCACTGGGCGCGAGACGCAGCCAGACCAACCCCTCCCCGGTGCCCGGATCGAGCACGGTCACGAGGTTTGCACCCAACTCCAGCCGCGAAGCGGCCGGATGCAGTTGCCAAGTCTGTTCGCGGACGATTTCGGCGTGGCGGTCGCTCTCATCCGCATAGTCGGTCGCGGTCACTTCCGCATGGGGCCAGGAGATCGGGATGATCGTCTTCGAGTCGGACATGCCGCCAGAGAAAGCCACCCGCCTGCGGCGTGCAACGCTCACCGCTCCGTGGCGCACAAAACTCCCCAGACCGGGCGCTGGCGGACGGCGGTGGCAGGCCAGAGTTCAAGCATCTCCCATTGCGTACGTAAGCCGTGGATTGCCAATGGAGAGATTGTTGGATTTGTTCCCCGCGACCCATCTTAATCGTAATCCTGCGCGTAATCATAATCGCCTGATCGAGTGCACTCTTGCCAGCCGCATCGGGAAAGAATCAAAGGGGTACGGCGCAGGACCTGTGGAAGAACGGGAAGTGGGATTACGATTACGAGCAGGATTACGATTACGGGCTAATCCGGGGTGTCCCCATGTTGAACCCAGACAGGCCGGGCACAGGCGGACGGCGCTGGCAATCATGGCGGCAGGGAGGAACCGATTTCCTTGCAAGGTTCGGCAGCCTTCCGGACGCAAACCGGATGCCGAGTGCCGTTGACCGGGAGGGGCCGCGCCAACGCCGTTCAGCGGTGGAGCTTGCGGAGCGGCGCGAGCCGGGCCTGAAGGCGGCGAGGCTTAGAGGCCCGCCACCCAGCGACCCAGCGGCCCCTGGATGAAACCGAGCAGAACCGTGACGGCGGCCAAGCCAATCAACGTTGCCGCCGATGCCAAGGTGACGGCGATGCCGGAGTTCTCCTGCTTATCCTCCTCGGACAACCAGGCCGAGAAAAAGGCCGCTTTGATCCAGCCGAAGTAATAATAGATCGAAAGGACAACCGCGATCATGGCCACGGCCAGAAGCAGGTAGAGGCGGGCTTCAAAAGCGACGATAAAGATCATCAGCTTGCCGATGAAGCCGGCCAGCGGGGGGATGCCCGCCAGTGAACCCAGACCAACCGCCAGCACCCCCGCCAGCAGCGGACTGCGGCGGTTGAGATCCCGGTAGTCGTCAAGAGTCTGGAGGGCGTCATCGTCACCGCCGAGGTGGGCCATGACTCCGAAGACCGCCATCGAGGCCAGGAGGTAGGCCACGAGATAAAAGAGCACCGCGCCGGTGGCGCCGGGGACGATGAGGGCGGCGGTCACGCCGAGCAGAAGAAAGCCCGCGTGGCTCACACCGGAGAGCCCCATGAGGCGCTTGGTGTTGCGCTGGGTGAGGGCGGCGAGATTGCCGAAGAGGAGGGTGAGCAGGGTGAGGGTGGTCAGCACCGGAATGAGCACCCCCGCCAGCGGCGAAAACACGGTCGTCACCAAGACCAGCAGGATGGCGAATCCGGCCGCCTTCGAGGCCACCGCGAGCAGCGCCGTCACCGGCGTGGGTGCGCCTTGGTAGACATCGGGTATCCAGATCTGGAACGGCACCGCCCCGATCTTGAAGGCGACCGCCGCCAGCACCAGGAGGACGCCGGCGCGCGCCATCAGGTTGTCGGGATTTTCCAGCAGGAATACCTCCAGAAGCGGGAAGTGCAGCGGGGAGGACGAGTACCCGGGGAGGGCGGGATTGCCGGCCGCTCCGTAAAGAAGCACGATGCCGAAGAGCAGCACCGCCGCGCTCAGGCCGCCGAAGATCAAGTATTTCAAACCCGCCTCAAGGGAGAGCGGACGGTCCCGGAAGTAGGCCACGAGCACGTAGAGCCCGATGGTGGCGGTCTCCAGCGAAACGAAGAGCATCGCAAAGTGACTGCTCTGGGCCAGGAGCATAAAGGCCCCCGTCACCACCAGTTGGATATGGAAAAACTCCACCCGCGGGTAGCCGCGCCGCTCCAGTACGATCAGCGCCAGCCACGAGACGAGGATCGAGGTGAGCAGGAAAAACAAGCGCAGACCCTGCCCGAGCGGAGAGTGCGCAAGCATGCCGCCAAAGGTGACCGTCCCGACAAAGGCGTTGTTGAAGTCGACCAGCAGGATCCAGAAGAAAAGCAGCACCTGGGCCCAGATGGCCGCGCGTGGGATCAGCCGGTGCATCGAGGAGGGCAGCACCAGCTCGGCGAGGAGGAGGCCGATCGCCAGCAGGCCGAGAAAGAGCTCGGGATAAATGGCGGACCACTGGTTGGTCGCGGCGAGGTGTTGCAAGGTTTCCGGGTCCATCGGCGGAGGGATCAATCGCGCGGTGCGAGCAGCTCGGCCACGCGGCCGTCGGGAGTCGCCACTTCGCGGGCCGGGTAAACGGTTTCAAGGGTTTCGTTGAGGGAGGTGCTGATCGACTTGGGCCAGACCCCGATGAAAATCAGGACCGCGAGCAATATGATGGCGGGGGTGCGTTCGCCCCAGCCGAGGTCATGGATGGGCCTACCCTCGCTGGCTTTGGCAAAGGCCTCGGTGGGCGGACCATAGAAAATCCGCGCCACCGCCCGCAGGCCGTAAATGGCGGAGATGATCACGCCCAGCACTGCGGGCACCACCATCCAGGCGGCATGGTTATAGACGGCCATGAAAATCGTCAGCTCTCCCCAGAAGTTGGCCAGGCCCGGCCCGGGCAGGCCGATGCTGGCGAGAATCGCGGTCAGAAAAAAGGCCGCCAGCACGGGAGCTTTCGTCACCAGGCCACCGATCTCCTCCATGTTAAACGTCTGGGTGCGGTGGTGGATGGCGGTCGCAAGCATGAAAAGCAGCGCAACGGTCAGACCGTGGGCCACCATGAGCAGAACAACACCGCCGGCCCCCAGCAGCGAGAGGCAGGCTACTCCGAGGAAACAGTAGCCCATGTGCATGACCGAGGCATAACCGATCATCTGCTTGAGGTCGCGCTGGGCAACGGTGACGAGGCCGATAATGAGGATGTTGCAGAGCGCCAGCCAAGCCAGCAGTCCCGCCCATTGGGTTCCGCCTTCGGGCAGCAGTGGCACCGCCACTTGGACGAGACCGTAGAGGCCGAACTTCTTCAGCACCCCCGCGTGCAGCATCGCGGCCGAGGAAGGTGCGGCCCCATAGCCCAGCGGAGCCCAGGTGTGGAAAGGGAAGAGCGAAACCAGAATCCCGAAGCCGAACATGAGCAGACCGAAGGCGT
>REEB01000045.1 GCA_007695295.1 Puniceicoccaceae bacterium
GCGCGACTGGCCCGGGCGTAGCGGAAGCGCGGAGCGCTTTCGGAGGGTGCGGCGGTGCGGTGAGGGGCACGAAGCCGCTCCCCGGCTCCTGGAGTTCGGACATCCTTGAGCACCAAAGGTGCGGCCATTCCAAACCCCAGGCGCCCGGCAACAGGAGCGGCCGCCTACATGTCCACCGGGACGGTGGCGAGGGACTCTTCGATGGTGGTGACGCCTTCCTTCACCTTCAGCATGCTGTCCTGGTGAAGGGTCTTCATCCCGGCCCGCATCGCGATCTGCTTCAACTCGGCGGTTTCCAAGCCTTTGTTGATGCCGGCGACGAGTTCCTCGTTCGCCACCATCAGCTCGTGAATGCCAACGCGGCCTTTGTAGCCGTGGTAGTTGCAGCGGGAGCAACCCTTGGGGTTTTGCTTGTAAATGGTGCCGGTCCAACCGATCGCACTCTGCAGGATCTCCGCCTCCCGGCCTTCGGGCTCGTAGGGAACACGGCAGACTTTGCAGACCCGCCGCATCAGGCGCTGAGCACAGACGCAGAGCAACGACGAGGAAATCATGAACGGTTCGATCCCGAGGTCGGTCAGACGGGCGACCGTGCTGGGGGCGTCGTTGGTGTGCAGGGTGCTGATCAGGAGGTGGCCGGTGAGGGCCGCCTCCACGGAGATGTTGGCCGTCTCGCGGTCGCGGATTTCACCCACCAGAATGATGTCGGGATCCTGGCGGAGAAAGGCGCGGAGCGCGGCAGCGAAGGTCAGGCCGATGTGCCGGTTCATCTGCATCTGGTTGATGCCGGCAAGTGTGTACTCGATCGGGTCTTCGGCCGTGCGGATAACCAGCTCGGGAGAGTTGATCTCGTTGAGCGCGGAGTAAAGCGTCATCGACTTGCCCGAGCCGGTGGGACCGCAGTGCAGGATCATGCCATAGGGCTGACGGATGACTTCCCGGTACCGGCGGAGATTCTCCTCCGAAAAACCGAGGGCGGGCAGCGGCAGGGTCGACTTCTGCTTGTCGAGAATACGCATGACCACGCCTTCGCCGTGATTCAACGGGGAGCTCGAAACGCGCAGGTCGATGTCGATGTTTTTCTTGGTGAACTGCTTGAAAACGATGCGCCCGTCCTGCGGCAGCCGGCGTTCGGCGATGTCGAGGTTGGACATGATTTTGATCCGGGCCACCAGCGCCGCCGCCACCTTTACAGGCAGCTTGAGCTTTTCGTAACAGACGCCATCGACGCGGTAGCGGACGATGAGGTTTTTCTCCTGCGGCTCGATGTGGATGTCGCTCGCCCCGCCGAAATAAGCGTCCTCGATGATCCGGTTGCCGAGCTGGATGATGGGGCCCGACTCCTCGCTCTCCAACGCCTTGCCGTCGAGATCGGCGTCGTTTTCGTCGTACTCCACCCCGATCGCCTCGACGACGTCGGCGAACTGCACCTCCGGCTTGGGACCGTCCTGCTTGAGGCGGTCGCGGATGTCGCGGTCGCGGCCGAGCAGGGGCAGGAGGCGTTTGCCGGTGAGTTCGGCGATCCGGCTGGTGACGCTGACTTCGAAGGGATTGGCGAGGGCCACGACCACGAAGTCGCCGATCATGCCGACCGGCAGGACGAGGTGCTCCTGGCAGAAGTCCTGGGGAATTTTTTCAAAGGTGCCGGGGTGGACCTTGATGCGGCTGGCCAGCAGC
Organism: Puniceicoccaceae bacterium; assembly: GCA_007695295.1. Classification (GTDB taxonomy): domain Bacteria; phylum Verrucomicrobiota; class Verrucomicrobiia; order Opitutales; family Opitutaceae; genus REEB01. The sequence goes on from REEB01000045.1 coordinate 1,678, forward strand.
GGAGGGATCCCGAAGGCCCGGGCCTTGGCCACAAGCAGAGGGGCGCTGGCGACGTGAAATTCTTCCTGCAAAAGCTGATCAAGGGCGTCGCCGGTGATTTCGTCGCTGGAGCTGAGGATGCGCTCGCGGTCCTCCGGAGCGAGTTTTCCCATCGCCAGGAGGTTGTCGATGATCGCGTTTTGGATTTTCCCGAGAGCCATGGCGAGGTCAGTTCTTGGCGGCCGCCGGGGAAGCCAGCTTCATGCGCTCCTGGCCGAGGTGTTCGAGAAATTCGTGGATCGAGGCCATGTAGGTGCCGTACCAGACCACGATGCCGCGCAGCCGCTGCTCCCAAAACTGGCGTACAGGAGGGCTCAGGTAATAGGCCGAGGCGAGGTAGTGGACTTCATCCTCCCGGTCGAAGGGCACCGTCCAAGTGGACCAGCAGGCGTCGAGATCGAGGCCTTCCTTAAAGTCATCGGGCCATTCGAGGTCGCGCAGCTCGATCAGGCCGAGCCCGTGTTCCTCGAGCTGGTGGGTGAGCAGTTTTTCCTCCTCGATCGCCTTGATCTCGTGAAGCAGGATCGAAAGCAGGCTGACCTGCTTGCCGCCGCCGCCGGCCATCAGTTCGAGCATGCGCTCGTTGGCCGCTTCGAGGTGCTCGAGGCGAATGAGGTTGTGCTCGACGAGGCTGGCGCCGAGCAAGCGGTTGCACCGCATGGCGATGGATCGGTGTTCTGCCATCCGACCTCATCATTCGTCATCCACCGGCGCGGCTTGAGCCCGACCGCCCATTCCCCGTGCAGGAATTTACTCAGACGGCGGAGCGGCTTCCGCCGGGGCCGATCCTCGAACGGCACGGTAAAGCGCATCCAGCAATTCCGGAAGTCCCTCACCTTCAAGGCAGGATACGGGCTGGACGGGGTCCGGACAGGCCTCTTGAAAGGCGGGCAAGGCCTCCTGTGCCACCGTTTGGTCGATCTTGTTGGCTGCGATCAGCCGGGGTTTTTTCAGCATCGCGGGATCATACAGCTCCAGCTCGTGGAGTAGGCTGCGGTAGTCATCAATGGGCTCGCGGCCGTCCGTCCCCGCCAAATCGACGAGGAGGAGCAGGATGCTGCACCGCTCGATGTGGCGCAAAAACCGATGCCCCAGGCCCCGGTTTTCGCTCGCGCCTTCGATGAGTCCGGGAATGTCCGCCAAAATCAGGCGGTCGTGCCGCTCTGGATAATCGATCACCCCGATCTGCGGCTGCAGGGTGGTGAAGGGATAGGCCGCAACCCGCGGATGCGCATGGGTGATGGCGTTCGTGAGGGTGGACTTCCCGGCGTTCGGGTAGCCGACGAGGCCGATGTCGGCGAGGCTCTTGAGGACCAGGCGATAGGTTCCGCGCTCGCCGGGCTGACCGGGATTGGCCCGCCGGGGCGCGCGGTTGGTGGAGGACTTGAAACGGGCGTTGCCCCAGCCGCCGTTGCCGCCTTGGCAGAGCACGATCCGCTCGTCGTGGCCGAGCACCTCCGCCACCACCCTACCGGTTTCCTCATCCGTCACGATCGTCCCGGGCGGGACTTTCAACAGACAGTCTTCGCCGGTATGGCCATGCTGGTCGGACCCGCGTCCGTGTTCGCCCCGGCCGGCCCGCCAGTTTTTCCGGTAGCGGAAATCAAGCAAGGTGTTGGTGTCATGATCACCGCACAAAACGACGTCGCCCCCTTTGCCGCCGTCCCCGCCGTTGGGGCCGCCGAAGGGCTCGTACTTCTCCCGGCGAAAACTGCTGCACCCACGGCCGCCGTCTCCCGCCTGGACTTTGATGACTACTTCATCGACAAACATGGGTCCATGGGCCCGGGCGCGCCGGGCTGTATCGGTTCCAGACTAAAACCCCAGCATCGGCCCGGCCCCGTCCCCAAGCAAGGCGATTCCGACCCCGGGCCGGCGCACCGCCGGGAGAGCACCCGCAAATGCGTCTATCGCCCCTACCGCAAATCGCGGTAGGCGATCAACTCGATGCCCCGCTCCTCGATGGCGGCTTTTACTTCCGGGCTGGTGAAGACCCGGGTGCAGGCATCGCGGTCAGCCGCGACATCTTCGTACCCGGTGTGGCCGAGGCCGCGCGATTCGGGGGTGTCGTAGGCGGGGTGGTCGACAAACATCCACAACCCCGGAGTGAGATCGGCGAGCCGCTCAATGAAAAGGGCTTCCCGCGCCTCGAATCCTTCCGCGCCACGATAGCCCTCAAACCGCTGGCAGCCCTGCTCGGCAGGCGCGATCCAGAGTCCCAGGTCCTTGGCCATGGCCGTAAACATCGCCTTCACCGACTCATCCCACTGGGCGCAACCCATGTGGCAGGAGACATGGCTGGCATGGGGCACGTGCCGCCGGGCCAGTTCGATCTGGGCCCGCAGCTCCGCTTCTATCTCCTCCAGTCGCCAGTCCGAGCCGCGCAGGGTGCGCTCGGCGGGAAAATTGGCGTTGGGGTGAATCATGGGGAAAAAGAAGCCGTCTTCGTCGACGATGCTCCGCGCGGGCGTCAAGGGCCGCCACTTCATCCCCTCCCACTCGGCTGTCAGGGAACAATGGATACCGACGTCGAGGCCGGGGTTTTCCCGCAAGAGCCGGGCCGCTTCCGGAAACCAAGGACACGGTGGCATCAGTTCCACCGTGGTCATGATGCCCTTGGTATAGGCATCGATACAGGCGTGGTTGGCCGCCCGGGAGGAGCCAATGTCGTCGCCGCGGACGATCAGGCGAATGGAGTCGGGTTTGGGGGACATGGCCTCCACGATTCCGCACCGGCCAGGATCGGGCAATCGCAAACCCTTCCGCCTTCGACAGCTTCCGCCGCGCCCGCGACCTCCTCGCCGATTGGCTCGGCCGCCACTCCCACGCGTTCGGACTCGACTTGCATGAGCCCACCAACCCCTCGGCCATCAATCGCCACGTCTATGTCTACAACAGCCTCGGCCAGCGCATCAATGATCAGCACACCAGCAATTAAGGCCACCAGCCCTTTGCGGGCTTCAAATGGCGCAGTCCCGAAAGGCGCTGACTTACTGACTAGTCAGCAGCATAGGAGACGCTTTTGGCATTAAAAAATGAACGGACCAAAGATTTGTCGCGTTTGATTTTGGCAAGGTCCGACTCCACCC
>REEB01000044.1 GCA_007695295.1 Puniceicoccaceae bacterium
CGAGCTTTCGACCGCAAGCTCCCTCGGAACCGCAGCATCCGTACCCGGGGATCAGGCATTCGCCTGTTGCCCATAGTTGAAGCGGACCCAGAGAACTCCCACCCAAGGACGCGCACGGGAGCAAGATACTCCCGCTACCTTCCCCCGACCCGCTGGCCTTAGCATCCCGGAGGGCTGCCAGCGTGTAGCCGGTGGTTGAGCGCGCGAAACTACCGGACACACGCCCACCCTCCACACCGCACTGCGGCAGGGGTGCCAGCAACCCTCGCTCGGAGTGCCGCGGAGAGCGAGGGCTGTCACGCCGGAGTCCGCTTGCGACGTAGGCGAACCCCGCACCCTCCCGCCCCGTGTCACTCTTTACCCATTACCCATTACGCATAACGCAAATTCTCCCCCGGCCGTTAACCCACCGCCTAACCCCCATCGGGCATCAAGCCATGACTCCGGCCAAGCTCGGCCACCCCCGAGCGACCCTTCCACGCCGGCTCCGATGGCTCGCAACCCAGCCGCAGCCCGAACGCCACCCAGACCCGCCCTTCCGACGACATCCTGCGATCATCCCCCAGGAAATCGAACGTCGCAGGACCTTAAGAAGAAGATTGTCAGCGGCCGGGATTTCCTCAAGCGTCCTCCCTTTTCGGCCCGGAAATCCCCCTTCGCCGCCGCTCACCACCATGGCCCAGAAACCGTCCAAACCCGATTCCACCCAAGGAGACGACCGCAACCTCGTCGCTGTCGACGACAGCTACGCGGGCGCAAGTTTTGAAGATCGTCTCTACCTTTTTTGGGAGAAATACAAAGGCGCCGTGGTGCTGCTCTGCATCGCCCTGGTGGTCATCATCGTGGGGCGGGAAGGGCTCCGCATCTGGGCCGACGTGCAGGATTCACGCGTGCAGGCCACCTTTGCCGAAGCCGCCACACCCGAAGAACTGCGCGCCTTCGCCACTGATCATCGCGGCCACCCCCTCGCCGGGCTCGCCCTGCTCGATCTGGCCGACCAAGCCTACCGGGCCGGCAGTTACCACCAGGCCGCCCAAGACTATTCCGCGGCCGCGGCCATCCTCACGGAACCCTCCCTCAAGGCCCGCGCCCGCATGGGCGAGGCAGTCTCCCACGTCCGCGACGGAGCCACCGCTGCCGCCGAACCGGTCCTCGAACGGCTCGCCCGGGACGCATCCCAGCTCCTCGCCATCCGCTCCGAAGCCCATTACCACCTCGCCGTGCTTGCCCGCGAAGCCGGCGACTACGACCGCGCCCGGGAAAAGGCCGACGCCATCCTCGACCTCAATCCGGGCGGCTTCTGGGCCAACCGCGCCCAGTCCCTGCGCACCTCCCTCCCCCCACAGGAGAGCTGAACCCTCAGCGCCAGGCCGCTCCGGCCTGTATCCACGCTTCCAGGACGGCGATCTCCGCCTCGTCCGGAGCCGTTCCGTCCTCCGGGGGCATCGCCTTTTCGTCCCCACGGGGCAACCGCATCCGCCGGATCATCTCACTGGCGACCGGTTCTCCCGGGACCAGCGCCGGCACCCCGCTGCGGCCGCCCCGCCGCGCCGCCGCCGGCAGATCCAGCCGCAGCCGTCCCCGCACCCGCTCCACACCGTGGCACTCCCAGCAGTACCGCTCCAGGATCGGCCGGACGGTGAGGGCAAACTCCCCTTCCGGGTCGACTTCCGGCGGCCGTTCCGGATGCAGGCGGCTCCCGAAGGGCACCACTCCCGGCCCGTGCGTCAACAAGGCCCCGAGATGCCCCGCCGTCACTGTCGCCAGCACCAGCACCAGCAGCGCTGTCCGACATTTCCAGAGTCCCGCCGGCGGCGCCCCCGCTTCTCCGGCGGGGTCCCGCTTCCGGTGTACCAGCCACGCCATCCCGGCCGCCACCGCACAGAGCACCCCCGCCCAGCGATGCCGCATGAGCAGTTCCTCGGGATAACCTCCGGTCGACGCCAGCACCAGCCCCGTCGCCGCCGTCACCAGCGCCGCCAATGCCGTCCAGCCCAACAATCCTTGCTGGATCCGCCGTCCTTCCTCCGACGGTCGGCGCCACAACCGTAGTTCCAGCAACACAGCCAAGACCACAAAGCCGATCGGCAGGTGCAACAACAGGAGATGAAGGTTGCCAATCGGAGTAACGTCGCTCACGGTTCCGCAGCCTCCCGTGGTGGTCCGCGATGTTCAATCGCGAAAACCGCCCCTTCCCCGCCACCCAACCCCTGCCCCTGCTTTCCGTCATGCGCGCCGCCTCCGTTGCTCTGGTCACCGGCCTTGGCCTGCTCGTGGCGGCCGCAGCCCATCAGAGCTGGCCCCGCTGGCACTGGACGATCAGTCCTCCTCCACCGGATACGCTTTTCCACAGCGGGATTCATCCGTTTGTCAGCACCTCCTGCTATGAGTGCCACGACTCCGTCACGGCCAGGGGTGGTTTCGACCTCGAGCGGCTCAACCAGCCGGCCTCACTCAGCGAAGATCGCGACGCCTGGCAGCGCGTCCTCACCCATGTCAGCCATGGCCTCATGCCGCCGGCAGACGGCCCCGCCATCTCCCCGCGCGCCCGGGCCGCCTTCGTCGACTGGCTGGACCGCGCCCTCCACCCCGTCGACCCCCGCCGCCCCGATCCCGGCCGGGCCGTCATCCGCCGCCTCAACCGCTCGGAATACCGCCACGCCGTGCAGGACATCTTCGGCGTCTCCTTCGACCCCACGACGGACTTCCCGCCCGATGACAGCGGCTACGGCTTCGACCACATCGCCGATGTGCTCACGCTCTCCCCTCTGCTGGTCGAGCAACTCATGGCTGCCGCCGAGCGGGTCGCCGCCGCCGTTATTCCCGATCCGGAAGCTCCGCCCGGCGTGCTCCCGCTCGCAAGCCTCCCGTGGGCCGGCAGTGAAGCGGGGGAAGGGCTGGCCATGCGCTACTCCAATGGCACCGTCTCGGTCGCCACCCACCTCCCCCAAGCGGGGCGGTACCGCCTTCTGCTCGATCTCTACCAGGACCGGGCCGGCGACGAGCCCGCCAAAGCCACCGTCAGCGTCAATGGCCGCAGCGTCGGCGAAGTGGAGGCCAACGGCTCCCGCCAAAACCCCCGCCGCCGCACCGTCGAAGCCGACCTTGTCGCCGGCCGCAATGAGATCGCCCTGCACTACTTCAACGACTTCTACCTGCCCGCACAAAGCGGCCGCCGGGCCCAGGACCGCAACTTCTACCTCGCCGATGCCCGCCTCGAAGGACCACTCCACCCTCCGGGCAAAGCCTCTTCGCTGCCGGACTGGGTCGGCCCCCTCCATGAAGACGAGTCCCGCCGCGCCTGGACCGAGCGCACCCTCGCCCCGATCGTCCGCCTCGCCTGGCGGCGCACCCCCGAATCCGGGGAACTCCGCCGCCTCGCCGACCTCGTGCTCGAGTCCGGCCGCGCCGGCGACAACCTCCCCGCCGCTCTCCAGGTCGCCCTCCAAGCCATCCTCCTCTCCCCCAACTTTCTCTTCATCGGCGAGCCCTCCCCGCCCGAAGCCACTCCCGGCCGACCGGTCCCGATCTCCGATCATGCTCTCGCCACCCGCCTGGCGTTTTTCCTCTGGAACGGCCCGCCCGACACCGCCTTGCTCGATCTCGCCGCATCCGGCAAACTCCGCGAAAACCTGAGTTCGGAAGCCGACCGCCTCCTCGCCGACCCCCGCGCCGCCCGCTTCCTCCGCAACTTCACCGGACAGTGGCTCCACGTCCGCAACCTACCCTTCCGCTCCCCCGACCCGTCCCTCCATCCCGAGTGGTCGCCCGCACTGGCCCGCACCCTCGAGCAGGAAACGTACCGCTTCATGGCCGACTTTCTCACCAACGGCCGCCCGGTCACCGAAATGCTCACCGCCGGCCACACCTTCGCCGATGCCGATCTCGCCGCTTACTACGGCCTCGATTTTCCAGCGGGAGAGGACGGGATTGTGCGCCTCGACCTGCCGCCGGGCCGCCGCGCCGGCCTTCTCGGCCAGGCCGGCGTCCTCACCGTCACTTCCTACCCCAACCGCACTTCCCCCGTCCTCCGCGGCGTCTTTGTCCTCGAGCAACTCCTCGGCACGCCCCCGCCGCCCGCCCCGGCCGACATCCCCAGCCTCGCCGAAGACGACGACCCCCACGCCGAACTCACCGCCACCCTCCGCGAACGCCTCGAGCGCCACCGCGCCGAACCGTCCTGCGCCGCCTGCCACGCCCTTTTCGACCCGATCGGTTTCGCCCTGGAAGGCTTCGACGCCCTCGGCCGACCCCGCACCCACGCCGGCGGCCTCCCCATCGAAACTTCCGGCACGCTCACTTCCGGGCGACAGGTCGATTCCGCCGAGTCCCTCGCCCGAGCCCTCGCCACCGAACGGCGGGGCGACTTCCGCCGCGCCCTCGCCCGCAAACTGCTCACCTACGCACTCGGACGCGGCCTCGACTACTATGACCGGCCCGCCGTCGATGAAATCCTCCGCCGGGCCGCCCGCGAAGGCGACACTCTCCCGGCTTACCTCCATGCCGTGGTGGCCAGCTTCCCATTCCAACACCAGCGCGGTCCCGACCCCTCCGAGGCCGACCCCGGGTCACCCCTCCAGTCCGCTTTTCTCGCACCTTCCCACCCCTGACGTCCCCCCGCCACCTCAACCTCCCCGACCCATGCCCACACCACCGCTCCCTCCCCTTCACCGCCGCCAGTTTCTCCGCGGGATCGGCGCCGCCATCGCCCTGCCGTTTCTCCACAGCGCCCTCCCCGGCCCCGTCCTCCGCGCCGCCCAGCGGGCCTCCCCC
>REEB01000056.1 GCA_007695295.1 Puniceicoccaceae bacterium
CGGCGACGGAGGTCGAGGATGCGCCGAAGTGGACCCCCCTCGCCATCAAGCTTCTGCGGGAGGCCGGTTTCGAGCCGGCGGCGGCCGACGGCATCGCGGCCACGGGCCCCGGCGGCCGCGTCTCCGGGGATGACGTCGAGCGATGGCTTTCCGACCATGGCAATGACGCATCAGTCACAGCAACTCCCGCACCCGCACCGACTGAGGCCGGGACCGTGGCCGATGACACCGTCCAGATCGCCGGGGTCGGCTATGCCGTGCCCCGGAACATCCGGCCGACCAGCGAAATCCTGAAGGCCTTTCCCGGGCGGACCGAGGAGGAGATGATCAAGCTCACCGGGATCAAGGAGCGGCGCTATGCCGGGCCCGGGGAAAGCGCCACCAGCTTGGCGGCCACCGCCGTCCGTCATGCCCTCGAGGGCTCCGGAGTGGAGGTCGGAGCGATCGACGGCATCATCATGGCGACCATTCTACCCGACCAGCCCGTGCCCGCCATGGCCAGTGCGCTCGCGCGGGAGCTGGGCTGCCCGAAGGCCTTTGCCTTTGACCTCAATGCCGCCTGTTCCGGCTGGCTTTATGCCTTGGAGGTGGGCCGGTCGCTGATCCGCTCCGGAAGCGCGCGGACCGTGGTGGTGGTCACAGCCGAGCTGACCTCCCGCATTCTCAATCCCAACGATTACGAAACCGCCTTTCTCCTCGGCGACGGCGCCGGCGCCGCCCTGCTCACGGCCTCCCCCGGCGGGCACCGGCTGCACCGGATGGGCATGTCGGGCAACGCCCTCCAGTTCGACGCCATCCGCCGCCTCGGCGGGGGCGCTTCGCGGCCGTTTCCCGATCCGACTGGCATCGACCAGAAGGACTTTTTTCTGCAGATCGACGGAGCGGCGGTCTTCAAAAGCGCCATCACCGGCTTTGCCGACCAGATCGAGCAAACCCTCGGCCGGCACGGACTCAGCCCGGGGGACATCGCTTGGATCGTTCCCCACCAGGCCAATGAGCGCATCCTGCGGGCCGTCAGCAAGCGGGTCGGGATCGCCTATGAGAAGTTTGTCGTCACCATCGCCAAATACGGCAACACCTCGGCGGCCTCGATTTCGATGGCCTTGGGCTGGGCGGTGGAGGAGGGCATTTTCCAGCCCGGCGACCGGATCGTCTTCTGCTCAGTCGGCGGCGGATTGACCTATTCTGGCGGCCTGCTCGTCTGGTAAGGGGGAAACTTTCCCGGCCCCGCCGCTAAAGGCTTGCCTCCGGCAGACCGGCGGAGCAAGTTCTGCCTTTTTTCCACTGCACTGCCCGCACTTCGGGCCGCAAGCGGTGGGTCTTTCATATTCACACCATCACAACATCCATCCACTCAAACCAACCTGCTTAAGGCCGTGTACACCGCGGCCTGTGCCCGCCGGGCATTTTGATTATGAACGTATCGCTCCATGACCTGCTCGACGCCGGAGTTCACTTCGGCCACCAAGTAAAGCGCTGGAATCCCCGCTCGAAGGATTACATCTTCGACCATCGCCAGGGGATCTCAATCATCGACCTGACCAAGACCCACGTCCTGCTGCAAAAGGCCTGTGACTTCATTTCTGACGTCGTCGCCGACGGCAAAGAGGTTCTCTGGGTCGGCACCAAACGCCAGGCGCAGGACATTATCCGCGAAGCCGCCGCCACCACCGGCATGCCCCTCTGCGCCAACCGCTGGATGGGCGGCACCCTGACCAATTTCGAGACCATCAAGCGCAGCATCGCCAAGTACAAGAAATACCAGGAGATGGAGACCAGCGGCGAGCTGGCCAAGCTCCCGAAAAAGGAAAGCTCCGCCATCAAGCGCGAAATGGGCCGCATGCAGCGCAACTTCGAAGGGCTCGTCAACATGAAGGGCCTCCCCGGTGCGATGATCGTGATCGACATCCACTTTGAAGACATCGCCATTGCCGAGGCCCGCCGCTTGAAAATCCCCACCGTCGCCCTCGTCGACACCAACTCCGATCCCGCCCTCGTCACCTATCCGATTCCGGGCAACGACGATGCGGTCAAGTCGATCCGTGTGATCGTCGAAGCTCTCGTCGAGGCCGTTCAGGAAGGCTATGCGCAGCGCGAGTCGCGCCGCAGCGCCCCCGCCGGCGACGTCAAGGTTGACGACATGACCGCTGCCGAGGCGGAAACCGCTCCCTCCGCCCCCGCGCCGGCGGCCTCTGAAGATTCCGCTCCGCAAGCAGAGGCTCCCGAATCATCCGAAGAAACCGCGCCCGCTTCCAAGCCCCCGCCCCCGCCCCCGCCGCCGGCTCCGGCTCCGGCTCCGGCTCCGGCTCCGGCGTCCGCGACCGAAGAGACGCCGGCCCAAGGAGAGGAAAAGCAAAGCTGAGCCCCCGCTCCCACCGCATCCACTTACTGACATGAGCACCACTATCACGGCACAAATGGTCAGCACCCTCCGCGAGAAAACCGGAGCCGGGCTGATGGAATGCAAAAGAGCCCTCGTCGAGGCCAATGGCCAGATTGAGGAGGCTGAGACCCTGCTGCGCAAAAAAGGCGTCGCCCTCGCTTCCAAGAAAGCGGGCCGCGCGACTTCCGAAGGTCTGATCGAATCTTACATCCACCTCGGCGGCAAAGTCGGGGTTTTGGTCGAGGTCAACTGCGAGACTGACTTCGTGGCCAAGACGGATGATTTCAAGGAGCTCTGCCGCGACCTCTGCCTGCAGATTGCCGCGGCCAGTCCTCTCCACGTGACCCGTGAGGAAGTTCCGGAAGCGGCTCTTGAGCAGGAGAAGGAAATTGCCGCCGCCCAGGCGGCCGGCAAGCCACCGCCCGCGGTCCAGAAGATTGTCGAGGGCAAGTTGGAGAAATACTACTCCGCGGTCTGCCTGCTGGACCAGCCCTTCGTCAAAAACCCGGAAACGAGCGTGAAAGACCTCATCACGGCCAAGATCGCCAAGCTGGGCGAAAACATCGTCGTGCGCCGCTTCGTCCGCTTCCAGGTCGGCCAGAGCTGATCCAATCGCGTCGGCGTTTTGATATCGGCGGTGGCTGCGGCCACCGCTTTTTTCATGGGCCGACGATGCCCTGCCGTCGTGTAGTGCGGTGGCCGATACGAATACCGCCGGCACGGCGGCCGGAAAAAGGATTGTCGCGGGCGGCCCGCGGGTGTTGGCTGGGCGGGTGCAAATCCGCCGGGAAAGGGCTCCCTTGGAAGTGTCGCCAGCGCGGATCTTGAGCCGCGGACTGCGGCTCCGCTGTCCGAATTGCGGCGGCGGGCGCCTGTTTGCGGGGGTCCTGCGGCTGGCACCGTCGTGCCCGGATTGCGGACTCTCGCTGGAGCGCGGGGAAGGTTTTTTTCTTGGTTCGATGGCCCTGAATTATGGCGTGACGGTGGTCGCCCTGCTCCCCGTCCTGCTGCTTTGGGCCTTCGGTCTGGTGGCGGGTTTGCCGGCGGCGCTGCTGGCCCTCGCAGGAGCGGTCGTGTTTCCGGCGCTGTTTTACCGCAGCACGCGCTGCTGGTGGCTGGCGGCCTATTTTGCCATCCTGCCCCGTGAGCTTCCCCTCAACCGCCGGCACCGCGACGACCTCAGCCACCCGCCCGAGGAAACTGGGATGCGCTGAGCCGGGATGGCCGGTCGGGGAGGCGGTGGCTTCAATGGGAAAAGGCCCGGCTCGTTACGGAAAGTTCGCAATGCGCGGAGGAGGGCGAGGTCAGCAGAGGATTCCGCATGCGTGGGTCAGGATGAGTAAAGGAGTGGGAGCATTCTGCTCCCTTCTGCGTTTTTGGGCGTGTGCGGCAGGTGCCGCATCCGACGGACACGGGCAAGGGGGACCGCCATCTCACGAAGGTGGATAAGGAGGGGTGAAATAGGGACAGGCTGTTAATCGGGATTGCGCGGGGGCGGTCTCGCCGATGCCGTGCTTCGACTGGGTGGCGCCTTGGCAGCGCCGGATGGCGACCCCACATGGAACGCGCCCCGGCAGGGGGCGCCGGAGATCGTGGCGGCCAAACGCCGGGCGCCGCCCCTGCCGGGGCGGATGGTTTGGGTGGGCCGGTTCCGGTGGCTGGCGCCAACCGGCTAACATCCCGCCGCCCCTGTCGGGGCTGAGGGGGCCGCTGGTTAGGGTGAAATAGGGACAGGCTATTAGTCGGGGAGGGACGCACGGGGCAGTGGGCTTTCAGGAGTACGGTTCCGCGGGCCGCGGGTTGGCCAGGGCGGTAAGAAAGGCCGGGCTTGCCACCGGGCAAGCCGGCGGTGGATGGTTCGGCGATGCGGATCTATTTCCTTGGAATCGGCGGCACCGCCATGGGCAATGCGGCCGTGCTCATGCAGCAAGCCGGGCACGACGTTCGCGGGTCGGACGCCGGGGTGTATCCGCCGATGAGCGAGGTGCTGGCGGGGGCCGGGATCACGGTCCTGGAAGGTTACGATGCGGCGCGATTGGCGGAGCTGAATCCGGATCTGGTGGTGGTGGGCAATGCCATGAGCCGCGGCAATCCCGAGGTGGAATGGCTGCTGGAGAATCGCCGGCAGGAGTATGTTTCGCTGCCCGAGCTGCTGGGGAAGTTGGTTTTGCGCGCGCGCAAAGTGGCGGTGGTGGCGGGTACGCATGGCAAGACCACGACCACCGCCCTGGCCGCCACTTTGCTCCGCGACAACGGCGTGGAGGCGGGCTGGCTGCTGGGCGGGGTGCCGCGGGACCTGCCCGCCGGCCAGAATGCCGGGGCCGAGGGAGCACCCTTCGTCATCGAGGGCGACGAATATGACAGCGCCTTTTTCGACAAGCGGTCCAAGTTTGTCCACTACCGGCCCTGGATCACGGTGCTTAACAACCTCGAGTTCGACCACGCCGACATCTTTCGCGACGAGGCCGACTTGCGGCGCAGCTTCGAGCACCTCGTGCGCATCGTGCCCCGGGACGGCGCCCTGCTGGTCAATGCGGACGATCCCGTCTTGAAGGCGCTGTCCGAGGTGCCGTGGACCCGGCGCCACACCGTGGGGACGGCGGAAGGGGCGGACCTGCGGATCACCGGCTACAAGACGCACGGAGAAGGATCTTGTTTCGAGTTGAGCTGGCGCGGCGCGTCCTGGGGCCGGGTGGAGTGGGGGCTGGGCGGTCTCTACAATGCGCGCAACGCCGCCATGGCGGCGCTGGCGGCGGCTCTGCTGGCCTGTCCCGGGGATCCGAGGCAGCTATCGCTGGGTGCCTTGAAAGGCTTTCAGGGGGTGCGGCGGCGGCAGGAAGTGCGTTGGCGCGACGAACAGCTCATCCTGGTGGAGGACTTCGGCCATCACCCCACGGCAGTGCGGGAGACGCTGACAGCGCTCCGGGAGCGCTTCGGAGGTAGTTTGGCGGCCTGTTTTGAACCCCGCAGCAACACCGCGCGGACGAAAATTTTCGAGGCCGCCTTCACCGATGCTCTGGCGGAAGCGGACGAAGTTTACCTCGCCCCGGTGCACCGGTTCGCCTCGATGAGTCCGGAGGCGGCGCTGGATACGGCGGCCATGGCGGTCGCTCTGCGAAACCGCGGCCGGCAGGCGGCGGCGTTCACCGATTTTTCCGCTCTGGAAAAAGCCTTGGCCCGGCGCTGTGCCCATGCGGGGCAACCGCTGGTGGTTGCCTTTTTCAGCAACGGTTCCTTTGACGGGCGCCTGGAAGACTGGCTGAAAAAACTCCGCCCGGCGCCCCGAGGGACACCAGGCGGAGGAATCGACTTCGTATCCTGAAAAAAGGATGATGGCGTCAACCTGCGGCGACGGCCACCGGGCGGCCCGAACTCGCCTTGCTGGAGCAGGAGGTTTCGACCAATTCGACCAGTTCCTTGATCTTGAACGGCTTGGCGACGCAGGCGAGGAGATTGGGATACTGCAGTGCCTTGGCCTCGAGAGTGTAGCCGGAAATGATGATGAAGCGGGTGCGGATGTTCTGCCAGTCCGCCAGAAACTCCAACACCTTTTCGCCACTCAGGCGGGGCATGCGGAGATCGAGCAGGACGACATCAAAACCGTGGCCGGGATCGGAAAGCACGGAGACGGCGTTGTGGCCATCGCAGAGAAGCGAGACCTCGTGCGTTTCACCAAAGACCGTCACCAGGAGCTGGCGGATGGCGGGATCGTCGTCGACGATGAGAATTTTCATTGGTTTCCTCCTTGAGATGATGCGTTGGACTGTCCTTGGCCGGTGGTTGAAGCCGGTGCGGTAGAATAGGTGGCGGGCCTTGCGGCCACACTGCTCTATCGGCCGGGAGCGCCCGCGGTTTTGCCCGCAGTGCGGACTCGCGGGGCTTTTATCACCGGCTTACGCATCCCGGGTTCAGTTCTCCCCTTGGCCGTAGGGGAGTTCCGCAGACTTGTCCGCGGCTGCCTGAGTGAAGTTACCCAGCGGATACAAGTCGCGGTTGAGGCCTCCGTAGAAACGCTTGAGGTCGGCGTTCATGAGCCGGACGGCGTGGCGGATGGCGACGACATCGTTGGGCTTGAGCCAGTACTTTTCGGTCAGGTGGTGGAGGTACTCGAGCTTCTCGGCGATGGACTGGAGACTGGTGAAGCAGCGTCCGAGAACTTCGGTCTCACCGCAGCCGGGGGTGGCGGTGAGGTTGAAAATGGCGGCGGCCGGATGGAGCGGGCCTGGTGCGGCGGAGTGGGCGGCGGAGGGAAGGACGAGGCCGCGGACCTTTTCCAGAAGCGTACGGTAGTTGAACGGCTTGGGAAATATTTCGGCCGCGCCGAGTTCGCGGAAGCGTTTTTCGGCGTAGTCGTTGAGAAATCCGGTCAGGACGATGACCTGAAGCTCGGGACGGTGTTGCTTGACCTCGCGGATGACCTCGAGGCCGTCGCGCTTGGGCAGGTGGTAGTCCAGAATCATGAGGTCGACGGAGCGGTCGTTGGCGAGCTTGATGCCGTCGAGCCCGTTGTCGGCCTCCCCGACCTCGAAGTCATCGCGGAGCACCTCCTTCATCACCATCCGCAGGGCGGGATCATCTTCGACGAGGAGAACGTTTTTTTTCATGGTCAATTGACTCCGTGGGCAGGGTTGGAAGGACGGTCAAACCAGGCGGCGATGCGGTCGATCTGCTCGCCGGCGGGCAGTTCCTGGCCGGCGAAGACGACGGCTGCGGGCACGCCGTCGCGGTTGAGCAGGGGCAGTTTGCTGCCGCGGACCCAGGTTTTGCCCCACGGGTAGGTGAGGAGCTCGTAGGCGTGGTGCAGCGGCACGCCGGTGCCGAGGACATCGCGGTCCTCGCGCATGTGGTGCGGCGCCGGTTCAAGGGCGAAGGTGAGGCGCTCACGCTCGACGCGGGCGAGCGGGTCGAGCACGAGGAGCCGGCGTCCCTGACGGTTGAGGAAGAGGACTTCGTCGCGGCGTGCGTAGATCAGGACGACCGCTTTGAGGAACTCGAGTGCGGAGAGATCCGCCGACTTCAGTTCGGAAAGGTGTTGGAAGCTGCCATTGAGCGAACCGACCGCCTCCTCGGCGGATCCGGGTGGTGGCTGCCAGACAAGGTTGTCGTAGTAAGGCATGGGAAAGCGCGCGTGTGCTGGTTTGTCCATCGGCAGCGCGGCCGGTGAACTTGAGCGGGGATCAGTCCTGGCGGACCTTGGGGGCGTGGTCGCCCACGATCATGCGGGCTCGGTGGATTTGCTGGCCGGCCTGAAGGATGCTGCGCTCGAGCCGGTTCTGCTCGATGCCGAGCACCCCGACCACGGCCGGTTCGATTTCCAGCGCCCAGGCATCGCGCCCATGGTTGTAACCGAGGATGCCGGCGCCCCAGTTGGCCACGTGGAGGGCGCAGGCGACCTGCTGGTGTTCCGGACACTCCAGCGGGTGGTAATGATGGCCGACGGGCAGGCAGACGACATCGCCGAAGCCCCAGTGGCGAAGCAGGGCGCAGCCGACCTCGGCATGGTCGAAGCCGAGCAAGTCGCGCTCGGCGCGGGCAAGCCCCCAATGATCGTTTTCGACCCGGTCGAAGACCGCTTCGTAGGCCTTGGGCATGGAGAGTTCGAGGACGGTTTTGCCGAGATCGTGGAGCAGGCCGATGGTGTAGGCGAGGCCGGGGCCGGTGTCCTCATCGGTGACCAAGGTTTCCATGATGAAAGCGACGGCGAGGCTGTGCTCCCAGAGTTCGCCCCGGGCGAGGCCGAAGAGGTCAACGGAGTCGATGAGGTAATCTCCGCCGCTGAGCAGGGTGACGATGCGGTAAATCTCCCGGATGCCGAGACGGGCGACGGCGTCGCCGAGGTCGGTGATGGGGGAGGCGGGGGCGAAAGCGGCGCTGTTGCTCAGGCGCAGGACCTGGGCGGTGAGCGCGGGATCGAGGGCGATGATTTCGACAAAGGAGTCGTTGTCATCGACCTCCTGCTCCATGAGCCGGACCAGCTTGGGAAGGACGGCCGGGCCCGCGGGCAGGGTCTTGATGTTTTGGACGATGTCCTGGAGTTTCATCGCAGGCTGTAGCGGTGTTCGCGGCCGAGGACCTTGAGGGTGACCTGTCCCTGGCCGATGTCCAGATGGACGGTGCGGTTGTTGATCCCGCCGGTCTCCGCTCCCACGCAGGGGATGCGGTGGCGGGCAAGCAGGCCTTGTGCCATTTTTGTATTGCGCTCACCGATACGGAACATGTCCGGCCCGCTGAGGACGCTGGCGCCGCCGGCGCAGAAGGCGCGCAGGCGCGAGGGATCGGCCTTGAGGCCGCGCAGGGATTGGAGGAGGAAGGCCATGCCGGAGTCTCCGAACATGGCGGGTTGGGCGGAAGCCTTGTCGGGGGAGAGGGAGGCCTCCGGGAGCATGAAGTGGAGGAGTCCCCCGACGGTGGCGGCGGGGTCCCAGACGATGAGACCGATGCAAGAGCCGAGGGCGTAGGTGCTGAGGATGACGTTGGGGTTGTTGGAGACTGCGGCGTCGCCGACCCCGACCACGATCTTTTGGGCAAAGAGGGAGGGAAGGGTGGGGGAGCCACTCATGGATTCAGTTCCATTCCGGAAAGGCAGGCGGGGGCGTAAGGAAGAGTCGGGCTGATCGTGGCCGGTAATGGCGGGCCGGCCGCCGGAGGTGGACGGCGGGTGAGTGAGGCGGGTTGGAGCGGCGGACCTGCCGGTTCAGAGCAGGCGGTCATCGCCGACGACGCGGTCGATATCAAGCAGCGTCTTCACCTCGCCCTTGATTTTGGCGATGCCGAGGATGGTATCGAGTTTTTGGCCGGTGCCGAAATCGGGGGTCTCCTCGATGTCGGCTTCGGCGATATTCACGACCTCATCGACGGTGTCGACGATGAGGCCGGTCATGGCCGAGGTGCGGCCGCGGCCGGCCTGGACGACGACGATGCAGGTGCGTTCGGTGGTCTCGCCGACGGCGAATCCGAACTTAAGCCGGAGATCGATGACGGGGACGACCTTGCCGCGGAGGTTGATGACGCCTTTGACGTGAGGCGGCATCTGGGGAACGGCGGTGATCTTCTGCATCCGGATGATTTCGCGGATTTTGAGGACCTCGACGCCGTAGTGTTCTTCGGCGAGGGTGAAGGTGAGAAACTTTCCTCCGGTGATGATCCGGCCTTCCGATTCTGGAGTGGTGGCGGGTGTGCTCATGATGGTGTGGTGCGGACGGCGTTGGGCCTGCGGAGCGAGGCCGCGCAGGGATCGCCGAGGAATCCTATCGGCTCCCGGGGTGGGGAGCTTGAGCGGGAAGCTCGCGGGCGCGCGAAAAGCCCGGCTAATCCTGATAGACCACCAGGCGCTGGGTGATGGGGGTGGCGCGGTCGTGCTCGCGGATTTTCCGCACCATGCTTTCGTCGAGCCGCTGTTCCTCGGGGATGAGGAGGAGTCCGCTGGGGCTGAAGATGCCCTCGGCGAGGCGCATGCCGGGGGCGAGTTCGGCAAGGGTGATTTCGCTGACCTTCTGGGGGAGGTTTTTGCCCTGGGTGACCTTGAGGAAGAGCCGCACCGCTTCGGGATCGAAGGCGTTGCCCGAGCCCTGCAAGATGGTCTCAAGCGCATCATCACTGCTGGCCATGGATTCCACGTAGGCCACCGCGACCGCCAGGCAGCGGGCGGGGAGGGGGATGTCCTCGCCGGCGAGCCCGTCCGGGTAGCCGAGGCCGTCGAAGCGCTCGTGGTGGGCGCGGATGGTTTCCCCGAGCACGGGGATGCCGGTGAAGAAGGAGACGAGCGTCTGGCTGTAGATCGGGTGGTGGCGAAGGAGGGCGGTTTCGTCCTCGGTGAGGGACCGGGGATCCTTGAGGGAGGTGCTGCAGACGTGGCGGGGGAGGCCGACCATGCCGATGTTGTGGAGGCGGCCGGCGATCTCGAGGGTGCGGGCGAGAGCGGGGTCGAGCAATCCGCCGGCAGCCATCCGGCGGCAGATGAGGGCGGTGGCGCGGGTCTGGCGGCCGAGGACGGGGTGGTAGGTTTCGAGGAGGCGCTGGCAGAGGTCGAGCGAGTGGGCGAAATTGGCCTCGGACTGTTTGCGGGCGCGCTCGAGGTCTTCGCGGCGCTGGCTGAGTTCGGCGATCTTGTCCTGGAGCTCGGCATTGGCGGCGACGAGTTTGTCGTTGAGCTGGAGGGTGTCGGCGCGCAGGCGCTCGTTCATTTCCAGGAGCTGGTAGCGCTGGACGGCGTTCTGGACGGTGGCGATGAGCTCCTCCCGCACCCAGGGCTTGCCGAGGAAGCGGAAGATTTCGCCTTTGTTGATGGCATCGATGACGGTGTTGAGGGTGAGTACTCCGGTGATGAGGATGCGGGAGGCGTTGGGCTGGATTTTCTTGGACTCGTTGAGAAATTCCAGGCCAGTCATCTCGGGCATGCGCTGGTCGGAGATGATGACGGCGAAGGGCCGTTTGCGCAGGAGGTCCAGTGCCTTGGCGGCGGTATCGCAGGTGTGAATGTCGAAGCGGCTTGGTCCGAGGGTCTCACGGATGGCGAGGAGGATGATGTCGTCGTCATCGAGGATGAGAACGGAAGGGATGTTGTCCGGACGGGCGGCCATGGGGATCAGGTGAAAAGCCGGTTGAGGCGGCGCAGCATGCTGGCGAGTTTGAGGTTGGGTGATAGGATGAGGTCGGCCTTTTGCCGGAGCCCTTGCGGGACTTGGTCGGGTGCTTCGCCGACGATGACGAGGACGCGCCGGATGCGGGGATGGTTGCTGTGGGCGAAGTGAAGGAGTGGATCGGCCTGCTCGTCGAGGCCGATGCGGTAGATGATGAGGGCGTCGAAAGGGATGGTGGGCCGGTCGAGGTTGTCGATGACTTGGGCGGGATCATTGATGGCCATGATCTCCCAGCCTTCGTCGATGAGGGTGGCGACGAGGTCGTAGTGGCGCGGGTCCTCCCACGAGTAGACGAGGGCGCGGCGGCGGCTGCGGCGATCCGCCGGGGGTGCGACGGGGGTGGTGGTGCGGTCATTGGAAGAGGTGGCCGGGGTGGAAATGACCGGGGGATCCGCATCAAGGAGGGGTAGGAAGAGGTGGAGACGGGTGCCGTGTCCCTGTTCGCTGGCAATGGCCACGCGACCGCGATGTTCTTCGGCGAAAAGCCTCATGTTGTAGAGGCCGAGGCCGGATCCGCGGTTTGGGTCCTTGGTGGAGAAAAAGGGGTCGAAGGCCCGCCGGAGGACTGCCGGCGGCATGCCGGAGCCGTTGTCGCCGAGGATGATTTCGGCCATGTCGGCGGGGGCGAAAAATGGGCTGGGGTGGAGGTCCGGCCGGTGCTGGCGAACCGATCCTCCGCGGCGGATTTCGATGGTAAGGCGGCCCTGCCGGCCAAAGGCATCGCGGGCGTTGGTGGAGATATTGAGCAGGACTCGGCGAAAACCGACTTCGTCGAGCCGGACCGCGAGCTTTTCCTCCGGAAAGGTGGTTTCCAAGGCGGTGCCCTTGGGGAGGATCGCCCGGATGAGGTCGAGCTGGTCGTTGATCAGATCCTGGAGGTAGTGGTAGCTCCGTTCTCCCGAAACCTCCCGGTTGATCTCGATGATGCGGCGGAGGAGTTTCTGGGCCTGGTAGGCGTTCTTGTGAATGGTTTGGAGACCCCCGTGCATTGGGTTCTCCGGGCCGACCGAAGAGGCGTAGAGATCGCCCAATGAGCAGATGCCGGTCATGACATTGCTGAAGTCGTGCAGAAGACCGGCGGTGACGGTGGAGACGGTTTCCTTCCAGGCACGGTGGGCGAGGCGTTTTTCCGCCACCACCTGGCGCGAGACGTCCGTCAGCAGCCCCTGGTAGCCGGCGGAGAAATCGTGGCCGTTGCGGGACAGGCGGACATCACGCAGGTGAAGCACGCCGCCTTGATCGTAGTTGTAAACGCGATACTCGAGCTCGAAAGGTCCGGGCCGGGGATCGGCTTTGCCGAGGGCGGTGAGAAAGGCGGCCCGGTCATCCTCATGAATCCACTCGATGAACGATTGCCGGCGCCGGGCATGGGCAGCGTAGGCGTTGGCGAGGGCGATCTCTTCGGAGCCGGGGCGGAAACGGGTGATGGCGAGGTCGCGGTCCTGGTGGTAGAGGGCGCCTTGGTAGCAGGTGAGGAAAAGCTCGGAGGCGCCGGATTCCTCCGCCAGCAGCTCCGTTGTGCGGCTGATCCGGATACAGGGACCTCGGGCATCGCTCCACCAGCGGAGGAGGAAACCCTCCGCGTCCGGGTGGTCCGCGCCGGAGAGAATAACTTGGCCGCGGCCGGCGGGAAAGTCGCCGGGCAGCCGGCGCTCCCACCCGGGCTGGAAGTGGCGGAGGAGAGTGGCAAGGGTTTGGCCGGCGGGTGCGATGGGGTCGTCCTCGGTGAAGGCGCCGTCGGGCGAGAGGCGCCAATCCCGGTGCAGGAGGCGATCGAGGCTGGCGGGTGCGGTGGATGAGAGGCTGCGGTTCACTCCGGCGATGGCAGCGAGCCTGGAGCATCGCGGCGGCCCCGCCAAGTCCGAATGCCGGGTCGGTTCAGGCGGTGGCGAGGGGGCGGCTGAGGCTGCGGACGAGAGCGAGGGGGATTTGGTCAAGAGGAAGGATTTCCGCGGCTGCGCCGAGGTCGGCGGCGGCCTTTGGCATCCCGTACACCACGCTGGTCTCCTCATCCTGGGCGATGGTGTGAAAGCCGGCTTCGCGCAGCCGGAGGAGGCCCTCCGCGCCGTCGCGGCCCATCCCGGTGAGCAGGGCGGCGGTGCTTCGGGTGGCGCCACAGTCGAGGGCGGACTTGAAGAGGACATCGACCGCGGGGCGTTGGTGCCAGACCGCCGGTCCCTGCCGGAGGGAGACCCGGAAACCGTTGGCGCCGCGGTGGAGGATCATGTGGAAATCGCCCGCCGCCACGAGGGCGAGGCCGGGGCGGAGAAGGTCGCCGTCGCAGGCCTCCCGCACTTCCATGGCGCAGAGCGAGTTGAGGCGTTCGGCGAAGGCGCGGGAAAAGTGGGCCGGAATGTGTTGGACGATGGCAATGCCGGGAAGCGTGGCGGGGAGGCGCTGGAGGATGTTTTTGAGGGCTTCCGTACCACCCGTGGAAGCTCCCAGGAGAATGAGTCTGCGGGGATCGGCCCCTTCCGTGCCCTCGAAGGCGACCGGCTTGCGCGCCGTGGAACTGATCCGCCGCACCCGGCTTTGCGCCGCCGCCTTCACTTTGTCGATGAGCTGTCGGCCGGCCAGGGAGACGGAGTTGGAGCCGTAGGGTTTGGCGATGACCTCGACGGCGCCGGCCTGCAACGCCTCCAGCGCGATCGCCGAGCCCGCCTGCGAGAGCGAACTCATGATGACCACCGGGATGGGATGGTGGCGCATGAGAATGCGCAGGAAGGTGAGGCCGTCCATTTTCGGCATCTCGATGTCGAGGGTAACGACGTCGGGGGCCTTCTTCAGGATGAGATCGCGGGCTTCGAACGGATCGACCGCCGCGCCGACCACTTCGATTTCCGGATCCTTGGCCAGCAGACCGGTGGCGAAGCGGCGCACGAAAGCCGAATCGTCCACCACCAGCACCTTGATCGGACGGCTGCCCATGGATCAGTGCTCCGGGCGCCGATAGACGGCGGGTTTGAGGGGGGTGAGACCGTGCCGGATGCCGGCGAGGCTCTCGGCGTGCCCGATGAGCAGAAACCCGCCGGGACGGAGACAGCGGGTCAAACGGGAAACCAGTTCCTCCTGGGTGGTGCGGTCAAAATAGATCATGACGTTGCGGCAGAAAATGATGTCGAAGGCCCCGGTGAAGGGATAGGACGACTGGAAGAGGTTCAGCCGGCGGAAAGCGAGGCGGGCCCGCAGCTCGGGGCGGATGCGGAAGGCGGTGCCGTCGTGGTTGCGCAGAAAGTAGCGCTGGCGCCATTCCGTGGATACATTTTGCAGTTTGGAGGCATCGTAGATTCCCTCGGCCGCGACCGCCAACACCCGGTTGGAGATGTCACTGCACTCCAGCGACCAGTTGGGCGCGGGCAGTCCGTAATGCCCGGCGAGGGTGATGGCGATGGAGTAGGGCTCCTCGCCGGTGGAGCAGGCCGCGCTCCAGAGCCGCAGGGGATGTCCGGTGCGGTAGAGCGGCAGGATGTGGCTGCTCAGGAAGGCGAAGTGCGCCTGTTCGCGGAAAAAGTAAGTGTGGTTGGTGGAGATGGCGTCGATCAGATGGATCAGCTCACCACTCTCCTCACTCTTCAACAGCCGGCAGTAGTCGGCGAAAGAGCATGCCCCGGTCGCACGCAGCCGCTTGCCCAGGCGTGCGTTGACCAGCTCGCGCTTGTTGGCGCCGAGGTTGATCCGGCTCTCGCGGTAGACGAGCGTGCGGATGTAGTCGTAGTCTTCTTCCGAAAGGCTACCGCTCCGCCCGGGGGAAGAAAGGGTGGCGGAGGCTGGCGGGGGCGCGGTGCTGGCGTTGGAGCGGGACCATTTGGCAAGAGAGAGCATGGAACTGTCGTGGCGACGATGGATGCGTGCTTAATCGTGCAACCGCGGCCAAACTTGAGGGGGGAAGCACATCATCCCGCGAGGCGGCAAGTTTTGCCGGTCGATGGATTGCAGGCTCCCGAGATTCTGAGAGAAAAATTTTCTAATTGTTGCCGGATAGCGACTTGTGTATTATCAAGGCCCTTTGGGCACGCGCATTGCTAAGCGGGCGGCATGCTCGAACATCTTCTCGGCCACGAAACCTACCGGCTTGCCAAAACCATGCTGGATGTGACCGCACTGCGTCATGAGGTTCTCGCGGGCAACCTGGCCAATGTAAATTCGCCCGGCTACAAGCGGATGGACCTCGATCCGGCGTTTTCCACCCAACTGAAGGCGGCGGTCAGCGCCGGCGATGTGGCGGGAGCGGCCCGCCTGACCGCGGGCATCAAGGCGGAGCCGGGCGGTGGATTTCGCCCCGACGGCTCGAATGTATCCCTCGATCACGAACTGCTTGAGCTGAACCGCAACGCCCTCTCCTACGAGTTTCTCACGGAATACACCAGCGGCTCCATCAAGCGCCTGCGCACCGCCATCACCGGCAAGACCGCCTGAATCCTTTCCTGAACCCATCTCCCGCCCATGAACCTGCTCACCGGAGTCAACGTCACCGCCGAAGCTCTCGCCGCGGAGAAGCTGCGGATGGACGTCATCGGCCAGAACATCGCCAACGCCCATACCACCCGGGGCGAGGACGGCCAACCCTACCGCCGCCAAGTGGTCAGCTTTGAAGCCGCCATGGGAGCCGCCCTCGGCAGATCCCCCCAGGCCGCCGGTATCCGTATCAATGGCATCGAGACAGACAATACGCAGGGCCCGCTGCTCTACAACCCCGGCCATCCGGATGCGGACGAATCCGGCATGGTCCGCATGCCCAATGTGAATCTCGCTTTTGAAATGGTCGACCTCGTCGGCGCCTCCCGCTCCTACGAGGCCAATCTTTCGGTGGTGCGGACCGCCCGCCAGATGGCCCGCCAGGCCCTCGCCATCGGCCGCTGACGCCGTGCCGCTTTTCTGAACCATGCCCACGCCCATCGGACCCGCTTCAGCTTTCAATCAGGGGGATCTGCTCCGCCTGATGCAAAACGATCTCCACGCCGCCAACGCCGCCCAGCTCGCGCGGGACCTGCCCGAGCTCCAAAAGCCCGGTGCCATGGCTACGCCCAACCTCGACCGCCTGGCCCGCGCCGGCCAAGCCTCCGGCCCCAGTTTCACCGACCTGGTGGGACGGCTGGTCAACGATGTCGATGCCAAGGGCAAGGAGGCCGCCTCCCAGGTGCAGTCTCTGGTGGCGGGCGAGAGCGACAACCTGCACCAGACGATGATCGCGATGCAGGAGTCGGGCCTGGCCTTCACCCTCTTGGTCGAAGTCCGCAACAAGCTCGTTGAGTCCTACCAAGAACTCATGCGCATGCCCGTCTAAGCCCGCCCGTGCCTTTGAGACGCTCCTGACCGATGCCCGCCATCCTGAAACAAATCCAACTCTTCTGGGCCGAACTGGGCCTCAACCAGCGCATCTCGCTGGTTCTTGCCGGGGCCGGTGTTCTCGCCGTCATGACCGGCATCCTGGTTTGGTCTGCGCGGCCGGACATGCAATTGCTCTACGGCCGGCTTGATCCCCAGGACGCCTCCGAAATCGTCCAGCATCTTGAATCCAGCGGCATTGCCTATCAGCTCGGAGGCGGCGGAACTTCCGTTTACGTTCCCAAGCAGCACGTCTACCGGGTGCGGATGGATCTGGCCTCCCGCCGGCTGCCGTCCGGCGGAGGCGTCGGGTTCGAAATCTTCGACCGCAGCAACTTCGGCATCAGCGATTTTGTCCAGCGCACCAATTACATCCGTGCGCTCCAAGGCGAACTGGCGCGCACGGTCATGCAGCTTGATGGGGTGCGCAACGCCCGCGTCATGGTGGTTCTGCCGGAAAACCGGCTCGTGCTGACCGCCGACGACCGCCGGCCCACGGCCTCTGTTTTCATCGAGACCGGAGGCATGCGGCTGGCCGTCGAGGCGGTTTCATCCATTCGCTCCCTGGTCGCCAACGCCGTCGAAGGGCTCCGGCCGGCCGACGTCGTGGTGGTGGACAACCGGGGCAACGTGCTCACCAACGATCTTGAAGAAGAGTATGCGGGCGGCCTTTCCACCGGCCAGCTCCGCTACCGCAAGACACTCGAAGATTATTACGGGAAAAAGGTCGAGTCGATGCTCTCCACGGTCCTTGGTCCGGGCAGTGCGGTGGTGCGGGTGTCGGTCGACATCGATTCCTCCAGCGCAACCATCACCGAAGAGCGTTTCGACCCCGAGAGCACCGTCCTGCGCAACCAGTCCATCACCGAGGATGTGGGCTCGACCACCGAGTCCTCTGAAGCCGGGGGTGTCGGCACCGCCGCTAATGTCGCCAATGGCGGCCAGGTCGATGCGACCAACTCCGTCACCCGCACCCAGCAGACCCGCCGGACGCGGGACGAGAAATTTGAAATCAACCGCACCACCTCCAGCGTGATCCGCGCCCCGGGTGAAATCCGCCGGATGACCGCGGCGGTCTTTGTGGCCATGCGGTTCCAGGGCGCGGGCGAGGCCCGCGAGCCGATGCCGCGTTCTCCTGAAGAGATCGAAAGCCTGCGCCAGGTGGTGATCAATGCGCTCGGCATCCAGCCCGAGCGCAACCGCCCGCTGGAGCAGATCGTCTCCGTACAGGAAGTCGATTTCGCGCCCGACGTGGTGGCCGGCCTGCCCGGGACCGGCATTATGGACTCCGCCCCCCTGGAGGTCTGGTTCGACATCGGGCGCACCGTGGCCGGCTTTGTCCTCGGAGCGGCGGCGCTCATTGTCTTCCTGCGCATGCTGCGGCGCACCCGGCCGGCCCAGCTACCGCTCGAAGCGCTGCCCCAGGCAGAGCCCGAGGAGCCTGCCAGCCTGCTGGAAAAACGCTCCCAGATCACCCCTGAAATGCTCAACGAGCTCATCCGCCAAAAACCCGCCAATGTCGGCGTCTCGCTGCGGGAGTGGATGGACGGCGGGGCCGAACGCGAGGACTGATCGCCATGCAACCCTTTACCTACAAGGACCTCAACAAAGTCCAGAAGCTGGCCCTCTTTCTGATTGTCATCGGTCCGGAGGTGGCGAGCGAGATCCTGAAGCAGTTTGATGACGATTCCGTCGACCTCGTCTGCCGCGAGATGGTCGGCTTTTCCGTCATCGATGAGGACACGCAGCGCGAGGTGCTGGAGGAAATGTCCTCGGTCATTCTTTCCAGCTACGGATCGCTGCTGGGAGGCCCGGGCTTTGCCCGCCGGGTGCTCGAGCTGGCCAAGGGAGACTACAAGGCGACCAATTTGCTCGACCGGATCGCGCCCGCCGGCACCTCCGCCGAAGTCATTCGCGAGATCGGAGAGATGGAGCCCCGGCAGGTCTTCAATATCATCAAGACCGAGCAGTGCCAGACGATTGCCTTCGTCCTCTCCTATCTCGATGTGGACAAGGCCGCGGTCATCATCTCGATGTTCAACCCCGAACTCCGCGAAGAGGTCATCGAACGCCTCGGGACCATGGAGAGCACCTCTTTGGAGCTGGTCACGAAAGTGGCCCGGGCGTTGAACAAGAATTTTGACAGCAAGGAAAAGTCCACCATGCACCGCAGCGGCGGGGTGCGCACGGTGGCCGAGCTGCTCAACGCCCTGGAGAAGGATTCGAGCAAGGCAATTCTCACCAAAATCGAGGAGCGCAACCCGACCCTCGGAGCCACCATCCGCAAAAAGATGTTCAGCTTCAACGACCTCATCCGTCTCGATCTGGCCGATCTGCAGCGGATCATGCGCGAGGTCGACTCCAACGACTTGGTCGTGGCGCTCAAATCCGCTTCGCCCACGCTGCGCGACAGCATTTTGGAAGCCGTCTCCAAGCGCGCCGCCGAGACCTTGCGGGAAGAGCTCGACATGCTCGGCCCCGTCCGGGTCAAGGATGTCGAGGCCGCCCAGGACCGCATCATCCAGGTGGTGCGCCGGCTCGAGGAGCAGGAGGAAATCTCACTCGATAAAGGAGGCGCACGTGTCATTGGCTGACATCCTCCGGCCCGGGGCCGGGATTCGCCGGCTCGCCATCGCCAGCCACGGTCCGCCGCCGGTGCCCGAGCCGGTCGTCCGTGAGCGCGAGGCGGCCGCCCGGGAGCGCGCCCGCGAAGAAGCCACCCGGACCTATGAAGCCCAGATGGTGGAGCTGCGGCAGGAAGCGCGGGATTTGGCCGACGGCCTCTTCCAGCGCCTGACCCGCGAGCTGGCCGGTCTCCAGGACGATCTGCGCTCCGCTTTGCCTTATCTCGTTTTGCAGGCGGTCCGCCGCGTGCTCGCCGGGGTGGAGTTTGACGGACAAATCGTCGCCGCCGTGGTCAAGGAAGTCCTCCATGACAACCATCTCGACGGCGAACCCGTGGTCGTCCAATTGCACCCCGAGGATCTCGAAGCCCTGCACCGCATCCAGCCGTCTCCCTTCAAGGAGGATCAGCTCCTGCGCTTTGAGGCGGGGGAGGGGCTCAAGCGCGGCGACTGTGTTCTGCGCAGCCGCTTTGGTCGGGTTGATTCCCGCATCGAAACCAAACTCCGCCACCTCGAGCAGTCGTTGCTCCACCGCTGATGGCCACGGTCCTACCCGATTGGATTGAAACCTTCAGCCGGCAGGTCGAGCAGACGCCGGTGGCCGAGCATGTCGGCCGGGTCACCCAGGTCACGGGGTTGATCGTGGAGTCCGAGGGGCCGCAGGTTCGCCTCGGCGACATTGTAGAAATCGTTTCCCGCAAGCACGACCTGAGCATCTTTGCCGAAGTCGTGGGCTTCCGCGAACAACGCGTTCTCCTCATGCCCTTGGACGAAATGGAGGGCGTGCATCCCGGCTGCGAGGTCAGGCTCTGCTCGCGCAAAAACCTCGTGCCCTCGGGTGAAGCCTTGCTCGGACGGGTGCTTGACGGCCTCGGCCAGCCCATTGATGGGCGCGGCGCTTTGCTCTGTGAGAAACGCGACCAGTTTCGCCGTTCGCCGCCCAATCCACTGCGCCGTCAGCGCATCGTGGAGCCGTTTCAAACCGGGGTGAAGGCCATCGACACCTTTTGCCCGGTGGGGCTCGGCCAGCGGCTCGGCATCTTCGCCGGCAGCGGCGTCGGCAAGTCCACTCTTCTCGGCATGCTCGCCCGCGGCGCCGAGGCCGACCTCAATGTCATCGCCCTCGTCGGCGAGCGGGGCCGCGAGCTGCGCGAGTTCATCGAAAAGGACCTCGGTCCCGAAGGCCTGGCCCGCTCCATCCTCATCGTCGCCACCTCCGACCAGTCCGCCCCGGTGCGCCTGCGGGCCGCCCAACTCGCGACCGCCATCGCGGAGTCCTTTCGCGATGAGGGCCGCAAGGTGCTTTTCATGATGGACTCGGTCACTCGCTTTGCCATGGCCCAGAGAGAAATCGGCCTCGCCGTGGGTGAGCCACCCGCCAGCCGCGGCTACACCCCATCGGTTTTCTCCATGCTGCCCCGGCTGCTGGAGCGCACCGGGATGGGCGAGACCGGCTCCATTACCGCTTTTTACACCGTGCTGGTGGAAGGGGATGATCTCAATGAACCCGTGGCCGATGCCGTACGCGGCATTCTCGACGGCCACCTCGTGCTTGCCCGCACGCTCGCCGCAGCCAATCACTTCCCCGCCATCGACGTGCTCGAGAGCATCAGCCGGCTCAGTCAGGACGTTTGCAGCGAGCGTGAGATCAAACTCGGCAGCGAGGCCCGCGACCTGCTCGCGCTGTATCGGAAAAACGAGGACTTGATCAATCTCGGCGCCTACACCCGCGGCGGCAATCCCCGCATCGACCGCGCCATGGATCTTTTTGGTCCGCTCAATGAATACCTTCGGCAACCCGCCGGCACCATCTGCTCCCGCCAGCAAGCCATTGATGACTTGGAGGCTGTGCTCTCATGAGGCGCTTTGTTTTCCGCTTGGAGAGCGTTCTCACCCTCCGCGCCCGCGACGAGGAGGCCGCCCGCCAAGCCTTCACGACCGCCCATCGCCAGGAGGCTAAGTTCCTCGACGAGCTCAAGGTGCTTTTCGAGGCCAAAACCGAGCATCTCAAGCGCATGTTTGAGATCCGCAGCTCGGGCTCCACCGCCGCGGCCGAGGCCGGCGCGCTGGCCGGCCTGCGGGAACAGGAGCGCCGTTTGGCCACCGTTTATGCCAATTTTCAGACCGCCCGCCGCATCCGCGAGCAAAAAGGCAGGCTCCTGATCGAGGCCCGCAAGCGCCGCCGTATCCTCGAGCGGCTGCGTGAGAAACAGGCTGCAGCCCACGCCGAACGGGACCGCCGCCTCGAGGAAAAAGCCCTTGAAGAAGCCGGCGCCCGCAGCCGCCACAACGTTCTCTTTGCCCCATGATCCGCCTTGTCCAATCAACCTGGTTTATCGCCTGCACCGCCCTGGTGCTCAGCCTGCTCACCCAGGTGGCGGTCCTCTCCCTTCGTTGGGACCGGCTCGTCGGCGGCGAATCCTTTCAGGAGGTTGATCCCGCCGTGGAAGAACCGCTGCACTGGAATTTCTCCAACGAGGAAGTCCACCAGCTCAAGGTCGAGTTGCGTGAACGCCTGCATGCCACCCGCACCCGCGAGGCCGAACTCGATGAGTACCGACAGCGACTCCAGGTCGAAAGCGCCGAACTCGATCAAGTGCGCGCCAACCTCGAAGCCATGCAGGCGGGCCTTTCCCGGCGGATCATCGAGGCCCGCGAGGACGAGGCCCGCAATCTCCGCAATCTTTCCCGCACCTACGCCGCCATGGAGCCGGCCGCCGCGGTCACCATATTCTCCGAGTTGGAGGACGAGACCGTGGTCAAAATCCTCGCCCTCATGAACGCCGAGACGGTCGGCAACATCCTCCAGGAAATGTCCCGTCGCCGCGACCCCGACAACCTGCACGTCCGACGCGCCGCCCGGCTCTCGGACATGATCCGCCTGTATCGACAAACCCGCGACGAAGATCGCTGATCTTCCTCTCTCGCGCAACCCCCCGTCCGTGTGCCCATGAATGCTCCCGGTATCCAACCTCTGCCCCGGCACGGGGCCGAATCCGGCCGGACTTCCGACTGGTTCGCCGCTCCCTCCCGCTCCGAGCCGGCCCCGCCGACCACTTTCATCCTGCCTCCGCCCACCTCCGCGGCCCGGCGCGAAGCGCCCGCCCTTCCCGAACGCCAGGCCGCTCCAGAACCGCTTCCGAAAGCCGATGCCAAAATTGCCGAGCGTCGCGAGGCCCGCCCGCCCGCCTCCGAACGCCACCCTCGTGCGGAAGCGGAGCGGCCCCGGTCCGCCGAAGCGGCCTCCGAGAAACCCGCCGACGAGGACGATGACACCGCCGCCGGTGAATTTCCGCCGAGCCTGGCCGGGTTGTTTCTCCACGATTTCCTGACCGCTGATCCGGCGACCCTGCGTACCGTTACTGCCAGCGGTTCAGCCGTCCAGGAAGTATCCCCCCGGTCAACGGCCCAAGTCCCGCAAGCCGGACCGATGGAGGAAAGCGCGGGCTCACACCGGTCGGTGACCGCGCCTGTCGCCCAGGACCCGGCCAATGGCACCCGAAAGGGAACCGAAGCGCGCGTTCTGCCGGAAAACCGGAATCATGCCGCGCCAACGCTCCCGCTGGTCGCCGCGGAGTCCCGGGCTCGTTCCGAGATCGCATCATCTGTGCCGATGACCAACGCCACCTCGGCGCTCTCCCGGTCCGATGCCAACCAAGTTCCAGCAAGCGGCCCCGTTCTGACCACCCCGGCCCGGCCCCCTGCAACGGGACAACCGGCAATTGTTGCCGCTCCCCCCGCAACACCCGCTGCAGCCCTCGTTTCAGTCACTGCCGGAAAAATATTAAACACTGGTGGACAAGGGGTTGTGCACCGA
>REEB01000072.1 GCA_007695295.1 Puniceicoccaceae bacterium
AGTAGAAGCTGTCCCCAAGATTGTACCAGCGGGGGCCGACGCCGCTCCAGCCCATATTGCACTTGATGAAGCGCTGCGATACAGTTGGTCCGATGGGGCCCACTTCGGTTACCCTGTATTGGTAGCCATAAGCCACCACATAGTGCCAGAGCCAACCGAGTCCGGTTACGGCCGGATAACCGTTGATGATGGCGTCGCGACTGCGCAACGCGCCTGCGTCGGGCCAGGTCCCGGTAATGGCATTGGTATGCCACTGGCGACCGATGAGACCGCCCAGCGCTTGGAATACGGTGTAGGTTTTAAAACCATTTGTCATGCTTGGAGGCCATGTGCCGCCCTCGCTGGAAAAGGGATTGCAAATAACATTACAGTAATCATGTAGTTCATTGTAAGCTGCCACCACTTGATTCTGATTGGCCGTGGTGCTGGTATCGGGAGGCGGGTTTTTACCCAACCCTTCTCCCCGAAAGGCGTGATCCACCCCTCGATGCAGGTCAAACCATGCGAAGAGGATGGCCCATGCGACCGGGCCGCAACCGGGGCGGGAACACCATTGGGGCCGTGTGAATTGATGGTATTTCGGCTGCATCGGCCAATTACCCGCATAGTGAAAGGTACTCGTAATCCTTGGATAGGAGACCGGAGCAGGGGTCGGAACAGTGCGCGCTCCAATATGGATCTCGAAGCGTTCTTCGGTGCTGCCAATGCGAACACGCAGAATGCCGCTTCCGATCCGCCCGCTGCTAACATTCACACCGCCGGAAGCAAGGGGAAAGGTTACGTGTACCGACCCTCCGTCTTCAGAAACGAATTCATAGGCTCGGTCCTTATGATGCAGGCCTTGCAGGAGCAGGCGCGACTCGCCGACCTCAAGTACAATGACGCTCGGAAACACTCCCCTTTCAGCGTCCCATGCAGGGCGGGCTCGCTCCGCGTGATTGGCACGCATCTTTCTGAACACTGGATTCTCTATAAAATCCTTCTTGAAGGCAGTGTAGGAATCATAGCCGGCCGGTGACTCCAAACGCGGGGGGTTCGTAGGTTCAAGATCAAGACCGGTTTCGCTGTCTCCTCGCCACTCAAGCCCATCCAACAAGAGGAGTTGCGGGTCGGGCCGGTAAGGCATCGCCCCAAGGCTGGCGATCATTTCCCCCTTCTCGTCTTCCGCTACCCAGAAGGTGGGACCGTAGCGCATAAGGCGGAAGTTCGTGGTGCCTGCGCGCCGGGACAGGATTTCATAATTGGTGGGTCCGCTGGTGGCATATTCCGTCACCGGAAAGTCTTCTTCGGTGAGGGAAAGCAGGATGTAGCCGGCGTCCGTATTGTCTGGAAATTCCGGATCGGTGGGGTGAAAACCGGGCCTCGTCGGCGAAGCCGGCGGACGACGCACGATCTTGAACTCGAAGTGGCTGGGCAGGACGTTGCCTTCACCCAGAACACTCTCATGGAGAAACACCGCGTCGGCCAGGTCAATGTCGCCATGCCAACCTTCGGGATCGCCGTTGTCATAATGACCAGCGATCACTTCCCACGCGCGGTCGACGAGTTCCTCCGGCACGTTGGCAAGAGCAATGGGCGCGCCTGGACCAGTTTCCGGCGTAAACTCTATCCGCGTGCGGAAGAAGTGACGGTCTTCGACCGGGAAACGGGGGTTGCCGAATGGGTCTTTCGCCACCGTGGCCAAATCGACGCGGTCCCAGGGCCCGTGCGGGGTTGGAGACCGTTCAATCCAAACAGTGACGTTTTCCGCCGTTGCGAACAAGCAAAGGAAACAAGCCCAAATTAGTGCAAAGGCAATGCGGGTGAAGGAAGCTTTCATCGGGTTGATGCTACGGAGACTAAAGCAGGTTGGAGCAAAGTAACGCGACCTGAAGATGATCACCCTCTTGCTCGATATCCATATTCCGGTCAAGGCGGTGAGTCGGTTACACAAAATTGAGTAGTAAAACGACTCCGGTGAGAGTCTTGTATAAACATTAGTTAAAAAGGCTATTCGAATCCGTAGAAGTTGATAATGCGGACACGGTCCGCACGCGGGCATACCCGTCAACCTTGTTTGGCAGGCTCCTCGGTTGGACGATGGGTGAATTCGCTTCGCTGCATCCGATGGTCGAATCCGTCAGAGATCAGCAATTGCTTTTCTCAGCGGCTGATTCCGCGAAGCTCTCTGCGAGAACGAAACCGTATTCGTGAAGACGTTGATTCGAGAGCACCTGATGCGTTTGCCGCAGAGGAGTGATGCACCATTCCCCCAGTCCACTGACCGCCATCATGGCGCTTTTGTGCGGCCGAAAGCCGCTACTGCAACCTGCGCGTGGATGACATCCCTCGTGTTCGCGGCCGGATGGAGGCCCGATGGCCCTTCCCGGCTTTCCAAAGCGGAGCGGGCGAGCTAGCCTGCGCCGCGATGATCGAAGACCCACCCCGGCCCGAGGCGGTTGAGGCCTTTCTGCAAGACTTGCAGGACCGGATCTGCGCCGCCCTCGAAACGGAAGACGGCGCCGCCCGCTTCCGCGAGGACACGTGGACCCATGCCGGTGGCGGCGGCGGGCGCACCCGCGTGCTGGAGGACGGTGGGTTGCTTGAAAAGGCGGGTGTCAACTTCTCCCGGGTCAGAGGTGCCTCGCTGCCACCCGCAGCCTCGGTCCGGCGTCCCGAACTGGCGGGACGCTCATTCACCGCCATGGGGGTATCCTTGGTACTGCATCCACAAAACCCCTACGTACCGGCGACCCATGCCAACATCCGCTTTTTCATCGCCCCGGATCCGGAGGGCGGAGCGCCCGCCTGGTGGTTCGGCGGCGGATTCGATCTCACGCCGTGCTACGGATTCGAAGAGGACGCCGTCCACTGGCACCGCACCGCCCGGGAAGCCTGCGCTTCGTTCGGGCCGCACCTCTATCCGCGCTTCAAGGAAGCCTGCGATACCTACTTCACCCTCCCCCACCGCGGGGAAATGCGCGGCCTTGGAGGGCTCTTTTTCGACGACTTCAACGAAGTCGGCTTCGAGCACTCCTTCGCCCTCGCCCGGAGCATCGGGGAGGCCTTTCTCCCGGCCTGGCTGCCGATCGCCCGCCACCGTCGCAGCCAGGACTTCGGCGAGCGTGAACGGGATTTTCAATTGTATCGACGCGGCCGCTACGTGGAGTTCAACCTTGTCCGTGACCGCGGCACCCTTTTCGGCCTCCAGTCCGGCGGCCGCACCGAGTCCATCCTCATGTCACTGCCGCCCCTGGTCCGCTGGCGCTACGACTGGAAACCGCCCGCCGGCTCCCCCGAGGAAACGCTCACCCGCGACTTCCTCCGCCCGCGGGATTGGCTCGCCGGCTCCCCCGATCCGATCCGCCCATGATTCACCTGCTCCTCGTCTCCCTTATCTGGGCCTTCTCCTTCGGCCTGATCAAAAACCACCTCGCGGGCGTGGACGCCTCGCTCGTCACCCTGCTGCGGCTGCTCCTAGCACTGGCGGTCTTCCTGCCGTTTTTCCGCTGGAGCGGGCTGGGCCGGGACTGGCTCTGGGCCAAGCTGATGGGCATCGGCGCCGTCCAATACGGGGTCATGTACCTGGCCTACCTCAACGCCTTCCGCTTTCTCCAAGCCCATGAGATCGCCCTCCTCACCATCACCACGCCGCTCTTTGTCTGCTGGATCAACGACCTCTGGACGCACCGCTGGCACCCCGTCCATCTCGGCGCGGCCGTTCTTTCCGTGGCCGGAGCGGGTGTGCTCGTTTATGCGCGGGTGGACGGCGCACCCGCACTTGCCGGTTTGCTTCTGATCCAACTCTCCAACGCCTGTTTCGCTTTCGGACAGCTCGCATACCGGCGCATCCGGGAGCGGCATCCGGGACCGCCCGACCGGGCTTGGTTTGCCCTCCTCTTCGCCGGCGGCATCCTCGCCGCCATCGTCATTCCCTCCCCCGGCGCAGCCACCGCGACCGCCGTTGGCGATCTCGCCACCGCCCAATGGCTGGTCCTCGTCTACCTCGGAGTAATCGCCTCCGGAGCCGGATTTTTCCTTTGGAACTACGGAGCCACCCAAGTCAATGCCGGCACCCTCGCGGCGATGAACAACATCAAGATTCCCCTCGCCATCCTCGTTTCGCTGCTCGTCTTCGGCGAAGAGGCCGACTGGTCACGCCTCCTGCTCGGCGGTCTGCTCATGGTCGCGGGCGTGGCCTGGGCCGAGCGCTCCAAAAAGCCCGCGCCAACCAGATCCAGCTAGATCAATCCGCGGACCACGTCGTCCATCCCGTCCATAGAGTCCATCCCCCCGGCCGCCGCCCGCCGGATCTCAACCTTCTTTCTTCGAAGAAACCGTGTTGATCTTCTCCGCCACGTCGCGGAAGCCAATGTCCGAGGAGTAAATGGTCTTGTAATGCTCGAGGGCTTTTTCCGGTTGGCCCATCTTTTCGTAACAGACGGCGAGCTGATAGATGGTCTCCTTCTTCAAGTCGTCCATCTGGGAAAGCTCTCCTTTGGCGCTTTCCAATTGCTGGACCGCGAGGTCGAAGAGGCCTTTCTCCATGAAGCAGGACCCGAGGTAGGAGAGGGAGCTGAAACGCAGCTTGGGATTCCGCTGGCTGGCCTGGAACTGCTGAATGGCCTCGTCGATCATGCCCCGCTCGAAATAGAGACGGCCCAGCTCGTAGCGGTAGTTGTTGTCGTTGGGGTATTTGTGGACGAGGTTGCTGGCCTGCTGGAGGCGGGCTTCCTGCAATTCCATGCGCTGCTGGTCCACCGCCGCTTTGACCTCGGCATTCTCGGGCTCCAACGCCAGTTTCTTCTCGAGCTCGGAGAGCTTGCGCTCGAGTTTCTGCAGCTCCAAGTCCGCGCGCTGTTTTTCGAGGTTGGAATCGGCCGCGCCGGAGGGCAGTTCGCGGGCCTTGTCCAGCCACTCGATGGCGGCATCCAGTTCGCCGATGGCTTTGTACTGCTGCACGAGCGACCGGTAGTAGTTGAGATTGTTCGGCTCAGCCTTGACCTTGGCCTTGGTTTCCTCGATCAGGCGGCGGGTCATTTCCTCGGAAGTCACCACCTTGTTCGACTGCTCGATGCTGACGGCGGTCGATTCGTCCCGCAGCTTGTCGCGGAAGGTGCCGGAGTCGGACTCCCACTTGCCGGAGTGAATCGATTGGGCGACGGAGGCGTTTTTGATCAGCTCTTGGGCGCGCCCCTCGCCGGGTTTCAGCTTGAGCAGAGCCTCGCCAACGTGAAGGGCGTCTTCGGGCTGCTTCGCTTCAATGTAAGCCTCACCAAGGGCGAATAGGTTTTGGATGTTGTTCGGGGCGGCCTCGCGGATGGCTTCGTGGGCGAAAACCACCGTCTCGGGCAGCTCCAGCTTTCGGGCCGCCTGGGCAATGATCTTCAGCGCCGCGACATTCGTCGGATCCGCATTCAGCGCACGCTCGGCCAGATCGAGCGCAGCTTCCGGATCCTTTTTCACTTTGCCCGAAGCCTTGAGGACGAGCGGCAGCGTGGTGATCGCGGCCGTGGCTTTGGCCACGAAGCGATTCTTGGTCTTGAAAATCCTTCGCTGGGCGGCCCTGAGCAGTCGACGGACCTGAATGCAACCCGGCGCTTTGCGCAGGATTTCTTCGCAGATATTGATGGTGTACTCGGTGTTGCCGCGGTCCATGGCGAACCGGGCGTTTTCCACCTGCTTCTGCATTCGGGGGTCGAGTGAAGTGACGGGAATCTCAGGCATCGTTCTAGAGCGAATCAGTTTAACATGCGTCTGGTGCGAGGATCGGTCAACGCTTGATCGGGCATCATTTCATGCCTCGGAAAGATCACCGCGGGCGGCCGCCACCAGCAAGTCCAATACCAGCCGCGCTTCCTCCGCCGATTGGGCTTCGACATGAAGCCGGAGGCAGGGCTCGGTGCCGGAATAACGGGCCAGCACCCGGCCTGTCGATCCGAGCCGGTGCCGGGCCCCGGCCAGTGCACGACTGAAGCCGGCCAGGCCGTCCAAGGGCGGTTTCGAAACCACCGGCAGGGTCAGCGAATAGGCCGGAAAGCGCTCCAACCGCGCCGCCAGTTGCTCCAGCGAAACGCCCTTGCGCGCGGCCAGCGAGAATACCGCCAGCGCCACCCCGAGTCCGTCCGCCGAGGGATTTTGCTCCATCAGGATGAGGTGGCCCGACGACTCGCCGCCGATGAGAAAACCGCCGGCCCGCATCGTTTCGGCCACGTAGCGATCCCCCACCGGTGTCCGCAGGACACGGCCTCCCGCCCGCTGCAGGCAGCGGTCGAGTCCGAGGTTGCTCTGCTCGGTGGCGACCAGCGTCCGCCCCGGCAAGGCTTCCCGCTCAAGCGCATCGAGCGCAAGGGCCGCCATGATGGCATCGCCGTCGAGCAAGGCGCCGCTCTCCCCGCAGACCAGCAACCGGTCCGCATCGCCGTCATGCGCCAGGCCGGCCCGGGCGCCGTGGGCGCGCACTGCGGCCACCAGCCCTTCGGGATGCTGGCTGCCGCAGGCGTTGTTGATGCGCGCCCCGTCCGGCTCGTTGGCGATCGCGATCACCTCCGCCCCCAGCCGGGCCAGTACTTCGGAACTCAACCCGGCCGCGGCCCCGTGGGCGGCATCCACCACCACCCGCCACCCCCGCAGCAGATCATTCGGAAAGCGGGCCGCCAGCGCTTCCCTGTAGTAGGCCCGCGCCGCCGCGCCAAGATCCTCCAACCCGCCGACGTCGGTGACTTCGATCGTGGTCTCCTCATCCAGCAGACCCTCAATCGTCACTTCCTCCGCATCGGTCAGCTTGAAGCCGTCGGCCCGGATCAGTTTCAATCCGTTGTCCGCGGCCGGATTGTGCGATGCCGAGAGCATGATGGCAAAGAGAGGTCGATCCTTGAGACAAGCCAGCGAAACCGCCGGGGTCGGCAGCACCCCCAGTGAAACCGGCTCCAGCCCCACCCGCCTCAGGCCCGCCGCCACCGCCGCTTCCAGCGCGGGGCCGGATTCACGCGTGTCCCGCCCGAGGTAAACCCGCTGCTCCAGCCGCCCTCCCGCTTCCTCCCGGAAAAACCGCCCCGCGGCCGCCGCCAGCCGGGCGAAAAAGGCTTCGTTGACCCGCGGGCCGCCGTAGGGACCCCGCACGCCGTCGGTACCAAAATAGCGGCGGCTCATCCCCGGAAAAACGCGCGCGTCGCCTCCAGGGTGGCGCGGACTCTGCCCTCGGCAATGGCCGTCCGGATGGACTCGACACCGTCCTCCGGCTGCCCGACCCGGCCGCACATCCAGAGCGCCAAACCGGCATTGAGGCAGACCGCATCCAGGAGCGCCGGGCGGCCGCGGCCCGCCGCCAGTTCATCCAGGAGGTGAAGGTTTTCCTCCACATCCCCGCCGGCCAGTTCGGCGGCGTCCGCCGCGGCCAGCCCGAATTGCCCCGCCGCCCAGGTCGCGTTCCAACCCGCCAGCCGGCCCGCCCCGGCGAGGAGGTTTTCCGTCGCCGTGCTCAGTTCATCGAGACCTCCGCCCCCGGGCAGCCGCCCGTGCACCACCAAGCCGGCTTTCAAGGGCAGGCGACCCAAAGCCTCCGCCACCACCGGCATGAAATCCGCGGCAAACACGCCCACCAGTTGGTGCGCCGGCGCCCCGGGGTTGATCAAGGGGCCAAGCAGGTTGAACACCGTCCGCTGACCGCGGGCGGCCAGGGCCTTGCGCACCGGCACGATTTCCTTGAAGGCCGGGTGGTAGGCGGGCGCAAAAAAGAAGGCGTAGCCCAGCTCCTCCAGCATCCGGCGGTGCAGGCCCGGATCCGCCTCCAGGGGCACCCCGAGGGCCGCAAACAAATCCGCACTCCCGCAACGCGAGGTGATCGAGCGGTTGCCGTGCTTGAACACTTTCACCCCCACCGAGGCCAGCGCCAGCGCCACCGTCGTCGAAATGTTGAACGACCCCGCCCGGTCGCCGCCGGTGCCGCACACATCCACCGCCTCCCCGGCCCACTCCGCCACCCCGGGATCCCGCGCCAAGCCGCGAAAGGTCTCCGCAAAAACCGCGATTTCCGCACCGGTCTCCCCTTTCTGCGCCAAGGCTTCCAAAAAGCCCTCCTTCGACTCCGGCGGCTCCCCGCAGCCGACCAGGGCCGTGCAGGCGGAGCGGATCGAATCCGCGTCGAGATCGTGCCGCGCACGGAGGGTCGCAGTCAGGGAAGGCAGAAGGGTGCTCATGGTCGGATCGTGGGAAGAAGATTGCGGGGCGGCCCGGAGTCCGGGGGTTCGAGCGATTGGGGAATTTCTTTGCCGGGACAAGGATTTTTGCTGCAAGATTTCCGTGGGACATAGAACTTGACCCCCCGATGGGCGAAACCTATGAACGCCCGTTTGATCGCTGGCCCGCGGTCACTTTTCCACTCAACCTTTCAGCCACCATGGCCAATCCAAAACGCAAACAATCCAAGCGCCGCAGCGCCAACCGCCGCGCCGCCAACGCCTTTAAAGCCCCGGCGATCGCACGCGATCCCGTCGATGGTACCCCGTTCCGTCCCCACCGGGTCAATCCCAACAACGGCATGTACCGCGGTCGCCAGGTACTCGACCTCGAGACCTGACCGGGCGGCCACCGTCCGCTCCGTGTCCACCCCTCCGGCGATGGAAGCCGCTCCCGGCGACGTTTCCAGAATCGCAGTCGACGCCATGGGGGCCGATCTCGGCCCCGCCGAAATCGTGGCCGCCGTCCGCCTGGCCATCGATTCGATCAAGGACCTCGATCCGATCGCCCTCGTCGGCCGCCGCGAGGAGCTGGAGCCGCTGCTCCGGTCCGCCCGCCTTGAGGGCCACCCACTCGTCGAGGTGCACCATGCCTCCGAGGTCATCGCCATGAATGACAAGCCGCTGCGGGCGCTGCGCACCAAAAAAGACTCCAGTATGGTCCGCGCCATCGAGCTGGTGAAGGCCCGCGAAGCCAAGGTCCTCGTCAGTTGCGGCAACACCGGCAGCCTCATGGCCGGCGGCACCCTCAAGCTCCGCACCCTCGAAGGCATTGAGCGCCCCGCCCTCGCCACCGTCATCCCCCATAAAAAAGGCCACTTCGTCCTCATCGATGCCGGGGCCAATCCCGAGGCCCGCCCCGAGCACCTCGTGCACAATGCCATCCTCGGAAGCCGCTATTGCAGCATCGCCCTCAAGATCGATCGCCCGCGCGTCGGCCTGCTCACCATCGGGACCGAGGAGGGCAAGGGCACCGAGCGGGTCAACGACACCCACGAGCTGCTCAAGGCCATCGGCGATCTCATCGACTACCGCGGTCCCATCGAGGGCTTCCATGTCTTTGACGACCAGGTCGACGTGGTCGTGTGCGACGGCTTCACCGGCAACATCCTCCTCAAGACCTGCGAATCCCTTTTCAAGCTGCTCCGCGGCTACCTCAAGGAGGAGCTCATGCGCAACCCCCTCCGCCAGCTCGGTGCCTTCCTCTCCCGCGGCGCCTTCAAGGCGATGCAGCAACAGCTCCAGCCGGAGCGCTACGGCGGCGCCCCGCTCCTCGGCCTGCGCGGCAACATCCTCAAGGCCCACGGCTCCAGCAACCGGGTGGCCATCATGAACGCCATCCGCATCGCCCACGAAATCATCCGCACAGACCTGAACGAGAAAATCCTCGACGATATCGCCAAGGCCAACGAAGCCCTCAGCCCCGCCGCCCGCAGCTCCTCATGACCCGCCTCCGAGCCCGCGCGCGCCCGCTCCAGCGTCGATGATTCCCGCCTCCGCCCCCATCGTGGTGCGAGGCACCGGCTCCTACGCCCCCGAGAAAGTCCTCACCAACGGCGACCTCTCCCGTCTCGTCGATACGTCCGACGAGTGGATCCTCACCCGCACCGGCATCCGCGAGCGCCGGATTGCCGCCGACCACGAGGCCGCCTCCGACCTCGCCGTCCGCGCCGGCGCCGCC
The DNA here is from genome assembly GCA_007695295.1 of Puniceicoccaceae bacterium. Classification (GTDB taxonomy): domain Bacteria; phylum Verrucomicrobiota; class Verrucomicrobiia; order Opitutales; family Opitutaceae; genus REEB01. The sequence goes on from REEB01000072.1 coordinate 9,898, forward strand.
GCCCTCGCCGCCGCCAATCTCCCCCCGGACAAGGTCGATCTGGTCATCGTCGCCACCATCACCCCGGACATGCCCTTTCCCTCCACCGCCTGCCTTGTGCAGCACAAGCTGGGCATTCCCCGGGCCGTTTGCTTCGATGTCGAGGCCGCCTGCTCGGGCTTCATCTATGTCCTCGATCTCGCGGCCAACTTGATCCGGGCGGGACGGTTCCACACCGCCCTCGTCATCGGCACCGAGAAACTCTCCAGCATCCTCGACTGGACCGACCGCACCACCTGCGTCCTCTTCGGCGATGGCGCCGGCGCCGTCGTCCTCGGCGCAGGCTCGCCCGCCGAGGCCGGCTTCGGCATCCTCGGCTCGCACCTCGGCTCCGACGGCGCCCAGGCCGACCTCCTCCACATGCCCGGCGGCGGCAGCCGCCTCCCCGCCACCCCGGAGTCGCTCGGCGACCGCATGCACTTTCTAAAAATGAAGGGCCGCGAGGTCTTCAAAATCGCCGTCCGGGTCATGGAACAATCCGCCCTCGACCTGCTCGCCGCCCACAACCTGGAACCGCACCAGGTCGACTGTGTCATCCCCCACCAAGCCAATCTCCGCATCATTGAGCTGCTCGCCTCACGCCTTGACCTGCCCCTGGAAAAATTCTTCATCAACCTCGACCGCTATGGAAACACCTCCGCCGCCTCCATCCCTCTCGCCCTCGACGAAGCGGTCCGTGGCGGCCGGGTCCGTCCCGGGGACCTCGTCCTCATGCCCGCCTTCGGGGCCGGCCTCACTTGGGGAGCTTCCCTGATCCGCTGGTCCTGATCCACGTCCCACCTTTTGCCATCGCTCCATGACCCTCAGCCACTTGTCCCGCGCCCCGCTTTTCTTCGCCGCCTTCCTGCTCTTTCTTCCCCTCGCCGCTCTCCAGGCCCAACTTCGCTGGGAGCCTGGCCTCGGCTACGTCGATGATCAGATTCCCTTCGTCGGCCTCCTCCCGGAAGAAGCCCGCGAGGCCCTCGGCTGGCTCAACCAAGGGCGTTTCGCCGAGGAGGATGGCAGCTACATCACCGCGCTGCGCCACTACCGGCGCGTCTTCCGCCGCCACCCCAACAGCGCCTACGCCCCCGAAGCCCTCTACCGCACCGGCCGGGTCCGGGAGGAACGCCGCCAGTTCGCCAAGGCCTTCGAGGCCTACGAACGCGTCGCCCGCGCATACCCCGACTACCCGCGCTTCAACCATATCATCGGGCAGATGTACAACATCGCCCAACGGCTCCAGGACGGCGAACGCATGTATGCCTTCGGCGTCATCCCGGGCTTCCGCAATCGCGACCGCGCCATCAATTTCTTCGAGCGCGTTGTCATCGTCGCCCCCTACAACGACTTCGCCCCGCTCGCCCTCATGAATGCCGCCCGCGGCTACCAGCGCGCCCGGCGCTCCCTCAACGCCATCGACGCCCTCGACCGCTTTATCAATGTCTACCCCGACCACATGCTCGCCCCCGAGGCCTACCTCAAACTTGCCGAAGCCCACGCCGGCCTCGTCGACGGCCCCGCCTACGACCAAGGCGCCACCCGTGAAGCCCTCAGCTACTTCGAGGATTTTCTCATCATCTTTCCCAACCACCCCTCCGTCGCACGCGCCGAAGACGGTCTCGCCGAAATGAACGAGGTCCTCGCGGAGAGCAAAATGATCCTCGCGGACTTCTATTTCTTCCGGCGCGACAACTACCGGGCCGCCCGCGTCTTCTACAACGAGGCCATCACCGTCGCCCCCAATTCCGAAGCCGCCGCCCTCGCCCGCAAACGCCTCGAACGCCTCGAGGCTGCCGAGGAGCGCGGTCCCCGCCGGCGCTTCCTCGGGCTTTTCTGACGCCACACCGCGGCCCCTCCTCCCCCCGATGCGATCCCTGCTTCCGGCCCTGCTCGGCCTGGCCCTCCTCGCATCCGGATTCACCGGCTGCGCCGGCTACCGCCTCACCCACGGCGCCCCCCTCCCCTTCAACGCCGTCCACGTCGAGCCGGTCACCCTCTCCGGCCCCGTCCCCCAGGCCCGCTCCCTCGTCCACGCCGCCGTCTCCCGCGAGCTTTCCCGCGACGGCCGCCTCGACCTCCGCTCCGCGCCCGACGCCGCCGCCGCCCGCCTCCACATCAGCCTCGCCCCTCCCTCCCGCACGTACACCGCAGACCGGCCCGACGATGCCGGCCTCTCCCGCAAGCTCGTCCTCTCCCTCACCGCCACCTGCACCCTCAGCTCCGCCGACGGCGCCACCGTCTACTTCGCCGAGCGGCCCGTGACCGCCTCCATCGACCTCTTCACCGACGACGGCCAGATCCCCGCCGAATACCAGGCCCTCAGTCCGCTCGCCGACGAACTCGGCCGCCGCATCGCCCAGGCCGTCCTCGATGTCTGGTAGTGCTTTTCCGGTGACAACGCCCCTTCCGCCTTCCCCGCACCCCCCGCTCCTCGTCCCGTCCATCCTCGCCGGAGACCACGCCGACCTCGCCGCCTCCCTCGAAACCGTCCACCGGTCCGGCGTCTCCTGGCTGCACCTCGACATCATGGACGGCCACTTCGTGCCCAACCTCACCTTCGGCCCCCAGACCATCCGCGACCTCCGGCGGCGCTCCCGGCTTTTTTTCGATGTCCACCTCATGCTCGATCAACCCGCCGACCTACTCGACGCCTTCCTCGAAGCCGGAGCCGACTTGGTCAGCATTCATGCCGAACTCGATCTCGACCACGCCACCCTTCTCGGGCACATCCGCTCCGCCGGCAAACAAACCGGTCTCGTCCTCAACCCCGACACCCCCGCGGAAGCGGCCTTCCCCCTCCTCGACCAAGTCGACCTCGTCCTCGTCATGACCGTCCAGCCCGGCTTCGGCGGCCAGGCCTTCCGCGAGGAGTGCCTCGACAAACTCGCCCGGCTCCACCGCGAGCGCCTCGACCGCAGCCTGACCTTCCGCCTCGAAGTCGACGGCGGCATCGATGCCGCCACCGCCCCCCGCTGCCACGCCCACGGGGCCGACACCTTCGTCGCCGGCACCGCCTTCTTCAAAAACCCCGCCGAACTCTCCGCCCGCATCGCCGCCCTCGGTGCCTGAGTTCGCCGCCTCCTCCGCACCCCGGCTTCGGCATTGCCAGTGCCACCTTCCCCTGCCTGCCTTGCGCGGATGATGCCGCCACCGCCCGCCCGCCAAGGCTTGCAGCCGCTGGATGCCGCCTCCGCGGCTGGTTTCGTCGCCTACTCGGCCAGTGTCACCGTCACGCCGGTGGCCTTGGTCATCCTGGCCCGGGAAATGCAGTTTTCCCTCACCGCCGGCGGCGGTCTTGAAGCCCTCCGCAGTGTCCTGCTGCTCACGACCCTGCTGATCAGCGGAGCCCTCGCGGGACGCTGGGGCAAGGCCCCTTCCCTCGGCGTCAGTTGCCTTGCGCTCGGCTTCGGCATGCTCGTCTACTGCTTCGCGCCGACCTACGGAGCGGTCCTGATCGCGATGGCGGTGCTGGGGGTGGGCGGAGGAGTCATAGAGGCACTCATCAACCCGCTCATCCAGGATCTGCATCCCGGCAACTCGGGCCGCTACCTCAACTTCATCAATGCCTTCTGGTCGGTCGGCGTGCTCGCCACCGTGCTCATCACCGGCGATCTGCTCACCCGGGAGGTTTCCTGGCGCGCGGTCATCGCCGGCCTCGGCGTGCTCTCCATGGCCGCGGGAGCGCTCTTCCTGCTCCTGGCCCGCACCGGCCCGCCCGCCCCCCGCCACTCCCTGCGCGAGGTCGCGGGCCACAAGGTCGCCGCCCTGCGCAGCGGGCGTTTCTGGCTTTTTCTCCCCATGATGTTTCTCGCCGGCGCGGCCGAAGGCGCCTTCACCTTCTGGAGCGCCAGCCTCGTCCAGCTCCACTTCGGCGGCACTCCGCGGGGAGGCGGCTTCGGCACCGCGCTTTTCGCCACCGGCATGATCGCCGGGCGCATCGGCAGCGCCTGGCTCGTCGGACAGCAGCGGCTCCGCCGGCTCCTCCTCACTTCCGCCGCCGCCACCACCGTAGTGGCCGCCCTGATACCGTTTGCCGGCAGCCTCGGGCCGCTCTACCTGCTGCTCTTCCTCGCCGGACTCTCCGTGGCCTGCTTCTGGCCGAGCCTCCAGTCCTACGCCGCCGACCGCGTCCCGGTCGACGCCACCGCACTTTTCATCCTCCTCTCCTGCGGCGGCATTCCGGGCTTCGCCTTCGCCTCCTGGGTCATGGGTTGGATGGGCGACCTCGGTGGGCTCATGATCAGCTTCTGGTGCGTGCCGGCGTTTTCCGCCGGGCTTTTCCTGCTCCTGGCGATGGAGCGGGCGCTCGTTCACCGTCCGACTTTGGCTCAATCCGCCGGCTCGGCCCGGTAGGCCGCCGCCAGCAGCGAGACCGGGTGCACCACGGCATAGGCCGCCCCCGCGGCCCGCGCTCCGTTTTGCAACTGGAGCAGGCAACCCGGGTTGGCCGTCGCCACCACCCGCGGCCCCACCGCGGCGATCCGCTCCAGCTTGCGCCGCAGCAGTTTGGCCGCCTGCTCCGGCTGGGTGATGTTGTACACCCCGGCGCTGCCGCAGCACCAGGTGCTCTCCGCCAGCTCCGCCAGTTCCAGACCCGGCACGGTCTTCAGGATCTCCCGCGGCTGCCGCGTAATGCCCTGGCCATGACAAAGATGACAAGCCTCATGGTAAGTCACCCGCCCGGGCCCGTCCGCCGCCGCCCCCCGCGGCGCCCGGAAGCCGGTTTCAACAAGAAACTCGCTGATGTCCCGCACCTTGGCCGACCAGGCGGCGGCCCGCTCCCGCCACTCCGGATCATCCGCCAGCAGCCGGTCATAGTGCTTGAGGTGGCTGCCGCAGCCGGCCGCGTTGGTGATGACGGCGTCGAGGCGCTCCTCCTCGAAGAGCGAGATCATCGCGCGGGCCAGGCCACGGGCGTTGGCGAGGTCGCCGTTGTGCGCGTGCAGCGAGCCACAGCAGGGTTGTAGCGGCGGAGTAACTACCGTGCAGCCGTTGGCGAGGAGCACGTCCACGGTGTCGCGGTTGATTTCAGGGTAGATGAGGTCCTGCACGCAGCCGGTCAACACCGCCACCCGCCGGCGGGGCGGGCCGGCCGGCTGCTCGATGGGCCGGATCAGGCGATCGGAGAAGCGGGGGCGGATCGGCGGCGTCATCGGCTCCAGCTCCCGCAGCCAGGCCGGCAGCAGGCGGGTCAGGCGGAGTTTCCGGAAGAGCCACTGCCCGCCCGAAGCCTGGTGGAGCCAGAGCAGTCGGCCAAGCAGGCGCAGCAGCCGCGGCCGGGTGAAGACGCCGCCCAGGACCAGCCGCCGCACCCAGCGCCGCCGGGGATGGTCCAGCACGCCGAGACGCTCCACCTCCGCCCGCGCCCGTTCAAAGAGTTCGGCATAGTTCACCCCCGCGGGACAGGCCGTCGTGCACGCCAGGCAGCCGAGGCAATAATACATCTCCTCCCCGAAGGCGCGCGTCACTTCCATCCGGTCGTCCGCCACCGCCCGCATGAGCGCAATCCGGCCCCGGGGACTGTTCCGCTCCAGACCGGTTTCGTCATAGGTCGGGCAGGTCGGCAGGCACATGCCGCAGTGGATGCACTGCTGCACCACGGAGTAATCGAGGTCGTGCAGGAATCCCCGCGCGCCTCCGGTAACCCCCGGTCCGGGGCGGGAGGCCTGGGCGTCGCGGGCCTGGGTCGCGGAATCAGGCATCAGTCGTGGACTTTCCCGGGGTTGAGAATGCCATCGGGATCGAGGGCGGCTTTCACCCGGCGCAGGAGGGCATGGCCTTCCTCTCCGAGCTGGCTCCGCAGGTAGGGTTTTTTCGCCAGCCCCACCCCGTGCTCGCCGGTGATGGTGCCGCCGAGCCGGAGGGTTTCGTCCACGATGTCTCCGATGGCCGCCTCGACCCGCTCCATCTCGGCGGCATTGGTCTCATCCGTGAGGATGGTCGGGTGCAGGTTGCCGTCGCCGAGGTGGCCAAAGGTGGCGATGCGAAGGTCGTGCTTCTCCGCCGTCGCTTGAATGAAGGCCACCATCGTCGCCAGCTCGCTGCGCGGCACGGTCACGTCCTCCAAAATGGTGGTGGGCCGGATGCGGGCGAGGGCGGCAAAGGCCGAGCGGCGCGCCGTCGCCAACCGGAGCGCCTCCGCCTCGTCCGCCGCCACCCGGACTTCCAAGGCGCCGTTGGCTTTTGCGATCGTCGCCATCCCTTCGGCTTCCTCCTCCACCACCGCGGGATGACCGTCCGTCTCCATCAGGACGAGCGCCGCCACCTCGGTGGGCAGGCCGATGCGGGCATGGGCTTCCACCGCGCCGATGGTGGTGCGGTCGAGAAACTCCAGGGTGCAGGGGATGATTTTGGCCGCGATGATGCCGGAAACGGTTTCCGCCGCCGCTTCCATCGATCCGAACAGGGCGAGCAGGGTCCGCCGCGCCGGCGGCTTCGGCACCAGCTTGAGCAGCAGCCGGGTGATGATCCCGAGGCAGCCCTCGGATCCGATGAAGAGGTCTTTCAGTGAGAGCCCGGCCACGTCTTTGACGCATTTGTTGCCGAGCCAGACGACCGAGCCATCCGCCAGCACCACTTCCAGCCCGAGCACGTAGTCGCGGGTCACGCCGTACTTCAGCCCGCGCAGGCCGCCCGAGTTTTCCGCCACGTTGCCGCCGATGGTGGAGATTTTCATCGAACCGGGATCGGGCGGGTAAAACAACCCGGCCTGCTCCGCCGCCGCCGCCACTTCCGCCGTCAACACCCCGGGCTCGCAGCTCAGGGTGAGGTTGGCCGCATCCACTTCCAGGATACGTTTCATGCGCGCCAGGCAGAGCACCAGTCCGCCCGCCACCGGCACGCTGCCGCCGCTCAGGCCGGTGCCGCTGCCCCGCCCGACCAAGGGGATTTTCCGCTCCGCGGCAAACCGCACCGTGGCGGCCACTTCGTCGCGGGTCCGCGCCATCACAACCGCGGCCGGCCGCGTCCGCAGCGCGGCGGTGCCGTCAAAGGCATAGGGCTCCAGGTCCTCCGGCGCCGTCAGCACCCGGCCCGCGGGCAGTCGCCGCGCCAGTTCCTCCAGCCAATCCGGCGGCGGACCGGCCTCCTGCGGCGCCGCGGGCTTCATGCCCGCGCCTCCGCCGTCAGCTCGACCGCCCCATGGGTATCCAAAAGTTCAAGACATTCCGCGATCGGTCGGAGGCCGCCGGAGGTGGTCGGGTCGGTCACGCAGGCGGCCGCCGCCGCCACTCCTTCGCGGAGGGCCGTCTCCATCGGCCGGCCCTGCAGGAAACTGGACAGAACTCCGGCCGCGAGCGCATCGCCCGCCCCGGCCGCTCCGGCCACCCGCTCCCGGGGCAGCCGCACCGCCCCCTGCCGCAGACACCGGCCGCCCGGCCCCGCCGCCACCACACCTTCCGCGAAATGCAGCACCACCCAGCCCGGCGCCCCCAATCCGCGGATCGCCTCCGCGGCCGCCGCGCAGCCCGCCAGGTCCGGCCGCCCCCCCGGCCGCAGGTCGCGGCCCAGCACCGCCCCGGCCTCGGCCTCATTCAGAAAGAGCAGATCCACGAAGGGCACCACGGGCTTCACCACCGCCGGCACGCGCGCCGACACTTCCGTCACCAGGTCCGCCGAGGTCGTCAGGCCCGCCGCCCGCGCCGCCCGCAGCAACCGCGCCGCCCCCGTCAGGCCGTCCTCCCCGGGCTCATCCATCCGGTCGAGCAGCAAGAGGTAGCCGTAGTGGAAATGGCCCGACGCGATTCCCCGGAAGCTGAAGTCTTTCTCCCCGGCGATGGCGTTGGTGCCTTTCTGGTGGAAAAAGACCCGCCGCCCCGAGGTCCGCTCGCTCATCACGTCGGTGTAGGAGGTCGGGGCCGCGGTCGTCGTCCGCAACCGGCTTGTATCGATGCCGTGGCGACGGCACAGCTCGAGGATGAACCGCCCGTTGTCGTCTTCGCCGACCAGCCCGGTCGCGTGCAGCTCGAAGGGGGCCTCCATCCGCGCCAAATCGACGAGCAGGTTGAAGGGACCGCCGCCGTTGCAGACCGACTCCCCCTCGATCCGGCAGAGCCCGTCCAACTCCGGGTAACGGTCGATCACTTTGACGTGGTCGACCAACCAGCACCCGCCGGCCAGCAGCCGCATCCGCTCCGGCTTACCCATGGCGCGCTCCGCCCGGGCCGGTCGCCGGCCGGTCGCTCACCAGCCGCACCTCCGCCGGTTCGTCCTCTTCGACTCCTGGAAAACGCCCGATGTCCGGATCGGCGAAGATGTTGTCGTTGAGGTCGTCGTTGGCGGTCGAAACTTCCCCGATGACGCAGGGACCCCCCTCGGGCCGGAAGGCATGGTAAATCCCCGGCGTCAGCGTGACCCGTTCGCCGGCTTCCAGGACCAGCAACCCGCCCGCCTCGAGCTCGCGGGGACCGCCGTTGACGGAGACCCGGAAGCGTTCTCCGCGAAGCTTCTCCGCGGGCGGCCCCGGCCAGAGCTCGAGCGCGAGGCGGCCGTGCCGCGCGATGATGTCCTCTTTTTTCAACCGGTGGGTGTGCATGGGAGTGAGCTGGCCCTCCCGCGCATACATCAGCTTTTCACAATACTCCGGCTCCTCGGCCAGGTTCACAAGCAGAAGGCCGCAGCAGTCGAAATCACCCCGCCCGAAGTCCGTCACATCCCAGCGCGGCTCGGGCGGCAGGTGCCAGCCGGCGGAGGCAAAGGCCGCTTTGGCTTCGCGGACGATGCGGTTGATGGCGGAGCGTTTCATGACAGGGGTTCCCGGATCCGGCCGCCATCATCCCCCCGCCCTTCGCGGCCGGTCAAGCGGCTTTGCATCCGCCTTCGGCAACGCCGGCCGGCGGCTTCAGGAAAGCAGCAGCAGGCACTGGCGGCGGTAATCGATCTGCGCATGCAGTTTCCAGAGCACATCCGCTCCGAGCACTCCGTCGATCCGCGCCACTTTCTCCCGGGCGAGGGCTTCGTTGACGTGGGTGAAATCCAGCGCCATCAGCCGAATGCCGGAAAGATCCAGCCCCCCAAGCCGCAGATCATGCTCGCGAACGCGGGTCAGGTTCATGGTGCTCGATCCGACCCCGCCGCTCTTGCGCGAACGTGAAACCAAGCTCAGCCCAAGAGACTTCAACACGCCGGGATCCACTGCGGTGACCCCGGCCCCGGTGTCGAGAATCAGCCGGAGGGTCTTCCCGGCGAGGTCAGCGGAGAGGGTGAGGTGCCCGCTCTTTTCGCGGGTCAGGGGAAGGAGGACGCAGGTGGCCATATCCGTGAATCAATGGCCGGCCACGCTGGCGGTTTTTATACCCGAGGCAAGGTCGATCCCGCGGCCCGATCCGGGCGAGGGCTTGCTCCCCGGCGCACCGGCGTGCAAAGTGGCCGTGCCGCCATGAAAACCGCCGTCTTCAGTACCAAGGCCTACGATCGCTCTTTCCTCGACGCCGCCAACCGCGAGCAGGGCCATGAGCTGGTCTACTTCCTCCCCGCCCTCGATGAGGAAACCGTGCCGCTGGCCGCGGATTTCCCCGCAGTCTGCGTCTTCGTCAACGACCGGATCACCGCCCCGGTCGTGGAGGCCCTCGCCGCCGGCGGCACCAAGCTGATCGCGCTGCGCTGCGCCGGTTTCAACCAGGTCGACCTCGATGCCGCCGAGGGTGCCGGCCTCACCGTGGTCCGCGTGCCCGCCTACTCCCCCTACGCCGTCGCCGAGCATGTCATCGCCCTCCTCCAAGCCGTCAACCGCCGCATCCACCGCGCCTACAACCGCGTCCGCGAGGGCAATTTCTCCCTCGACGGGCTTCTCGGCTTCGACCTCCACGGCAAAACTTTCGGCATCGTCGGCACCGGCAAAATCGGCGCCGTCCTCGCCCGCATCGCCCATGGCTTCGGCTGCCGGGTGCTCGCCCACGATGTGCGGGAGGATCCGAAGGTCGCCGCCCTCGGCACGACCTACACCGACCTCGAGTCACTCTTCGCGGAGAGCGACATCGTCAGCCTGCACTGCCCCCTCCTTCCCCAGACCAAACACCTCGTCAACCAGGAGTCGCTCGGCCGCATGAAGCCGGGCGCCACTCTCATCAACACCAGCCGTGGTGGTCTCGTGGATACATCGGCCGTCATCGAGGCGCTCAAGTCCGGCCGGCTCGCCGGCCTCGGGCTCGATGTCTACGAGGAGGAAGCCGACCTCTTTTTCGAGGATCTCTCCGCCACCATCATCAAGGATGATGTCTTCATGCGGCTGACCACCTTCCCCAATGTCGTCATCACCGGCCACCAGGCCTACTTCACCCGCGAGGCCCTCGAAAACATCGCCGCCACCACCATCGCCAACATCACCGCCTTCGCCGAGGGCCGGAAGCCGGAGAACGCGGTTTTCCCGGCGGCCGTGCGCCCGGGGAACTGACCCGGGCCCAACCCTGTCGGCACTGCTTTCCAGCTCCCGACCCGACCCATCATGATTCGCCGTCTTTCTCTTCTCGCCCTTCCGCTCTTCTTCCTGCCGCCGCTCGCCGCCGCGGGGCCGGAAACCCACCCCCGGCTCGGTCCCGGAGAATCGTTCGAATTCCGCATCAGCTGGGGCTTTTTCGGCAATGCCGGCAAGGTCCAGGTCGATACCGCCAAGGGCTCCTCCGCCCAGCCCAATCTCGAGGTCCGCACCACCGCCTCCACCCAGGGGCTCATCCGCGCCCTCTACACCGTCGAGTCCGAAACCGTCGCCCGCATCGACACTTCCGCCCCCCGCCTCCTCTCCCTCGAGACCGAGGGGGTTTACGGCGCCCGCGACACCCATTACGCCACCACCATCGATCGCCAGGCCGGCCTCGTCCGCCATGTCGACCACCACCGGCCGGACCGCACCGCCGACCGCCCCCTCCCCGATCGCGAACCCCTCGACCTGCTCTCGGCCATCCTCCTGCTCCGCCACCGCGAACTCCAGCCCGGCACGATCGTTCCCATCAAGGTCGTCGAAGGCGGCCGCCTCTACGGCCTCAACCTTTCCGTCGCGGGCCCGGTCGAAGTGACCTCCCCCCTCGGCCGGCACCGGGCGCTGCTGCTCGAGCCGATGCAAATTCCGAACGAGGAAGAGTCGATCCGGTTTCTGGACCAGGGCGGTTCCCTCTCGCTCTGGGTTTCGGATGATCCCCTCCGCCTGCCCCTGAAGATGGAGGTCAAGGTGCGCTGGGGCACCGCTTCTCTCGCCCTCACCCGCTACGAAGGCCACGGTTTGACCCTCGAGCCGGATGACACCCAAGGGGTGCGGCGACCCCGCCGACGCTGACCCCATGGGCCCGGCGGTGGTTTTTCGCGGAGGCGCCCTCGGGGACCTCATCCTGACCTTTCCGCTCCTGCGGCGCCTCGCCCGCGAAACCGGCCGGGGCGTCGATCTGGTCGCCCCCGCCCGCCACCGCGCCCTCGCCGCACTCGCGCCGGACTGCATCCACCATTGGTGGGATCTCGACCACCCCGCCCTCGCTCCGCTCTTCGCGGGCCAGCCCTCCCACGAACCCGCCTTCAACCGGTTGCTCGCCTCCGCCTCCACGGTGGTCTCTTTTCTCAGCACCCCGGGCGACCCCCTCGCCGAGCTGCTCTCCGGACTCGGCCTCACCCTCACGCCGCCGGCCTCCGGGCACCGCCCCGACCGCAGGCACTTCCACCTCCCGCCGCGACCGGCCACTGGCGAGCCCGCCGCCGCGTTCATCCTCCACGGCGTCTTCCCCGGAGAACGCTTCGAACCGGTCAACTTCCGCCGGCCCGCCCCGCTCACCCCCGCCGAAACCGGGCCGCCCCCCGTCATCATCCATCCCGGCAGCGGCAGCCGCACCAAAAACTGGTCCTTGGCCAATTGGCTGGAGCTTCGCGGCCGCCTCCCCCTTCCGCGGGTCCACTGGCTGCTCGGCCCCGCCGAGAACGCCTTGGCCCCGCGGCTCAGCGCAGCCCTTCCTCCCGGCGACACCCTTCAGCAACCCGCCAACACCCAAGAGCTGACGGACCGCCTCGCCTCCGCCCGCGCCTTTCTCGGCCACGACTCCGGCGTCTCCCACCTCGCCGCCGCCCTCGGCCTGCCCTGCTTCCTGCTCTTCGGCCCCACCGACCCGGCCGTCTGGGCCCCACCCTACCCGCACGTCCACACGCACGCCGCACCCCCCGGCTTCGCCGGCCTCACCCCCGCCGCCGTCGCCCCCGAGCTGCTTGCCTGGCTCGCCGATCTCCCAACAGCCCCGCTTTCCCCCGCCAGCCCGTAGCGAGTAGGTTTGCCCCGCGACCCTCCCCCGCCAACCCAATCGATCCCCAACCCCACTGCCCCCGCGGCCGCGGGAAATTCGTAACCAAATTCCCACGACGACTCACATGGACCCCGTGCCCCCTGCGTAGCGGAGCCGCGGAGCGGCTTCGTCCCCCCCGCCGCAACGCCGCCTCCCACGAAAGCGCTCCGCGCTTCCGCTACGACCGTGCCACCCGCGCCCAAGGCAGGGCGCGGTCACCGAGCCCCCCTTCGTCGTAGCGGAGCCGCGGAGCGGCTTCGTCCCTCCTGCCGCAACGCCGCCTCCCCCGAAGGCGCTCCGCGCTTCCGCACGACCGTGCCACCCGCGTCCAAGGTAGGGCGCGATCACCGAGCGCCCCCTGCGTCGTAGCGGAGCCGCGGAGCGGCTTCGTCCCCCCGCCGCAACGCCGCCTCCCCCGAAAGCGCACCGCGCTTCCGCTACTCGCTGGCCCTGCCCCCCCTCCCGTCGTAGCGGAACGACGGAGCGGCTTCGTCTCCGCACGCAATCAGGCTTCAACGCGGTGCGACCCGCCGGTTGTATTCGCGCCAGAACCGATCCCAGAAAAGG
>REEB01000070.1 GCA_007695295.1 Puniceicoccaceae bacterium
GCCATATGGTGGGAAACCGATTCGATTAGCGGCTGTTGGTGGTCGACCAGAACAAGAACCTGTGCAAACCCGGTTCCCGAGGCATTGGACGCGGAGTAGTGAAGGGGGTAAATGCCGGCCTCGGTCGGACTGCCCGTGATCAGACCGGTTTCCGCATCCAGGGCAAGGCCGGGAGGCAGGTCTACGATGTCAAAACTTTCGGGAGCACCGGAGGCGACGAGCTGAATCTCGAGTTCAACGCCGCTGGTCGCCACAACCGGAGGAAGGTAGGACGGGATCGGCGCTCCCGTTGAAGCGATGTGAATCAAAAGTGTTGTTGCGGTGGTGCCATACTCTTGGTCGACACTTAGCTCCACTTGGAAACTTCCCGGAGCGGAGGGTGTTCCTGATATCAAACCGGTCGTGCTCTCCATGGACAGGCCGTCCGGCAATCCGGAGGCCGAAAAGGTCAGCGTGGGGTCGTCCGGACGATCAGTGGTCACAAGGAAGGAGAAAGGCTCGCCGATCATGCCGTGTGCCGTTTCCGGGCTGGTGATTCTTGGCAGCCGGGCAATTTCGAACAGGGCGGGAACGATGCTGGCCTTCACTCCGGGGGTCGGCAGCGCCTGTGCCGGCGGTTCTTCGAGGTCCTGGAAAAGGGAGAGCGGTGAAGTGACGAAAGTATGCCACGGCGAGATTTGATCGGTAAAACCGATGGTGGCGAGGTTGTCGGCAAAGACGGCTTTCAGGCCGCCCGGAGCAATCAATGCGGCGCCTCCCGATTCAACAACAATGACAGCCGTGCCCCCTGATACATCGACGAAAACCCCTCCATCCACGACTCGGTAAAACCTGACCATGGGAACGCGGACCTCCGTGCCCGTCACCTCCTTGGTAGTTGCGGGCAGGGTCACGGTGGCTCCTTCTGCGGTGATCACCATGATTTTGCTGACGGGTTCGGGAAGGAGGTGAGTTAGGCTGATTTCTGGTACCGTGACCAAGAGTTCGCCATTGGTGCCGGATGAGAAAGCGGCTGGAACCGGAGTCAGCTTTTCATCGAAGAAAAAGACGGCTTCGGTTTCGGAGAGATGGTTTCCCTGGATCTCGACGACAGAACCGGGCGCTGCTTTGGCGGGAGCGAAGCCCGTAATCTGAGGAGCCTGGGCGGCCAACTGAGGAAGGGACGAGCAAAGCGCGACTACAAAGGCGACGCATTGAATGCGGAAAAAGTGGGGCAGGCAACGTGGCATGGGGATTGATGGGGTGGCGGATTGAAGGAAGAAACGGGGAGGAACCCGTGCCAATCGATCCAAAATGTAGATGAGTGGCAAGAAAAACCTCACTCCATAATGGTTCGTGACCGCAACTGAGCCCTCGTTGCGGGCCGATAAATGCGGCCAGGCTGTCTCAACGCCCGGCGGTTGCTTCGCCAGCGGCTGTCAGTTCGTCATGCAGCGTTTGCCACGGCGCAGCCAGCGGGCTGGACGGGTCGGGTCGGTGCCTTTCCAGCACTTGGAGTGCTTCGGAGGGGCGGTCTTGGCGGGCGAGAGTGGAGGCGAGGTTGAGCCGGCCCGGAAGGTGGTCGGGGTCGAGCTCGAGGAGATGGGTATAGGCGGAGGCCGCCCGGGCCCAGTCCTGCCGGCGGTAGTGGCTGTTGCCGAGGCCAAGCCAGGCCAGCGGCTCCTCGGGTTGCCACTCGAGGGCCGCCTCCCAAGCAGTGCCCGCGGCTTCGGGATCTGCCTGGCGTTCGAAGTCTGCCAACGCCCGCAGGAGCCGGGTGCGGTCCGGGGCCGCCGGGAGTTCGCCGGGGCGCAGCGCCACCATCGCCCAGCTGCCGGCCCAGGTCCACTGACGATTCCAACTGCGAGCCGGTTCCACGAGGCGGACATGGTCGCCAGAACGGAGAATCAGCGTGTTGCGGGTGGCGTCATAGCCGACGACCACGGCATAGTGCCAGTGAGGGCGGTCGGGGATGGCCAGATTGAGCAGGACCAGAACCGGCCGGCCCCGGTCGATCTCCGCCAACACGGCGCCGGGATCGGGCGGCAGGAGGTAGGCGATCCGCCCGAAGTGCCGGGTGGCAGCGAGCAGCTCGATTTGCAGACTGCCTTCCCGGTCGGGCAGATAAACTCTGGCCATGACCTCATCGAGCCCGGTTTCCACGCCGGCATGGTCGAGCACACTGAGCAGGCTGGCCGGGCCGCAATAAAAGTCTCCCTGGGGGTGGTGCGGGACGGCCCGCAATTCCACCGACGGGGACTCGGCCAAGTTTGCCACCTTGAGCTGCGGGCCGATCGCGCAACCCGGCCCAAAGAAAACGGCGGCCGCGAGCACAAGGCTCGACAGGCCGCACGGGCGCTGAGACTGACCAGCCGGCATCACAGGGCCGGGAATGGCACTCAGCGGAAAATCTTCACCGCACCGGTGAAGTGGAGAATGATCAGGACCAGCAAAGTGATGCCGAGGATGGCGATGATGCTGCCGCCGGCCGGCAAGTCTTCGATGGCGGCAGCCATTTGCTCGATTTCTTCATCGCTCATGGCCGCGGCGCGGGCGCGGGCCATCTCGGGGGAGACGCCATGCACCACCAGTTGTTTGGCCACCTCATCGCGCTGCAGCCAAGCGTCGACGGCTTCGCGGGCGGGGTTGGTTTCAAGCGCAAGCGCATCGGAGGTGGAAATGATACCGGCCGCCAGCTGGACTGGGGCGGCGAGGAGGAGCAGGCAAAGGCTCAGAAGCAGAGCAAGGGTGGCCTGGGGTTTCGAGACAGAGGCAATAGGGTGGTTCATGGCTGTTTGTGTTTTTGGTTATGTACGAAGTGAAGAATGAGAATATTTAAATTTTTGCCAAAGTCAAACTTCAATCATTGAAAGGATGCGGTGTCTCCAAGTCGGCCTTGTTGATGAGGCTGAAGCTGCCTCCGAGGGCCGGGGCCTCCGGGGCTCGTGCTCAGGGATCCGCGCCGGGCGGGCCGCCTCAGCCAGGTTCGGGCTGGAAGATGCCGGCCGTGGGCTGGCCGCGGCCTTTGCCGAGGCGGCGAAGGCAGCGCCAGCCGGGGGCGGTCGGCTCAAATTCTCCCGGCATTTCCAGGACCAGTCGCAGGGCTGAGGGTTGATCGGTCCAGATCGGCAGGTTGGCAAAGAGCCGGGGGGCGGCCACGGCCAGCAGGTCGTAGGGTGGATCGGCGAAGACGAGGGTGGGGCGCAGGTCCGGCGGCGGTTGCCAGGCAAGGGCGTCGGCGGCGCGGATCCGCGTTTCGGCCGGGCGGGCGATGGCGCGGCAGACGGCGGCCAGGTTGGCCTCAAGCGTGCGGATGACTGCGGGGCTTTTCTCCACCCAGCAGACCCGGTCCGCGCCGCGGCTGAGGGCTTCCAGCCCATAGGCTCCGGTGCCGGCGAAGAGATCGACGACCACGCTATTGGCCGCGAGCGGGCCCAGACTGGAAAAAACCGCCTCGCGCAGGCGGTCGGTGGCGGGGCGGACGTTTCCACGGGCGGGAGCCTTGACCGGGATGCCGCGGGCCGAGCCGCCGGTGATTCTCATCGGGCGGCGCCGGCTGCCGGGATGGCCGGCTTTCCGCGGCTGAGGTCATAGATGGCGTAACCGCATCGCCAGGAAACGAACCGGCGGCAGGGTGTTTTCCAGTCTCCGCGCAAATGCACGGCCCGTTTGATGGAGATGCCCTCGCGACGGCAGAAGCCAACGAAATCGCTCACGGAAACGGGATTGGAGGGCCGGCTCTCTTCCCAAGGCTCCGGGTAGACCTCGTTGATGAGGCGGGCGCCCCGGACCGCGAGGCTGATGCGATTGCGCCAGTAGGCATGGTTGATGAAACCGACGGTCATGCGGCGCGAGACCCGCAAGGCTTCGCGGATGACGGCGGCCGGTCGGGCCAGCTCCTGGACCGTGCGCGAGCAGATCACGCGGTCGAAGAAGTCGTCGGGAAACGATTTCAGAAACAGCTCCAGATCGCCTTGGTAAACGGAGAGCCCCCGGCGGATGGCGCGGATGATCTTGTCGCCATTGATGTCCACCCCGACCCCGCGGACATTGCGTTCCTGGGTGAGCAGCTCGAGCAGGATGCCGCGGCCGCAGCCCAGGTCGAGCACCCGGGAGCCGGGCTCGACCCAATCGGCGATGATCTGGAGGTCGACGGAGCGTTTGTCGCGGCGGGAAACCATGATCGCTTCCAGCGTGGCGATGCGGGGCGGGTTGGCAATCGCCGGGTTTGCGATCGGAGATGGTCGGCGGGTCCGCACCGGGTTGAGAACCAAAAAAAGCGACCCGGAAGGGCCGCCGCGATTCGAGCTAACAGCTCCGAAATGGGTCAGCGACGGATGGCGGGGCGTTGCTTGAAGTAGCGGGCAATGCGCTCGCGGGAGACTTGGGCCTTGAGCGTGGGCCGCGGGAAGACATGCAGGGCCTGCCGCCGGGGTGGGGTGACTTGCGGAGATGACTCCGGCAGCGATGAAAGCGGCGGTGTGGGGGGCATGGAGGGGCGAACGAGGTAACCGAAAAACATGATCGTCTGGAGCTGGATTTGGTAAGTTGGTATCACGTCTTTCGGCAAGTGAATTAAAACCTTTAGCGTTTTTTTGAAAAATTCAAACCAAGCTTGTTCCCTTGGGGAGGCGGACGATGACCGTATTGGCGAATTTATCGTGCCAGGACTGGCGTTCTGGGGTCCAGCCGGCCCAGAGAAAGCCCAGGCCGAGGGCGACGAAGGAGATGAGGGAGCCGAGCAGCCGGATGAGTGCGGTGGCGGCATCGACCTTGCGGCCATCGAGGCGGGCGATCTGCAGGTTGAGAGCGATGCCGCCAAAGGTAGTCGCTTTCCAGGTCCAGAAGATGAAGTGGTACAGCAGCCAGGCGAGGAGGAACCGGGAGCTGAGTCCGAAGGCCATCAGCAGGCCCATGACGACCAGGAAGTCGATCGCGGTGGCGCCTAGGCGGAGCCAGAAGCCGGCGCGGATGGCTTGGGCCCAATCCGGGGTGGATTCCGCTGGGGCGGCGGGAGGGGGTGGGGGCGCCGGAACACCGGCCGGATCTTCGGGTGCTCCGCCGGCGGCGGGGGTGGCGGCGGCGAATCCGGCCGTCGGTGCTCGGGTGGGGTCCGGCGGCGCGGAGGTCGTGCCGGCGGGCGGCGGAACCGGGGGGACGGGCGGCACCGGCGGAACCGGAGCGCCGTAGGCGGAGGATCCCGGCTGGGGAGGGCTGGGCGGCGTGGGCGGCGCGGGCGGGGGCGGCGGTGGTGCAACCCCGGCTTCGTGGCGGAGGTTGTCGAGGCTGGCCAGGACTACCGCGCCGAGGCCGAAGAGACCGGTCAGGCCGTAGAGCAGAAAGCCGAGCACCGGGACGGCGTAGAGAACGAGAAAGATCGCTCCTCCCACGAGCAGTGCCAGCGGCAGGGAGTGCCGGATCCCGAGTTGTTCGCCGGTGTAGGCAAACAACGTCATTTTTCCAAAGAGGGCGGCGGCGAACAGGGCGGCGAGGAGAAACGGGATTAACGGAATCGCCACCACCGTGGACAGCAGCACAAACAAAACCGGACCGGAAAGGAGCAGGGTGAGAAGGCCGGCCGCGATGCTCATGGCCGGGCGCTCCGCGAGGGTGTTCACACAGCGCTGAAGCGGTTTTCTGAGGAGGATGGCAAAGAAGACATAAAGCAGCAGCAGGACGATGCCCACCAGCCAGGCCCAGCCGAGATCGTGGGGCAGCGGGCGACCCATGAAAACGCCTTTGACCACCCAGTCCCGCAGCGGACCCAAGCCGCCGAGCCCGGGAATGGGACCGAACGGAATCTCGACCACTTCCGCGGGTAGGCGGGCCTCGGGATGGGCGTCCAGCTTTCCGCCGACAATTACGATTTCCCCACCGATATCCGCCTCGGGGCCGAGGGTGAGATTGCCCAGAATGGTCACCACCTCGCCGCCGACGCGGCTGTTGATGACGGCGTTGCCGCCGATGGTAACGACCTCCCCGGTGACCTCGCCGTCGACGGTGGCGGAGCCCATGATCGTGACAATGGTGGAGACGCGGTTGCCCGCGGGGTGGCGGCTGTCACTGAAAATGGAGACGATCTCCGATGATTTGCGCGACCGTTGGGGACGGGTTTCGCCGGGCTGCGGCGCATCCTCGCTGGCGGCGGAGGGTGCCTCGACTGTTTCATCCAGGTCCGCGGGATCGGAGGATTCCGCTGTGGGCGCCGGAACGGTGGACTCGGTGATTTCCTCCGTTTCGGTTTCCGGAGCGGCGGGTGTCTCCGCCACGGTTTCGGCAAAGGAGGCGAAGCAAAGGCCGAGGGAAGCGCCGATGGCGAGGAGAAGGCGTGGCAGCGATGAGGAGGGATGCGTGGTCATTGCAGGGGCGAAGGGAGGGCCAGGAAGCGGCAACTGCTTCGAGTGGCTGCGAGGAGGCCGTAGAGCCCGAGGGCGAGGACGGCGGTGAGCCCGAGGGAGAGGAGAAAAACCGGTCCGGCCGCCTTTTGCAGGGCGAGCCCGATGGCGCCCGCGAGGCTGGCGAGAGTGGTCACGGTTTGAAGAACCTGGCTGCCGGCTTGGAGCAGCCCTTGGGCGATGTGGGTCTGCCCGATCCAAGAAAAGACCTGGGGCTGGACGAAGATGAGAAGGGTGAGGACCACGGCCCCGAAACCGCAGAGCGCGGCGCGGGCCGGCAGCGGCCAGGAGGGCACGGGGCGCCGCCACCAGGCGCTTTCGCGCCGGGCGAGGGCGGCCATCACGCGCGGAGTGAGGGTGGCCGGGGCGCGCAGGGGCGGCAGGTCGCGCAGGGCACGGCCGAGGCGGTCCGGTGCGTCGGGGCGGGGGTTGTTGGGTTCGTGGTTCATGAGGAAAAGCCCAATTCTTCCTGGCGGGGGCGGAGCCGCGCGAGCAGGGCCTGGCGGCCGCGCATGATGTCGGTTTTCACTTTGCTGAGGGAAATGTTGAGGCGGTCGGCGATGTCCTGGTAGGCCATGCCATCAAGGTGGTAGAGGACAACGGCGACGCGTTGGTCGCGCGGGAGGCCGGCGAGCGCCTGTTCGAGAAGCTCCTTGCGGTCGGCGGATTCGCCTGGGGCGAGGTCGGGTAGTTCATCTGGAACGGTGGATTCGAAATCGGCGGCATCGTCGTCCTCCCGGCGCAAATCGGAAAAGAAGCGCCAGCGTTTCCGGTAGCGGGAGAGGTGGTTGAGGCAGCGGTTGGTGGTGACGGTTTTGAGCCAGCCGCCGGCGGTGGGGCTGTCTCCGATGGAGTCGAAGTGGTCGTAGGCTTTGAGAAAGACCTCCTGGGAAATGTCTTCAGCTTCGGCATGGTTGGCGAGCAGGCGGTAAGCGGTGGAGTAGACCATGTCTTGGTAGGATCGCATGAAGGCCTCGAAACGGGCGGCGTTGGTCATTTCCTGGGTTCGGGTTATCTGAGGCCGGTGGCATCTCTGAAAGAAAAACCCGTGGGAGGGGGATGAAGTCGCAAGATTTTTTCGGGTGGCTGCGGGCTCGAGGTTCAAAGCCGGCCCGGATTCTGCAAGGCCGCCGTAGCGAAGGAAAGCGGAATGCTCGCCCTGCCGGCCGACCCCGAGCCACTTGAGGTTGGCGGGGCAGGCTTGGCCGCCGCGAACGAACGGGAAAGCGTCCCCCATGGTCCGGCCATCACCGCTTTCACCATCTTCAGCAGTTTTGAGCCGGGAGAGCGGCGTCCTCTTCAAGCTCGTGGTGGTGGGGGTCCTCATCGGTCTGCTCCTAATTCCAATGATCATGATCGGCTCCGTGCTGGATGAGCGGTTGGCGCGGAGGGATGAAGCAGTCCGGGAGATCACCCAGTCGTGGGGCGGAGCACAGACGGTCGTGGGGCCGGTTCTGGTCGTGCCCTATCGGGTGCGGCTGCCGGCCGTGCCGGCGCGGGTGGCCGGGGAGCGCGGGGTGCCGGAGCGAATCGAAATTCGGCGGGCTTTTTTTCTGCCCCGCACGTTGGAGATCAGCGGGGAAGTCCTGTCCGAGCGCCGTTACCGCGGAATCTATGACGCGATTGTGTACCGTGGGGTGCTGGAGCTGAGCGGGGTGTTTTCTCCTCCGGAGGTGGAAGCCCTGGGCTTGGCCGGGGCGGACTGGCTCTGGGAGGATGCGGCCGTCTCCCTGGGGGTGAGCGATCTGCGTGGGACCCGCGAGGAACTGGTGTTGCGGCTCGGCGATGAAGCCATCGTCATGATGCCGGGCGCCCGTGGAACGCTCTTCGGCAACGGCGTGACCGCGGCTGCCGGTGCGGTGGACTGGCGCGGGGGCGAGGTGCCGTTTTCGATCCGCCTGCCGATGGATGGGAGCGGGGAGCTGCTCTTTGCTCCGGTGGGCGTTCGGACGACCGTGGCGTTGACCTCGGACTGGCCCGATCCGGGCTTTCGCGGCGCTTTTCTTCCCGAGACCCGGGAAATCGGTCCCGACGGCTTCTCCGCCCTCTGGCAGGTCTCCCACTATGGACGCCCCTATCCCCAGCAATGGAAGGAGGAGGACAACTTCAGCCATGACCCGTTTCGGGCCTCCTTTTTCGGAGTCGGGTTTGTGCCCCCGATCGACAGCTACCGCAGTGTGGAGCGCGCCACCAAGTATGCCGTGCTCATCCTGGTCCTGGTCTTCACGACCTATTTTCTGTTCGAAGTGGTGGCCGGGATGCGGATCCATCCTTTCCAATACATCATGGTGGGTGCGGCGCTATGCCTGTTCTTCCTCGGGTTGCTGTCATTTTCGGAGTTCGTCGGCTTCGGCCTGGCCTACCTGGCGGCGGCCTTCCTATCCTGGGGATTGATCAGCGGGTATTCCCTGGCCGTGCTCAAATCCGGCCGTCGCACCCTCATCATCGCCGGGTTGCTGGCGCTGATCTACGCGGTTGTGTTCGTGATCCTGCAGCTCCGCGACCACGCCCTGCTGCTCGGCACCCTCGGACTCTTCGCCGCCCTCGCCGCGGTCATGTATGTCACCCGCAGAGTGGACTGGTATGGCAGAAATCCGGAAGCAGTCCGACCGGGGCAATGAACCTGGTGCCGACCGAGGCTTTGGGGAGTGTCGTCCCGCAAAGTCGGAGGCCTGGACTGCCGCCACTCCGGTGATGCTTTGGGCGGAAACGACGGTGGGCTGATGCCGATGTGCGGCTGGCGGCCCGGCTTCAGGGAATTGTGCTCAGGGGGATGCTGGAGTTGAGTTGGATGCGGGCGATGGCTTCCACGGCTTGTTCGTATTCGAGGCGGAGGCCGAGATCGCGGGCGGCGAGAAGTCGGAGGCGCAGGGCCGCTTCAGAGAACCAGACTTCGGGGGGAAGGGCGCGCAGGAGGAGCCAACTGTCGGCCGGATGCGGCGGATCGGCGAAGAGAGCCTTTCGGGCGGCGGTGAGACGCGCTTCCGGATCGGGCGGCAGGGCGATGGTTTCCTCCGCTGGCGCGGTGGCAAAGCGGCGGGTGACGCCGATCCGGGGATTGTCGGAACGCTGCACCCGCAGAACGTACCGGGTTTGCGGGAGGAGCGACGGCGAGCCTTCCGGGCCAGCCAGCTTGGCAAAGGGCACCGGGGGCACGACCCCGCGCGCGTGAAGCACGCCTGCGGTTGTGTTTCCGGGAATTTTTAGGGTGATGTCGTAGCTGGCCTCCGGATCCTCCGCCCACCAGTCGATCGGGGGCTGGAGGAACCGCGTCCGCCCCCCCGGGCCGTAGAGGACAACCGGTGGGTGGGTGTGGGCCGCCACGAACGGAAATTCCGTCGCCAACCGGTCCAAGGGCAGGGCAATCGCAGCCACCTCCCGGGCCACCGCAGGTCCGGCCCCGTGGGGCAGGGGAGGCGGCATCCATTGCAGGGAGAAAAAGACCCAGAGTGCCGCCAGTACACTTCCCGTCGCCCCGAGTAGCCCGATGAGCGGCCGGCTTGACGGACCGGACGCTTCCGCCGGAATGCGCGGCGATTGCTGCAAAGTCCGCACCAAGGGCAGGAGCCGGTCCAAGGTGGTGAACTCCTGCTCGATGGCCTGCCAATCCTCCATTTCCCGGGGATGGGCCTCGATCCGGCGGCGGAACGCGGTCATTTCTTCGGGGGTGGCCGAGCCCTCCCAGATTCGTGCGGCGAGGTCCTCGAAGGAGGCTTTCATGAAGGGAAGCGCATCGGTGGAGCGAACGTTCTATGGATTTAATCGCCTTCCGGGGCGGCCCTGTTCCGGATTTGCTCCCAGCGGGAGGAAGTTTTTCTCAGTCCCTCAAGGGTGCGGAAAACCCGCGTGCGAACAGTGGCGGCCGGGCTGTTTTCCAGCTCGGCGATTTCTCCCGAGGTGAAGCCTTCGATGAAGAACAGCTCCAGCCGGCGGCGGTCTTCCTCCGGGAGCGTCCGCAGGTAGGCGTCGAGATCGAGGAGCAGCCCCGCATCGGTGGCATCACGGGCCTCGATTTCCGGGTGGTGGGAGAGAGGAATTCCGGCGTCGCCGCCGCCGCGTTTTTCAGCGCTGAGGCTGCGCAGTTTGGAAATGGCGGCCCGGCGGGCGATGACGACCGCGAGCGCCCGGCACTCGGCTTCGGTGCCGACGAGGGCGAGTTTCTCCTGCAGGTGGGCCAGCGCGGTGGCGGCCGCTTCCTCCGCATCGGCTGGGTTGGGGAGCGTTCGGGAGGCGGTTGCGAGCACGATGGGCCACAATGCTTCGAAGGCGTGCGACCAAGCCTGCTGATCGCCGGATTTGGCCCCGGCCAGCCAGCCGCCGCCGGTCGGGCCGGTATCGCCGGGGCTGTCGTCAGCAGCGGAGCCGGGCACTTCGGAGGGGTCGACGTGGGATTGGGCTTCGGGGCGAGCCCGGCGGCGTTTTTAGCGGCCGGTGGTTCAAATCTGGAGGAATCGGTTCGATAGAATACATCGGTTGTTCAGCAAAAAGAGTGTAGCGCGGGATTGCACGCCTGCGATAAACCTTTGCAGCCTTCGTAATCGACCCCATCAGCCATGGCACGATCCTTCCTTTCCTCACGCCGGCCCGGATACCGCCGGTTCCTCTGGTTTTTTCCGCTTTTGGCGGTCTGCTGCGGCAGTGTGCTCCGGGCCGACAGCATTGGCACCTTTTCCATCACCAACGAAGGGGGCTACGTCATTGCCTCGGACATCGACAACCCCGGCCCCGCCTACAACCGACACGCCGTCAACGGCTCTCTGTCGGTCACCCACACCGGCAACGGCAACTGGGACTACCGCCTGCGCTACTCGCTCCGCGCCGCCGACGACTCCTTCGTCCCCATCTATGATGAAGCCGGCAATCCGGGCGCCACCCACTTCAGCGCGACGGCCTTGGTCTCGATCTCTTTCTTCATCAGCACCCGGTCCTATACCGTCGCCCTCCGCCCCTCCACCGGGGTGACCCTGGAGCCGGGCGCCCCCTACCGGATCCACGTCGAGATCGCCCGCCGGCCTCAGGGCACGTCGCAGTCCTACGTTATTCAGGCCAATGGGTTTTCGTCGCCCCGCCCCCTCTACCACTTCACCAGCCTCGTGAGCGGCGACTCCGCCCGCAATGTCATCCTTGAAACCACCGGCGTCGCCTACGGCCGGAATTACCTCATCGATACCGTGGATGGCCGCGACACCATCCCGGTGGAGGTCTCGCTCTTCGCCCGGCGCTACGATGGCTTCCTGGCCCCATCGCCGAGCCTCACCACCATCGGGCTTGTTTTCGACGTCGAGCTGATCGAGTCGGGCACGGGCCGCTCGGTGCCGCTGGAAAGCTCCCGGCTGACCGCCTCGGTCAACCTCCTCAACTTCACCGGCAGCGATCCGCGGCGGCCTTACGAGCTCGCTTTCAGCCGCACTGTCCAGCTTCGCCCGGCCCCCGGCGAGCAGCTCAACTCACCCGGCCGCACCTACCGGGTGCGGGTCGTGGCCGGCCATATCGAGGTCATCCCCTCCACCGAAGTCCTGCTGCCGCCCATCCAGACCACTTTCACCCGGCTGCTCCATTTCAACGGCAAGCTCTTCTTTGGCGATGTGCCCACCACCTTCGACGCGATCGACAACAACCCCGCTCCCGGATCACTTTCGGTCGGGGCAATCGCCAGCACCCTGGCGGTTTCCACCGGGGCGGGGGTGCTGACCGATCATCCGGCTTTCACCTATGGCAACGGATCCGAGCTGCCGGTCGAGCTGCTCACCAACGGCGACGCCCGCTACACCGGCGGGACCAACGTCTTCACCTCCTCCGAGCCCGAGGCGCGCCGCCTTGAGGTGGCCGGGATCCGCTTCACCCATGGCAATGTGGGGCTGAACGCTTCCGGCCTCTTCACTTCCGCAATCTCCGTCTTTCTGCCCCCTGGCTTCGGACTCAGCCCTCAGAATTCACCCTACGCGGGCTGGCGGCAGTACTTCCTTTCCGGACAGCCCCTCACGCCGCAGCTTTTGCCCGTGCCCGAGACCGTGATCGGGTCGACCTCGATTTTCGGCATAACCTCGGATTTCGTGGCCCAGCACCAGCGGCTCCGCTTCGTCAGCCCGGAAATCCGCTGGGTCGTGGCGGAGGGGCGGTTCATCATTCCCGCCACCGAAGTGCGGTCCATCGACGCCCGCTTGCATGCCCGCTGGCATGCATGGGGAAGTCCGCGCGATCCGCTGCCCGACACCGCCAACAAACCCAAGAAGGCCAATTTCTTCTACCAGAAGTTTGTCCACACCCTGGAGGCGCCGGTCGAAATCCAGGTGGATGGCGCCGGCTTTGGCCGCATGACGGCCGACCTCGTCATCGGTGAAGGCGAGTTCCGACCCCATTTCCCCGCCATGGAAAAACCCATCGCCTGGACGATGGACAGCCCCTTGGCGGTGCGGGGCAACCGGCCCGATCCCGCCCTCAGCCGACTCGAGGGCGTGCAGGCTTTCCACGTGGATTACATGCAGGTCTGCGCCTTTGAGCGCCCCGCCTGCGACGTCGAGGGCGAAGGGCGGACCGAGCTGTTCTTCGAGCCCGACGGCAATACCCTCCGGCTCACCCGGGAAGGAGGGCTGCACAGCAAGGGCCAGCTTGCCGTGCCCACGGAGCTGGCCTGGGGCCGTTACGGGACCGGCGACCATGCGTTTTTCACCGACCTGTTCAGCGAGGCCAACTTCCATATGGCGGGTCATGTCCTTCCCGGATCGGTGGCCGCCGCCCGCGGAGCCGACCGCGCCGGCATTCTGCTGCTCAGCGGGATCGATCGTTCCGGCGACGGCCCCATGGAACGGCCGCGCACCACGGCCTACCGGGCGGGCCTTGGCGATTATGCCGGGCTGAACTTCCGCCGACCGGAATCGGGCGGCTTCGGGCTGTTTATCCTCTTCGGCGGCACCCCGCTCTTTTTCGAAGCCACTGAGCGGGTAAAATATTATGCGCGGGCCTCGGGTGTCACCGGCATCCACGAGGCTGTGCCGGGTTCGTTCGCCGCCCCGCCCTCCGTTTACGGCTACGACCTCGATCTCGTCAGCCTGGGCTTCAACTTCCTCTCCAACGTCAACCGCGACTCCGCCACCGCCGGCGCGCTTACCGTCGCCTACCCGTCGGATTTCACGGTCGCCTTCGAAGAGCTGAAGCTCAATTGCCGCGGCGACCTCGATGACGCCGAGATCGCCGAGGGCCAGGAGGGCGTCACGCTCGCCTACTGGCAGGCCGATCTCGAGCTCCACGCCCTTGGCTTTGCCCGCGGGGAGGAAGACGCCTGCGAGCCGGGCAGCGGATTTCTGACCCTCGGCGTTTCCACCGAGCCCGCGTTCATCGGCGGGTCGGTCCACGGCACGCTCGGCTTTCGCGGAGTGGCGGTCGCGGCCGCCAACGACCCCGCCGGCATCGCCCGGGCCGCCGGCAACCTGCTCACCGTGGCCGATGCCATCCCGGGCGTGGATTCCCGGCTGGAGCTGCCCGCGGAGATCGAGATCGACGGTCCCGCCGGCGAAGTCTACCGCCTCCTGCCGGCCGGCCGGCTCTATTACAACAACTTCGACCTCCGGCCCTCCGAAGCCGAGGATGTCGGTTACGCCACCTTTGCCGGCGGTCTCAAGGTGCCGTTCTTCCGCCAGGTGCAGGTGCAGCCGATCGTGGCCGCCCGCGCCGGTCCGCTCGCAACCCTCCACCTCCCCGGAGGCTGGCCCACCGCCGGCTGGACGGAGGCCGGCGAAAACTTCTTCAACCGCAGCGGCTTCGATCCGGACCACCGCACCCGCCCCGATGGGGTCGCTTTCGCCGACTACCGCACACCCAATGCTTCCACTCCGGGACTGCCCTACCACCCCAGGGCCTTCCAGGAGTGGCTGGGAATCATCACCTTCGACTACCCGCTGGCCTGGAACTCCCAACTCCGCTACTTCCGTTCGCCGAAGCCGAAGGAAAGCAATTTTATCATCCTCGAGATCGAGCACGAAGTCGCCTACCTGAGCGCGGAAAACGCCGAGCTGGTCTTCGGGGCTCAGTATGACGGGCTCCCCCGGATCAACCTCGCCAACCTCGCCTTCAATGCCGTCGATGAACAGCTCGGCATCGCCCAAGCCTTTGCCGAGGCCGCCCAGGAAGGCGTCCGCCGCGCAGTCGAGGGCGGGGTCGACGCCCTCGCCGACTTGCTCGAGGACACCATGACCGGCATCCTCCGGGTCGTGCTCGACGATGTCGTCGATCCTTTCGTCGATGACTTTTACGGCGCGCTCGTGGCGGCCTATGACGACGCCGTCGCCGCCGCCAACAACCACGCCGAGCTGCTCGCCGAGTGGGAGGCCCGCCGCCTCGCCGCCATGCACGAGTGGCTGCACAATGGCGCCGCCGATGCCGAGGGCTTTCTACTCGATTTGTTGTCCAATCTCGAAGGGGCCGTCCGCGCCGTCGGTGACGACGGGGCCGGCGGCATCGTCCGCCGCATCGACGAATCCCTCGCCGACGTCGAGACTTTCATCGATTCTCTCATTGGAGAAATCCGCGTCGATCAATTCCAGAACCCCATCCCCGACTTCGTCCCCCCCGATCCATCCGACCTTCTGCTGCCCGGCCTGCTCAGCCGCTCGGGTCCGGAGGGGGAGCGCGAGATCGTCAGCAATCTCCTCAACGCTCTGCTCGCCGAACTCGCGGGCGAGGCCGGCGCCGCCATCGCCGCCGCCATCAACGAACTCATCGGGGAGGCCAATGCCCAGGTCAACGCCCTCCTCTCCGCCGCCGAGCCGGCGCTGGACAAGGTCGAGGAAGTGCTCACCCGCGCCCGCGACGAAGTCCGCGCCCTCCGCGAAGGCCTCGCCGTGGCCGACGGCATTCGGGGCGATTTCCTCGACGAAATCACCGGCCTGCTCGACGGCGCCCGCGGTCAAATCGAAGAGGTCGGCGAGGGCGTGCGCGAAACCATCGACGGCTTCTTCGAGGATATCGACCGCTTCCGCCCCTCCCACCAGGCGCAGATGCTGGTCGACCAAATCCCGTCGCCCTTCGAGGAGTACGGGCCGGAGGAGGTCAAGGCGCTCATCCGCCGCGAGATCGAGGACCGCTTCGTCGGCACCGCCCTCGTCGGACAACTCCGAGTCGCCGTCAAACGCCGTATCCATGAAGTGGATGCAGTGGTGAAGGAGGCGGTCGACACGGTCTTCGCCGAGGTCAACGGCCTCATCCGCAACCTGCTCTCCGGCGCTCTTGCCGGGCTCGACGACGAAATCAACGGGCTGCTCGGGGATCTCTCCGACGTGGTCGGCGCCGGCGAAATCAACGGCTACGCCCACATCCAAGGCGATGCCCTCCGCCGCCTTCGGCTCGACGGCCGCTTCGCCTGGCGGGTGCCCGACGAACTCACCTTCGCCGGTTACCTCCAGATCGAGCAGCTCAATTCCGACGGCCGCACCGGCTGCGGCGGCGGCCCGGGCGAGACGCTCACCGAGATTCGGATCGGGGCCACCGATGTCTCCCTCGGCTGGATCGGGGACGGATTGCGGGCCGACATCGGCGCCAAGTTCACCCTTGCCAGCGGCGCCACCTACGTGGTCCCGGTGGGGCTGGGCGGATCCTTCGCCCTCACCGGCGGTGCGCTCGACTTCGAAACCTTCACCATCGAGGAGCTTTCCGCGGGCGTGGGCTTCGGCCTGCTCGAAAACTACCTCACCGCCGCCACCCGGATCAGCTTCCAGGGCTACACCCTCGCCGGGGGCATCTTTTTCGGCCGCACCTGCACCACCGAGCCGATCGCGCTCTGGGATCCCGAGGTCGCCGACCTCATCGGTGACGGACCCTTCACCGGCGGCTACGCTTATTTTGAAGGCTGGATTCCCGTTTCCCAGGTTCTCTTCGGCATCCCCCCGACCTGCTTCTTCACCGTCTCCGCGGGTGTCGGCATGGGGGTCTTCTACTTCGTGGAAGGCCCGACCTACGGCGGCCGCGTCTTCGCCGGCCTCAGCGGGGAAATCCTCTGCGTGGTCACCGCCAAGGGCGAGCTGCGGTTGACCGGGGTCAAGCAGGGCGGGGACTTCCGCTTCACCGGCAGCGGCAAAGTCAGCGGCAGCGCCGGAAAGTGCCCCTTCTGCATCAAGGCCTCCAAAAGCTTCAAGGCCGCCTACGAAAACGGAAGCTGGAGCATCGATTTGTAATGAAAGTCCCACCACGTTTTAATCCGATCCTCGCGGCCGCTTTCCTGGCCGGCCTCTTGTCCGCCCCGCCGGCCGGCGCCCAGGACGCGGACGAGCCCATGTTTCTGGCCGGGGGCACGGTCGTGCCGCAGCACAACGAGACCGACTGGGCCTTTCTCTCCTGGCTGGCCACCGATCTGGACCTGCTCGCGGACCCGCTCTTCGGCATTTACGCCAAGCCCGGCGAGCCCGACACGCCCGGGGCCTACGAGCGGCTCGCCCTGCTCCGCCCGGCCGACGATCCTTCCACGGTGGGAGCGTTTCTGCAGCGCAGCCTCCGGCTCGGCGCCGACCTGGCCGATCTCGAGAGCCGGATCGACGCCCTCTTTGTCGACCTCCTGCCCGCCGCCGACCTCACCCTGGCCCAGAAGCTGGCCGCCGTCATCCAGGTGGCGCACGCGGACCCGGAGATTCTCGAAAACCTCGTCCTTCTGGGACGGATACATCCCGGCGTGGCGATGGCGCTGGGCCTGGCTTGGACGGGGCCGTTTCCGGGGGCAAAAACCGCCACTTGGGAAATCCGCCGCCTTGATCCGGCGACCCGCGAGGCCCTCCAAGTGATCGGCCGCATCTCCTTGAACGAGGGTGTGGTTCGCCGCCTGCCCGCTCCCGGAGCGCCGGTCCAGGTGCCGGCCGAGGATGCCCGCGGCCACCTCAACATCCTCCTGCGCTGGGCCACTCCCGACGACCTCCGCCGGCTTTCCCTGCTGCACTACGGTTTCAACGTCTGGCGGGTGGAGCGCGGCTTCGCCGACGGCGAGGGACTGCCCGTGGACGCCTGGGAAACCGGTGCGGCCGACGAGCCCGGCACGCTCCTCTGGTATGCCGAGCAGTATCCCGAAGCGGTGGTGCGGGCCAACCGTCTGCCGGTGCTGCCGGATCAAATCCTGGATGCCGCCGAGGCGATGGACTTTTCCAGCTCCCCCTACGACCCCGAAGCGCCTGAACCGGTTTTCTTCGCCGACGACAACCGCCGCTTCGACGACGGCACGGCCTTCGAAAACGGGCAGCAGTTCTTCTACTTCGTCACCGCCCGGGATCTGCTCGGTCGCGACGGCGCCATCTCCCCCGGCACCCTCATGACCGCCTGCGACCGTCTGCCGCCTTCGGTCCCGGTCGGGCTCGAAGTCCGCAACCGCTACGATCCGGAGACGGACGAGCCCTACCTGGAGGTTTCCTGGCGAGTCAACCCCGAGCCCGACGGCGAGGAGAGCCCCACCACCCGCTACCATGTCTACCGCTGGGAATCGCTCGAGCAGTTGTATGCCCATGCCGGCGACCCGTTGTTCAACCTCGTTTCGGTGCACCCCGTGGAGCACGATCCGGCCGCCGGCCGCCTGCGCTTTGCCGACCGTGGCGCGGACGCTCCGGCTTATCCCGCGGATGCGACGCGCACTTTTTATTACACCGTGCGGGCCGAGGATGCCGGCGCCTGCGGCTCCAACCTGAGCGGCCACAGCGGGCCGATGTGGGGGGTGCTGCGCGAATGGGCCGGCCCGGAGGCGCCCGAGGGAACGGTGGCCGTCAACTGCGAGGAAGTGCGGGTGGAATTTCTCGGCACCAGCGGGATCGGCAACCCGGAGCTTTCCCGCGAGCGCGGTTTCTACGCCCTGCCGCTGATCATCAACATCGAGGATCCCGAGGTCGCTTGGTTCGAGGTCGCCTGGAATTCGTCCGATCAGGTCCTCGCCCGAGTTTCGGTGGTCGCGCCGGCCGTGCCCTATCTTTACATCGTCCGGATCCCGATCGAAGGCGTGGATGCCAAGGACGCCGACGGCACCCTCCTGCTGCGGGCCGGATCGCACCATGGCACGGTCAGCCCCTGGGTTTTCGGGGTGCGTTTCAACCCCGTTCTCGCCCAATCGGTCCTCGCCCACCTTTGGCGCATCCGGGTAGACTACGGCGGCACGTTTGCTCCGCTGACCGACTGCGGGCGGCACATCAGCCGGATCGATGTTCCCGGTGAGAGCGGCAAGGAAATCGTCTGCGTGCAGGGTTCGCTCAGCCTGGCCGAACGCAGCCGGGAGTGGAAGGTGTATCGGCGGGTCAATGACGGCACGCTGATGCTCATCGCCCAGGGCGTGCGCGAGACGGGTGAGCCCGGGGCGGTGGGGTGGGAGGATTGCGTCCTGCCCGGTCCCGCCTTCACCACCATCTGTTATTATGCCCAGGCCTTCGATGAGCATGGCAACCCGAGCCCGCTCGTACGGATCGACTGCATCGAGGCCATCCATTCGGATTTTCCGATCCCCATGCTGGCGTCGCCGGAGGCGGTCGACGGCGCCCCCGAGGGCACGACCCGGCTGCGGTGGTTCAGCCCCCGGGCCGGCATTGATCGCTTCGAGGTCTGGGTCAGTGCCGAGACCGGCCAGCCCGCCGACGACTTGCAGGGCAATCTTTCGCCCAACCTGGCCGATCCTATCATCGCGGCCGATGGCGCCGGGGTGCGCGATGTGCAGTGGAAGGTTTACCAGAGTCCGCGGCTGGAAGCCGGTTACGGCGAGGGTCCCGAGTTTTCCGCCGCGGTGGTGCTGGAGCCCGGCATGCAGTACCGCTTCAAGGTGCGTGCGGTCGCCCGGGGAGGTTTCCTCGAGCGCGCCGCCGGCCCCTTCAGCAACGAGCAGTCCTGGTCTTGGACGGAGCCGCCGCCGCCGGACCTTGATGAAGTGCCTTGGCCGGACCGCGAACTGCCCGGCGTCATCCCCGCCTCCAGCCTCAGCGCAAAGATCCGGTTTGATCTGATTCCCCCGGCCTACGGCGGCGGCATCGGCATCCGCGTCGGCGAGGCCCCGGTCATCCCGGGGCTGCAGCCCCAGGATCCGAACGAACCGCAGGCGGACGGCGGCATCTTCCCCCTGCCCACGACTCAGCCGCCGCTCAATTATCTCTATCAATTCGACGGACTTTCGCCCGGGATGGTCACCGGGGAGGGCCGCAGCTTGCTTCCGATGGTCATCTACCGTTACCAGGTGCCGACCGCCTCGCAGCCGAACGTTCCCGGCGATCTCATCCAGGTCTCGCCGCTGCTGGAGGACATCGCCTACCTCGATCGACCTTTCGGCGACGCCGGTGATTACAATGTCGTCATCGATCCCTACTTCACCGGCGTGCCGGATCCCGAGCGGCCGGACCGGCTCATCATTTACGCCCGCGACACCCAGCCGGTTCTTTTCGGCGAGGCCTACCGCTACCTCCTCGTCCGCTTCCGGCCGGACGGGGAAATCGACCGGGTCATCACCACCCAAACCCTCAACCTTTCCTCCCCATGAAGCACCGCCTGCGATTCCTGCTCTTCTCCACTTGCCTCGGCGTCGTTCCCGCCGGTGCGGCGCCGTTTGTGCACGAGACCGATGAAGAGCTTCTGCTGCGGGCGGAAACCGAAGGCGGGCCCGTGCTCTTCGTGGTCGGCAAAGCGGAGGGCGACCTGCGGATTGCTTCCGGCGATCCGCGGGCGCCCGCCTGGTCCGGCCCGCATCCGGTGGGGCTGGAAGGGATTTCGTTTCTGCACGGCGGAAGGATCGATCCTTCACCCGATTCGTTCGGGCTGCTCCTGGGCTCGAAGTGGGGCAATGCCGCCCTCGTGCTGGCCGCCGCCGACTGGAGCGCCTCCGAGCCCGGCCTGGAGGGCCGGCGGATCGGCGCTCTCGGGACCGGTCCGGAGGCCGGCGCGGTCCTCGCAAGCACCGTCCCCCGGCTCGTGCTCGGCCACGGCTTGGAACTGCCGGGGCGCTCCCTGGGCGAAGCACTTGGGGAGGCGGCCGGCGATTTCGTTTCCGACCACACTTTCGAGCACGACCGGTGGTTGTCGCAACTGGCCACCGCCATCTGGCGTGAGGGCGAAGCTCCGTTCTTGGCCGGTGTCCTGACCGAGGCCGGCGATCCATCCGAGCAATTTTTGGCCGTTCTCGATGAGCGGACCGTGCCCTTGGCCGAGTTTCCGCATCCCCCCGGCGCCCGCTGGTTCACCGCTTCCATCGCCGATGCCGCGGTCCACCATCTCATCCGGCATGTGCCGGGGGCGAAAGGCTTCCAGGCCGAAGTGATCGGGTTCGACGGTCGCGACTGGTTTGTCGACCGGACCGCCAAATACGCCCTGCCCGAGGCCATGCGGCAGGTGCTGCCGCTGGGGGCGTGGCCGGGTTTCCAGCTCCTCGCCCTCTCCGCGGACGGCCTTCGTATCCACATTTTGGATTTCGACGGCGACGGCGACCCGGTCCCGCTCCAAGTCTTGGGTGATGGAGAAACGACTTTCACCGCCCTCATGCCCTCGGCCCCGGGTTTGTTCACCGGCCTGGAAGCGTCCCCGGACCGGCCGGGGCGGAGCGCGGGCGCAACCCAGTTCCGGATGGATGGCTCCGGCCAGTTCACCGCCATCCACCAATCCGCTCTCCCAAGCGCTCCGTTGCGCCGCTTTGCTTCCACCGTGCTGGTCTATACCCACGACCCCCTGGTCGATACGGAAGGCCTCCTGCTCCACCGTTTCCGCGAGGGCGACTGGAGCACCGAGGCCGGCATCAGGGAGGCTCTCACCGGCACCGCGGAGACGTTTCTCGGCGAGTCCGAGGGACTGGGCCTGCCAACGCCCTTCGAGCGATCACCGTTGGCGCCCGAGGCGCGGGGCGCTTTTGTCAACCAGGTCTCCGCCGATTCATCGGTGGCCTTCGCCGCCCCGGCCACGCCGGGGCGCCCCCTGACTGCCTTCATGGATCCCGCCGGAGGGCGGTTCGACGGGGCGGCACAGGTGCTGCTCCACGCCTCCGATCCCGCGGCCAAAGTCTACTACCGCCGGGGTGAGGACGCGGACTGGCGGGCCTACACGAGTCCGATCTGGATCTGGCGCGACACCACTCTGCTCGTCCACGCCCGGCTCGATGATCCCCTCCAGCCCGGCATCCAGTCGCCCGTGCGCCGGGCGGCCTTCCGCTTCACCCTCCCGCCGCACCGGATGGACAGCAGCGGCGACGGCGTGCCCGATTTCGTCAAACTGCACTACGGCCTCGACCCGCGGATCGGGCCGGACAGCGACGGGGACGGCGTCTCTGATCTCGAGGAAATCCTCAACGGCACCGATCCCGCCGACCCGGACTCTGTTCCCGATCCTGCCACGCGTCTGCCCTTGGACGGGCGGGTGGCCTTCGACCTGCTCACGGCCATCGAAAGCCCCGCGCCCGATGGCTCCGGTCCGACGCCCCCGGCCCCCGGCCTCCGGGTGGGGCGGGCTCACGGCCTGGGCGGAAGCCTCCTCGCCAGCGGGGTGATGCCGGCGCCCGGGCCGGAGTTTCCCATCGTCCGGCTTCGCGACGTCGAGCCTCCGGCCGCTTTCCCTTTTGTCATTGCTTCCTCGATACGCGGCTTTGATCTCCATGACCTGCCCGCGGACCGTCCCCCGGGCCGCAAAATGGCCGCCTTGGTCGTGCCGCCGCCAGCGCTGCGTCCGTCGATCGCCTACGAAACCGGCGCCGGCAGCCTCGCGGACGAAGCCGAGGCATGGCGGACGGCCGCCCTGGCAGCCTACACCGGTTTCGCACGGCAGGAAGTCGCCGCCACCGTTGATCCCGTCAACACGCTCCACCTCCTCTTGGTCGAGCGGTCCTTGGAACTGCTCTTGCGGGAGCACGGCCTGCTCGGGGAGGAAGAGGAGCTCACTCTGCTGGCTTTCCGCGAGCGCGATGGTCACCGGCGGCCCTTTGCAGCCGGCTGGGTCGAGCTGCTGCGGGAGGGAAGGCGCCTCCAATCCCTCCTCGCCGGGGATGCGCCCTTGCCGCCCGGATTGCCCGACTATGATCTCGTGACCCTCGCCGCCAACCTGGCCGGAGATTTGGCCATGGAGACGATTCCCGGCACCGCGGAGCTGATGGCCGTGGCTGCCGAGGTCTATCGCTTTGCCGGTGCGGCCGATCCTGCTGAAGATCCGGAGTGGGCCACCCGGGCGCCGATCGACCTTCTGCGGGCTTTCATCCGTGGGGCACCGCAGC
>REEB01000101.1 GCA_007695295.1 Puniceicoccaceae bacterium
CGAAAACCGCCCCGGCATCGGCCTGGTGGAGGTGTACGCGCTGCCGTGGTGAGGGGATTCACCCGGGTTGGGCAGCCCAATTTCTACTTGCTCTTAGGTATTTTGACGACCAAGCATCCTTTCGCTTAAACATGATATTGATGACTAGAATGAGTCGCCTTTTCTGCCTGCCAACGGTGATGCTGTGGGTGGGTTTTTACGTTTTTGGAGGGTCACTTCTGGAAGCCACGGTGCGGCTCAATGAAATCGTTGCCTCCAATGGGTCGCTGATCGCGGACGAGGATGGTGATTTCGAGGATTGGATCGAGCTGCACAACCCGGGTGATGCCACCGTGGAACTTTCCGGATGGGGCTTGTCCGATAACGAAAGCCGTCCGTTCAAATGGGAATTCCCAGAAGGAGTTGTGCTTGAGCCGGGGGCTTTTCTACTGATCTGGGCCTCGGGAAAAGACCGGACGAACCCCAGCCATACACTGCACACCAACTTTTCCATCTCGTCTTCCGGGGAGGAGGTTTTGTTGACGCGGCCGGACGGTAGCCAAGCGGACTATATTCCACCAAAAGAGTTGCTGCGGGATGTGTCATTAGGCCGGGTTCCCGGCGAAGGTGAGTCGTGGTATTACTTTGCCAACCCCACTCCAGGGTCGGCCAACACGGCCTTGGCTTACGTGGACATTGCACCTGTTCCCCAGTTTTCAGTTGCAGCCGGATTTTATGAAGAGGGATTCACACTTGATGTTGAGGCCGATGATGGGACGGTGATCCACTACACGCTCGACGGGACGATACCGGATGAAACTTCGCCGGTATGGGATGGATCCCTTTGGATAGGTGCTGCCGGCAACGATCCGCTCCTAGCGCTAGTTCCCACTACTCCGCCGGTCGATTTTGAGGCTATCGACACAGACCGCATTGCCCGCCTCGCCACCGAGGGCATCAGGTGGTTTCCGCCTCAGTCCGTGGAGCGCGCAACTATCGTTCGTGCTCTTGCCCTCAAGCCGGACTACCTTCCGCGGCCGCCCGTGGCTGCCACTTACTTTGTCCAGCCGTCCCGTGAGAATGGCTTTTCTCTTCCGGTGGTATCCCTTATGGCCGACCCGGACGACTTCTTCCAGCCGGAGCATGGAATATATGTGGCGGGCAATTTGTTTCAGAACACTCACCAAAACCGACCCTGGCACAGTCCCGCCAATTACCGCCAGCGGGGTCGGGAATGGGAGAAAATTGTCCATGTGGAATTCTTCGGACCGGATGGCCGGCTTTGGCTGTCACAGGCCGCGGGTGCCAGGATCCATGGAGGTGCGACGCGATCCTTCGCACAGAAAAGCCTTCGTTTGTATGCACGCCAAGACTACAATGAAAGCCGGTTCCGTCACCCGCTCTTCGCCGGACTCGAGGATGATATGTTCAACCGCCTTTTGCTCAGGAATGCTGGAAATGACTGGGTGAG
Organism: Puniceicoccaceae bacterium; assembly: GCA_007695295.1. Taxonomy (GTDB): domain Bacteria; phylum Verrucomicrobiota; class Verrucomicrobiia; order Opitutales; family Opitutaceae; genus REEB01. Next base: position 1,451 of record REEB01000101.1, read on the forward strand.
GACCCTGTTCCGTGACGCCGCCATCCAAGCATCTGTGCGCCATCTGAATTTCGACACCCAAGCCTACCAGCCAACGGTGGTCTTTCTGAACGGGGAATACTGGGGCATCCACAATTTGCGGGAACGCTACGACCGCCACTACCTCCTGCGCCGTTACGGAGTCGATCCGGATGACCTTGATCTGCTCACCGGCATTAATTCGGTGAAGGAAGGGTCATCTGATCATTATTTGGAACTTCTTGGTTATGTCGCAGGAAGCAATCCGGTGGAGGAGAGTTTTCTGGAGGAAGTGGAGCGCAGGGTCGACCTGGAAAACTTCATCGACTACTTTCTGGCGCAGATATTCTGCGGCAACACCGACTGGCCGTTGAACAACATTGATTTTTGGCGTGTTCGAAAACCGTTTGATCCGCAGGCTCCGGAGGGGCACGACGGACGCTGGCGCTGGTTGATGTACGATACCGATTTCGGTTTCGGATTTGCCAACGACGGCGCACACAACACGCTCGAGACGGCGCGGCGGCATCTGCTCTTTGATACACTTTTGGAAAACCCCGAATTCCGGCGGCGCTTCGTCGTCCGATTTAGCGACCAACTCAACACTGCATTCCAACCGCTCCGCTTGGAGGCATTGATTGAAGCCATGGCCGGGCAGATTCGAAATGAAATCCCATTTCATAGCGCTCGATGGGGACAACCCGCATCAAAGGTGCATTGGGAAGCACATGTCGAAGAAATGATTGATTTTACTAATGGGCGCCGAGATCATCTCTGGGAACACTTGCGAACAGGCCTTGGGCTGGAGTCTGCTGCAAAGCTCGAGATTACAAGTATTCCCGCTGCAGAAAAATCCATAGAGGTTAACACCCTGGGAACGATACAACAACCATTTGGAGCCGGATCTGCGGACGGTGAATTCTTCTGGCAAGGGCGGTATTTTCCCGATTTTCCGGTCAGGCTGAAAGCAAGGGATTTGCCCGGCTATCGTTTTCTTGGCTGGAGGGTAAAGTTATTGGCGGAGCCTGTGGATACAGTTTCGGCTGTCGGGAACACTGAAAATACTGATGAAGGCCATCTCTATCCTGATGCCCTCCTTTACCTAAATCTTTCGGGTGATACCCGAGTTGAAGCCGTTTATGACGTGATAGCAGAGCACGAGTTGCACTACTGGAGTTTCAACGCTGAAACGCTTGCAGCTGACTTCAGCCGCGGCGGAGCTGATCTGCGCGTCGTTCCAGGGCCGGAAACGGAGGTGACCTTCGCGACCGGGCAGGGCTTCGTCGGAGAGAACGCACGCTTTGGTGCGGAGGCGGGAGCGCACCTGAGGCTCAATAATCCGCCAGGGACGACTGTGCAACTCGCCGCCCCCACCACGGGTTACAGCAACATCCGGCTGAGCTATGAAACCCGCCGCTCCGGCCAGGGTGCCGGCGTGCAGGAAATCTCCTGGTCCGGCGATGGCGGTGCGAGCTGGACTTCGCATGCCACCCTCGCGGTGGTGAACGCCGAACCCCAGATGCTGATGGTTGATTTCTCCAATGTTGATGCAGCGGTGCACAACCCGGACTTTGCAGTCCGGATTACCTTTACCGAGGGGTCAGGCAGTTCGGCGGGCAACAACCGTTTCGACAACATCGTGGTGGAGGGCGACAGCCTTGAACCGGTCCTACTGGAAGAGCCGATCGACGTCGCGACCGCCGCCGGCGGGTCGGCAACATTGATGGCGAGGGTCGATGGATTGGTCGACTATGAGTACCAGTGGCTGCACAATGGCTTGGTTATGTCCGGCGCGACGAGTCCCCGGCTGGAGATTCCAATGGTGCGGAAATCTGATGAAGGCGTCTACGTATTGCGGATCGAAGGTCCTGCCGGAGCGGTTTTCACGGAGCCGGTCCTCCTCTCGGTCGTTCGCCCCGCCGACCTGATCAACCTCTCCAGCCGGGCCCCGAGCCTGGCCGGGGCGGGGCGGGTGATTGCCGGTTTTGTCCTCGCCGGGTCCGAGCCGCGCACCCTGCTGCTGACCGGCCGCGGACCGAGCCTGGCGGATTTCGGGCTCAGCGGCCTGCTGGAACGGCCCCGGCTGATCCTCTTCGACGGAGCCGAGGAGATCGCCCGTAACACGGGCTGGCGCGACCATCCCGACGCCGGCCTCATCGAGGCCAGTGGCTTCGGCCCGAACCGCGACGAGGAGGCGGCCCTGTTGGCGGAGCTGCAGCCGGGCCGGCCCTACACCGTTCACCTCGTGGGTGATGACGGTGGCACCGGCCTCAGCCTGGCCGAGCTTTTCGACCTGGATTTGCTTGCGGATGGGGAGGGAGACGCCCGCTTGGCCAACCTTTCCATCCGCGGCCGCATCACCGCCGGGGCGAACATCCTCATCGCCGGCTTTGTCGTCGAGGCCAACGGCCCCGAGCGCACCGTCCTGATCCGCGGGATCGGCCCGGGCTTGGCGGATTTCGGGGTGGCGGACCATTTGCCCGATCCCTGGATCCGGGTTTTCGACCACCAGGCGGGGGCGTTCGTTGCTGAAAACCGCTCCTGGCGAGAGCAGTCCGCCGAGGCCGTCGCCCGGATCGAAGCGACCCCCTTTGCGCCCGGTCGGGAGGACGAAGCCGCCCTCCTGCTCACCCTCGCGCCCGGCGCCTACACCGTCCACCTCCGCGACACCGAAAACCGCCCCGGCATCGGCCTGGTGGAGGTGTACGCGCTGCCGTGGTGAGGGAGATCGGAAGGCATCATTGAAGGGGTCAAAGCAATCCCCTCAGCGCCAGCTTTGGCCTTGCGATTGCCGGAGTGCCAGCCTGATAAACCCTCTTTATGCCCATAGCCCGGAACCCAAGCGCACGACCCTTGCGGGTCCTCTACGACATTGAGCGGATGTCGCCGGGTGGGCTGAACGGCGGCATTAAAACCCACCACTATGCCTTTCTCCGCCACTTCAGTGAGCATTACGGAGAACAATTGGCGCTGTTGGTGGCTTGTCATCCGGATCTGGAGGAAGAGTTGCAGTTTCTCGCTGCCGGGCCGCACAATGAGATCCATCTTACGGGGGCGGACCGGGCAGGGGATGCCGCCGGCCGGGTGCCGGTGGTCGCACACGCCGGGGCCGAACGCCACGGGCTGGCCGGCCGTGTCGGGGCGGATGTGGTTTATGCCGGATTCGGGATCTCCCGTCTCGCCGAACCGGGCATTCCACAGGTTGGATTGCTGGTGGATCTGCTCCACCGGGAAGTTCCGGAAGCGCTGCCGGAAGAGGAGGTAACCTTTCGAGAGCGTTGGTATGCCGAGGCAGTGCGTGCCTCCGCAAAGATCCAGACCAATTCCGACTATTGCCTGCGGGCTTTGATGGAGACCTATGGGCTATCCGGTGACCGGCTGTTTCGCATCCGGCTACCTCTCCATACCCGGTTTGACCGGATTGAAGAGGAACCCCTGCCTGAACTCTTGCGGGCAGAGCGCTTTTTCCTCTATCCCGCCAACCACTGGCCGCACAAGAACCACGAAGGGCTCCTCATTGCCTACCGCAACTACCGTTTCCGCTGTTCCTCGCCTCCGCTCGGCCTGGTGTTGACCGGTCACCGCTGCGAGCGGACTCGTGTCCTTGAGGACCTCGTCCGCAGCTTGGGCATCGAGGCCGGGGTTCATTTTGCCGGACACCTCAGCGAAGGGCAGATGAAAGCACTCTGGAAAGCGGCCCATGCGCTCGTGTTTCCCTCCCTGTATGAGGGATTCGGGCTTCCCCTGCTCGAGGCGATGTATTTCGGCAAGCCGATTGCTTGTTCACGCGCCGCCAGCATACCCGAGGTGGCGGGTCCGCTGGCGTTGTATTTTGATCCCCGGGAGCCGTTGCAGATGGCGGCTGCTCTTGGACGCCTGCACGAGACAACCTCCGGTCCGGACTATGGTGAATGGCTGGCGGAGTTCAGCATCGCGAGGGAGGCCCGGCGCTGGGTCTCCGAAGTCACCGCCGCAGCGAGATGAAAATCGCCCTCGATGTTGCCCAGACCTGTGTGGAACGATCCGGGTGTGCCTGGCATGCGGATGCGCTGGCCCGGGCGCTGGCCGACCTATTGCCCCCGGAGCAGTTAATGCTGTATCATCATTTTGGTGACTGGATCAACGGCTCGACCGAGGCGGGAACCCGGCTTGCCGGAGTGGAAGAGCCCTTTCGGCATCTCGACCCTGCGGCCGCACGCGAAATCTGGCGGGCCATTGACGCCGGGGACCGGATGTTGCCGGGGGCGCCTGACATCGTCCACGCCAATTCCTTCATGTGTCCGCGTATTCGGCCGGCACGGCTGGTCTACACCCTGCACGATCTCTGTTTCTGGACCCACCCCGCCTACACCACGGAGCGCAACCGGATGCTCTGCCAAACCCAGGTGCTGCGGGCCTTGAGCGCCGCCGATGCCTTCATTTTTGTCTCCCACCAGGCGGCTGAGGATTTTGAGGCCCTGTTTCCGGACTGGCTTGGACAAAGCGGCCGGCCGTGGCGGGTCATCCCATCAGGTGCGCGCAACCGGCCGGAGCGGCTGTCCGAACCCGTCAGGCGTTTCCGGGATCCGGTGGCCCCTTGGCTGTTTATTGGCACGATCGAGCCTCGAAAGGGGCTGGCGGTGTTGCTTGACCGCTATGAGGTCTATTGCAGCCAAAGCAAGCGACCGCGTCCGCTGCACTTCGTCGGCGGGGTCGGCTGGAAGGCGGAAACCTTGTTGCAGCGTATCGAAGGGCTCGCTGACCGGTGGCCGGTGCGCCGGCTGGGTTACCTCAGCGAAGCGGCCTTGCAGTCGGCGATGGAAGGTGCTTTTGCGCTGCTTTTCCCCAGCGTTCACGAAGGCTTCGGACTGCCGGTGGCGGAAGCGGCAATCCATGGCCTGCCGGTATTGGCCAGCCCGGTCCCCAGTTACCGGCCGATCCAGGCGGAGGTGGACTTTTGCAGAGATCTCGATGCGGAAAACTGGATCCACAAGATGCAGGAACTGGAAGCGTCGGAAAGGCTTTACGTGGAGGTGAGCCACGCGACCTTGCGGGCGCAGGGGGGGCGCACCTATGAGGGTGTGGCCCGGGAGACGCTGGCTTTCCACAGGTCTTTGGCAACCCCCCGCGGCCGGCGGCCCCGGCTCCACCCGCCCGGAATGGCTCCGGCCACTGGTGCGCTCCCGACATGAAACACCTTCTCCACCTTCTCCGGAGTCCTTTCAGTTGCCTGTTGAGCCATCGCGATCTGCTCACGCAGTTAACGGTGCGGAATCTGGATGCCCGGCATCGTGGTTCCTGGCTCGGTCGGCTGTGGCTGGTCTTTCAGCCGCTGCTGCTGTTGGCGGTCTACACCTTTGTTTTCAGCGTCATCTTCGATGGTGGCTACGGTGTCGTCGAAGACGAGACGGCTGCGCAATATGCCCTTGGCATTTTCCTCGGCATCCTGGTCCTGGGCTTGTTCAACGATTCGCTGGGGTTCTCGGTCACCGCGGTAACCGGCAACCCGAATTTCGTGAAGAAGGTTGTGTTCCCGCTGGAAGTCCTGCCTCCGGCAATCGTGCTGATGAACCTCTACACCTTCGGGATCTCGTTTCTGCTCGCCCTCGTGGGGGTATGGGTTTTCGGGGGCGGGGTGCCGTTGACCGCCCTCTGGGTGCCGGTCCTGTTGCTGCCGATGGTATTTCTCGGTGCCGGGGTGGCCTGGGGGGTGGCGGCGCTGGGGGTTTTTTACCGCGATCTCAGTCCGGTTATCCAAGTGGTGACGCTCTGCATGCTGTGGCTGAGCGCGGTGTTCTACTCCGCCCGGGCCATTCCCGAAGCCGCATGGCAGATCGTAAGGTTCAACCCTGTTCTCTTGACCATCGAATCCGTTCGGGATGTGGTGCTCTGGAAACAGCATCCCGAGCCGGTCTGGGTGCTTTATTGTTTCGGAATCTCCGCGCTTTTGTTTTATTCAGGGTTTTTCATTTTCAGAAAACTCAGGGACACCTTTGCCGACGTCCTCTAGCTACCAGCCCCATGTCATCCAGCGAGAATTCCATCGCCATTGAAGTCCGTGCTCTCAGCAAAACCTACCGGATCTGGAGAGATCCCAAGGCGAGACTGAAGGCACCATTGCTCCATACGATGGGATCGGTGGTTTCCGGCCTGCCGACTTCCTTGCTGCAAAGCATCGGCCGCCGACTGCTGCACCGGGCGGAAAATTACAGCCGGGAGTTTTACGCCCTGCGGCAGGTTTCCTTCCGGGTGGAAAAGGGAGAGGCGGTGGGCATCGTCGGCCTCAATGGGTCCGGCAAATCATCCCTGCTGCAGGTTTTGGCCGGGGTGCTCAAGCCCACCGCCGGATCGGTCTGCATCGAAGGCCGGGTGGCGGCGCTTTTGGAGTTGGGAGCGGGCTTCAACGGCGAGTTCACCGGACGGGAAAACGCGTATCTCAACGCGTCGATCCTCGGAATTTCGCGCAAGGAAATGGATCGCAGGTTTCCGCAGATTGAGGAATTTGCCGAGATCGGGGCCTTTATGGACCAACCCGTGAAAACCTACTCGAGCGGGATGGCCGTGCGGCTGGCCTTTTCCATTTTAACCCAGATTGATCCTGATGTGTTGATCATTGACGAGGCGCTTTCCGTGGGCGACGCCTATTTTCAGCACAAATGCGGGCGCAAAATCCGCGAGTTCCGCGACCGGGGGAAAACACTGCTCTTCGTTTCCCATGATCTTGGTGCAGTCAAAAGCCTCTGTGACCGGGCACTGCTGCTGGAAAACGGAATGCTCATCCGAGAAGGACCGGCGGAATCGGTCATCGATTATTACAATGCGATTATCGCCCGCAAACAGAAAGACGAGGAGATCCGCCAAGTCGAGCTGGAGATGGGCCGGACGGTCACCCGATCGGGAGACAGCCGTGCGGAAATAGTCCGCATCGAGTTGCTCGACGCCCAAGGGAACCCCGGCCGGGCATTCGTTTCCGGAAGTCCCGCGACCGTGGAGGCGACTATCCGCTTCAACGAGGCCGTCTCCAAGCCGACCTTCGGCATCCTTCTTCGCGACCGGTTGGGAGTGGATGTTTTCGGCACCAACACCTACTACAACGGTCCCTGCGGCCCTCCTGCCGTGCCTGGTTCGGTCCAGGTGGTCAAGGTCCGGTTGGAACTGCGGCTGGGGCCGGGTTCATACTCGATTACCGTCGCGGTTCATCGTGGCGCGGAGCACACCGAGACCAATTATGACTGGATCGACCACGCCTTGGTTTTTGAAGTGCTGCCCTGTGCAGGCCGTCACTTTATCGGGATGGCGGCCCTGCCGTGCTCCATCGAGTGGCAGGCAGTGAATTCTCATCCTGAACATCTTCACCATGACGCCATCGAAAGATCCTGAGCCGAGGCTTGATGCCGAGGCCATTTTGCGGCGGGTGCGGCTGTTGCGGCCCGACCGCTCCGCCTCTGCGCCGTCGGTTGGCTACCGGCTGGGCGAGGTGATCCGGTTTGGCGGATCGCTGCCGTCCTCGGTTCGCCTGATTTCCAATGCCAGCCATCCGGAAGAGAGCCACCAATGGTTGCTCGCCCCCCATGCCTACCTGCAGGTGAGGCTGGATGCCGCGGGCTTCGATCCGCTGCTGATCCGCATCAACGGGGCTCCTTTTCTGCCTCCGTGGCGAAGATCCCAGGAGGTGGCTTTGAGCGTCAACGGCATGCCGGCGGCGCAATGGTGGATTTCCCGTGACGATGATTACTTTGGAGTGGTTTCCACTTCGGCGCTTGCGGGCCGGCGGACACTCGATCTCGATTTTTATTTTCCGAATGCCACCAGTCCGGCCAAGGCCGGAGTGAGCGAGGATCAGCGCATCCTGGGGCTGGCGTTGCGGGAGTTGTCTCTGCATCCCTATGCCCGATAGATCCATGCCAGAGAGGGACGCAGATCCGGTCAGGGAAGTGGTCGAGCGGGTGCGGGAGCTCAACCGGGTCGGCCCGAAGGTGTCGAGGTTTCTGCGGCCGCTCTTTCGCAACCAAGGCGGCGTGAACCGCAACCTCGCTCATGCGATGGAATTGCTGGCCCGGGACCAAACACAACTTCTCGACGAAATCCGCAGCCAGCGCGGGGAGTTGCAGGGCCTGCGGGAAGCGCTGGAGCGGGCTCGCCGCTGCGAAGACCGTCAGGCGGCCGGGATTGCTCAATTGACCGCAATGGTGCATAGGGCCGACCGCGAAAGAGCGGGTTTGTCGGCAGCTTTGGACCAAGTCATCTGCCAGATGAGAGCGTCATCCGAAGAGGACCGTCAGGCTTTCGAGCGCCTGAGACGAAAGATTGAAAAGTTGAGGCACTCCCACGAAAGCAACTTGGAAAGGATTCATGGAGAATACCAATGCCTACGGGAGGGAAATGCAGCGTTGGAGGCATCGCTGGAGGCGATTGGCCGGGACCTTGATGCCACTGGCAGCGTGATCCAGGCGGCCAGCGGCCGTTTGACCCGCTTTTCCGAACACGGCAGCGAGGCTTCGCCGATGCTCGAAGCGAACTTGGATTCGAACCATTCCATTCCTGCGGAGCAAACTCCGATTCGACAGGCAAGTCGCGCCGTTTTGCTGGAAGAGTTCTTCAAAGAACTGGAGGCATCGCTGGCCCGGCAGGTTTCGCACCGGAAAGACATAGAATCGATCGTTGCCAACCTGCAGAAGTGGAGTGGCAGTCTCGGTCGTTATGCGAATGTATCCAACAGCCGGCGGCCTTGGGAACGGGATCCGGAGGTGGCCAACAAGTTGGAAATCGCCGCCGGGGAGTTTGAACGGTTTTACCGGCGTTTCGAGGACACTTTTCGTGGATCCGAGGCGAGTGTGACCGAGAAACAGAAGGTTCATCTGACAAGGGTGCAGGATGTTTTGGCAGGGCTCGACACGCCACCGGCCATAGCGCTTCTCGACCTCGGCTGTGGCCGGGGTGAGTGGTTGCAGGTCGCTGCCAAGTCCGGTGTTTCCGGCGTCGGCGTCGAAGCGAACAGTGAATCCGCGCAGGACTGCCGTGCCCGCGGTCTAGAGGTGGAAGCCTCTGACATGTTGGACTATTTGCACCGCCAGAAGGATGGCAGTGTGGGAGTGGTGACTTGTTTCCACGTTATCGAACACCTTTCTTTCAACGAACTATGGGCACTCTTTCGGGAGGTTATCCGGGTTCTGGCAAAGTCCGGAATGGCCCTGTTTGAAACCCCCAATCCCATGAACCTGCGCGTGGCGGCGCATTTCTTTTATACCGATGTGACGCATGTGCGCCTGGTGCCTCCGACCTTGGCCGCATTTCTGGCCCGCCAAGTGGGAGCGACGGAGGTGGAGATTCTGGAGAGCCTCCCCTTCCCCGAGTCCAAGACCCACGCTGATCTTCCCAGGGAAGTGGATGACTCCATCTACGGACCCCAGGACTATGCCATCTGCTTTCGGAAATGAACGCTCCGCTACGTATTGACCAGTTCCACTCCGGTTCCAGCCAAGGGGATGCGATCACCGGAGCGATGTTCTGTGTTCAGCGATGGCTGCGCTCGGCCGGGGCCTTTTCCGACATCTACGTCGAACATGTCGGCGACGGACTCAAGAACCGCGTGAAGGACTGCCATGCTTCCAGTGGACAGCCACCGGCGGATGTTTTGCTCGTGCACCATTCGATGGGTCACAACGCCTTCGATTGGGTATGGGAGCACCCGGGGAAGAAGGTGGTGGTCTATCACAACATCACTCCGCCCCGTTTTTTCAACAACAACGGAATTGCTTTATACGCCGAGCTGGGCTCCAGCCAGTTGCAGCGGATGGGAAAGGCGGGCTGGCATGGCGTTGCTGTTTCAACCTACAACCGTGGTGATCTTCTCGCAGCGGGATTTGAAAGAGCGGATGTGGTTCCACTGCTCTTCGACCTTGATGAGATGAAGTCCGCGGACTTCGACGCGGCCATTGCAGAAACTAAAGGCCGGGCCTTGCGCTTTCTTTTTGTCGGACGGGTGCTGCCTCACAAGTGCCAGGACGAACTGGTGGAGCTGGCGGCCCACTTGCGGAACAATGCCGACGTGCCGGTCGAGCTGGTGCTGGTCGGCGGGCTCGACGATGCCGAATATGTCTGGAGGCTGCGGCAGTTGGTCCGGCGTCTTGACCTGGGTTCGGTGGTGCGGATTCTGGGCAAAGTCTCCAACCGGGAGCTGCACGCCTGGTATCGATCCAGCAACGGCTTCATTTGTCTTAGCGACCACGAAGGCTTCGGCGTTCCGCTGATTGAAGCGATGTTGTTCAACGTACCGGTCTTCGCCTATGCCAGTTCGGCCATCCCGGAAACCCTGGGTGGGGCCGGCGTTCTACTGCGGGACAAGAACGATCTGGATTCAGTTGCGCAGGTCATACTCGAAGTCTGCCGCGACAACCGGTTGCGCAACTGCCTGCTGCAAGCCCAGAGGAAACGCCTTGAGGAATTCCGTCCCGCGACCATCTACGGCCGGCTGCAGCAGGTTCTGGAACAGGTCACTGGAACGGAGATCCCGCCATACCCGACCGCTGAGGGCGGGACCAATCGGCTGCGACTGCAATTTGAAGGGCCTGCTGAAACCTCGTACAGCCTGGCCATTGTCAACCGCAACATCGCCTGCAGCCTGGCCCAGAATGCCCGGCTCGACGTCTCGGTCCATCTCACGGAAGGTCCCGGCAACTACCAACCCAATCTGGCGGCACTTCGGCGCTTCCCTCAATTGAAGGAACTTACCGAAAAGGGGAGTCCCTTCGCCGCCCCGGACATACTTCTCCGCAACCTCTATCCTCCGCGGGTCTGGGACATGGACGGAGCTTTCAACGCACTTTGTTTCGCGTGGGAGGAAAGCCTTGTTCCGCATGAGTGGGTCCAACAATTCAACCGTCACTTGGACTGCATTTTTGCCGCCAGCTCCTTTACAAAAAAAGCCTTGGCGGACAGCGGGGTGCAGGTCCCCATCATCAATTATGGTCATGGTGCCGAGCATTCCCTGACGAACCCCGAACCCATTGACCTGCCGCCCAACCCCGGATTTCGATTTTTACATCTATCATCCTGTTTTCCACGGAAGGGAATCGATGTTCTCGTGCGTGTTTTTACGGAAACATTCGAACCGGATGACGGAGTTCAGTTGCTGATAAAGACGTTTAGCAATCCCCATCATCAAATGACCGAAGAGCTGTCGCACCTCCGCACCCGAAAAGGAAACCGGCCGGATGTTATCCTGCTGGAAGGGGACATGTCCCCGGGCCAGATCGCCTCCCTGTACCAGGAGTCGGACTGTCTGGCAATGCCGTCGAGAGGGGAAGGCTTCGGCTTGCCGGTCGCCGAGGGTTTTCTGGCGGGCAAGCCGGCGATCGTCACCGGATATGGCGGTCTGATGGATTTCTGCGATTCTGAAAACTCCTGGTTATTGCCCTTCCGGCTGCGGCCGGCCGGATCCCACCTCTCCGAGCCCGGTTCGCTCTGGGCCGAGCCGGATGCCACCGCCCTATCCAAGGCCATGGTCGCCGCGGTGCAGTGCACTGCGCCGAAACGCAAAGCCATGGGTGAAGCGGGCCGTAAACGGTTGGCCGACCATTTTTCATGGCGACGATCCGCCTCTGTGATCACGGAAAGCGTCGGGGCTCTTTCGCAGCTAAACCGTCGGGAAGAAAAACCCGCCCGCCTGGCATGGATCTCAACGTGGAAGGTGCGATGCGGGATCGCCGCCTATTCCGACTTCCTGCTCCGGGAGGAGATCATGCGGTCATTCCATGTGCAAGTCTTCGCCGACTACTGCCAAGCGGAACGCTTGTCCGGAATGGATGACGCCTTGCGCTGCTGGCACCAAGACTTCAACCGACCAAAGCAGGAGGAGCTCATTGCTGCGGTTCTTGACTACCGCCCGGAGGTGGTCGTGCTGCAATTTAATTTCGGCTTTTTCAGCGTGGAAGCATTGTCAGGATTTTTGCGTGCGATGAAGTCCAACAACATCCCCGTGGTGATCGATTTTCACAGCACCAAGGATGTGGACAAACCGGATTTGAAGACATCACTGCGTCCGATCACCGAGGATCTGGCGGGGTGCCACCGTCTGATCGTGCATAATCTCGATGATCTCGACCGGCTGCAGGACTATGGTTTGTTAGATGTAGTCACCTACCTGCCGCATGGGATGAATCCCCCGGGGAGCACCACTGACAGGGATCAACTCAAGGCGGCCCTTGGCTTGGACGCCGGGCCGGTGGTGGCCAGCTTTGGTTTCCTGCTGCCCCACAAGGGGATCATCGAACTTGTGGAAGGCTTCCACCGGTTTCGCAATCTCGCCCCCTCGGCGAAACTTCTGCTCATCAACGCCCGTCACCCGGACCCGCTGTCCGCGGCGTGCGAAGCCGCCCTCACCCGTCGGATTGTCGCCCTGGGGTTGGAAGACACGGTCGCCCGCTTCCACGACTTTCTTCCCGAGCAGGAAATCGAATTCCTTTTGTCCGCGGCGGACATCGCTGTTTTCCCGTACCTGGCCACCCAGGAGTCTGCGAGCGGCGCGGTCCGTTTCGCCCTCGCATCCGATGCAGCCGTGGTTACCACGGAAGGAGGCATCTTCCGGGACTTGGCCGGGATCGTGCACCAGATCCCGGAGGCGAGGCCGCAGGTCTTGGCCGAGGCTCTGAGAAAACTCTGGTCCGATCCCGGCTATGCGCGCGAAGTGCGCGAACGCCAAAAGCGCTGGATGAAGGCTACCAGGTGGGAAAGAACGGCCGGCCGCCTTGCCGGTACTTTTCGAGATGCCATCCACGCTAACGTGGTCATATCAGAAATAGTGGCATCGCCACGCTGTTGATCGGGCATTATCTTTGCAACCGAACCTTGTATGAGCGAACCTTAATCATTGAGTTCCTGCTGACAGCCAAACGGACTTCTAAACCAGCAACGGACTCACTCAGTTCAAACGGGAGCACTAAAGTCCCATCGATGAAGTCAGCGTCCGCTACAGTTGTCTTAGCATGAGTGGTTCTGCCTAAATTGCTAACAATGTCAAGAACGGCATTGCTCTCAGGACTTGTCTCAATATCCAACAAGAGCACGAAACTCCCAGCAGGCAGGTAGATGTAAGGTCCAAAAAACAAAAAGCCAGGGCGACCGTCCGTCCTAATGGACTCATCAGATATCCGACCAACTTCTGAGAATACTTTCAGTTGGCGAGGTGTCATGTCAAAACTGCCTGCAATCACTTCAGTCGATTGGTTGCCGGAATTTATGAAATATTCAATTGTAGACAATAGAGACAAATTTAAGGAGGGCGTGAGTTCTGCTTTAGCGAGCACAAACATATGCGTGCCCAAGCCACGAGCCAATACCCTCCAACTTCCCAAATCCAGAGATTCCGGCGGGGGCGGAGTATGGGTAAATAAGATAGGCGCTGGATGGCTTAACCAGTCCTGGAAACTCATAGAACCGAAATCCATGTCAAAAAAATAGTATGAATAAAGTGCCTTGCCTTCCTTGCGGGCGCGCGGGGAATGGGTTGGCTCCCATCCGATGGAACTGCCCCCGGGTATGTTTGCGCGAACAAAGTGAACCAAGCTGTCAGGTTTGCTGTAGCTATTAAAGATCGTTCTATGAGCCTCTAACTGCTTGAAGAGTGTGAAGATGCATATGAATGTAATACCAGTAAAAACGACGAATTTTGGTAATCGGTGCGTCAATAAAACGATCAACCCAGCAGCGCCTGCCCAGACCGGAAAGGATGCAGCAGGGAGAAAATGGATTGGCCAATAGGACGCGGCATTGAAATAATTTACTGCACTGGTTGGAGGCCATTGGGTTGAATAAGCATGGACTCCGAGGCCATGTAATAAAATGAAGGCAGCCGCAAGTGTGCTAAATTTTTCGTTTCGCCATCCCAAGCAGATACTTAAGGCGAGAACGGCAGGTAGAAAAGGCTCCAAGTATCGTCCGTATATTAAGTGGTCTAGCCGTAGATGTTCAGCATAAACAAGCGCAACTGATCCTAGGGCAATAGCGAATGTCATGGTCAGAAACAGATAAATCGCCAAAATGTTGGTAGGAGACGATTCTAGATGCGCTCGGCCCCATTTAGAAGAAACTAGAAATAACGCTTTGCCACCTGCGTATAGCATGGTGGATGCTATACCGAAGGTTGCAGTCAAAACTAAAGCAATTTGTCCAGCTGCGAATATTCCAATCGTGCTCAAATGGTATGAGGACCGAATTAGTTCGGAGATATCAGAAATTTTTGGATAATGCGAAGGGGCTACTATAGTGGTTGCGGCAGTCAAATTATTGACAAAAGGATGAAATATCCAATTATAGAATGCGAAAGATGAACCAAGCATTAAAGTATGGCCGAGCCATTTTTTCCCTAAACCCTGTCCTTTGGCAAGATATCCTGTGATCAGTGTAGTGGCCGCTGTTGGGGCCAATCCTAAAGGATGCAGCCAGTAAAGAATGCTGGTCATTAATGTGTGTGACCAACGATTTCGAGAGCTTTCACTCCAAGAAAGCAGGAAATAGGCAGAGATAATGAAAAATAAAGCAAATATCGAACTGGGGAACGCGAAACCGCTGATGACGGCAAAGCCGGGCAACAATGCACAGACGCCAACCGTCAAAGCGCAAGCGTAAGGAGATCGATCCGGGAAAATGCGTCGGAGCATCGAGTAGAGGACTGCAAAAGTACCCGCCCAGCAGAGCGCGTTCAACAAGATCACCACCTTCCAGCTTTGGAAAGGATCATGAATGAAATAGAATATTGGGCTCAGCAAGAAGGAGTAACCTTTGTGCCAGCTGGCAGAAGTCGATAATTCTACTGGATGGCCCGCTAAGGCGGCGGCTTGAGTTAAGTAGGCAACTTCATCTGATAAGACAGTGGGGCCCTCGAATTGCCAATTGATCAGAGAATAGTAAGTGAATACAATGCAGAAAAGTGCTAACTGGAGCAGTCTGGATTGTTCAAGTTTTATAGTCATACTCTGCATGATCACACCGTGATTTCACCGACGAGGTAGGTGAGGGCGTAGCCGCCGATCTTGACCCGGTCGCCGCAGAGTTCGCAGAAGAGTTCGCCGCCGCGTTCGCTGATTTGGCGGGCGTGCAGCTTGAGTTTGTCGAGCCGCTCGGCCCAGTACGGGATGAGCGAACACTGGGCGGAACCGGTTACGGGGTCTTCGTTGACGCCGGCCTTGGGCGCGAAGAAGCGGTAAACAAAGTCGTGCCGGTCGGACGGAGCGGTGGCGATGACGCCGAGGCAGTCGAGCTCGAGCATTTTTTCAAAGTCGGGCTCGAGGGCGGCGATATCCTCCGCGCGGTCGAAGACGGCGAGGTAGTCGCGGGACTTGAAAAGGGCGGACGGGGTGGCACCGAGCGCCACGTTGAGAGCGGGGTTTTCTTTGCTGGACTCGGCCCGGCGGGTGGGGAAGTCCAGCACGAGCAATCCGCCAACGCGGCGGACGAAGAGCCGGCCGCTTCCGGAGTCGAAGCGCACCGTGCTCTCGGTGTAGCCGAGATGGTGGACGAGCACGTGGGCGGCGGCGAGGGTGGCATGGCCGCAAAGGTCCACCTCAATCTTGGGGGTGAACCAGCGCAGCTCGAAAAGCTCGCCCTTCTTCACAAAGAAAGCCGTCTCCGAAAGGTTGTTTTCATTGGCGATGCTCTGGAGCAGGTCGTCGGGCAGCCACTCTTCGAGCGGGATGACCGCGGCGGGGTTGCCCGTGAAGGAGCGGCGGGTGAAGGCGTCGACAGCGAAAATGGGTAGTTTTCTCATGGGTATTAAGCTTTTGAATGGCGGTCACGATTAAACGAACCTTGGGCTAAATTGGCCTGCATCTGAGACTGAAACATGAGCGAACTAGAGGCCGCCCAAAGCCTATCTGGAAGGGTCCGCAAAGACTGGAGTTCAGTGGGGGTCATAGCAAAGACCTTCGTATCCGAGAAGTTTAACACGTTTATTCCTGTCAGACGGAAGTGTATTTTGAAGAAATGCAAGCAAAGGGTTGTAGTAGCAAACATCGACGAGGAAGAGTTTGTTTTTCCCCGTCATGAAAGAAACTGCTTTGATTGTGGTGGCAGTGCTGAAAAACCGGTGAGCAGCTTCTTGCACTTCAGGAAACCCCGAATGCCAATAATCGTCCAGTATGATAATCCCTCCCGAACCAAGAATGTTCTGGGCAAGATCAAGATCGTGCAGGACGACTTCAAGAAAGTGGCCGCCGTCAATATGGACGAGGCGGCTGCCTTGGATAGCCAATCTATTCTGTTGGCTTAGATGGAAGGAGTTACACGCTACCAGATTAACGGGAATTGAGGGGGCATGCTGCTGCAAGTTCTTCCGAACGGCGGCCTCCAAACCACTTCCACTGGCATCAATGTTCTGAAGCTGGGCGGATTCGAATAGATCGATTCCCCAAACGGACTCCCTTTCACGGCTAAGCAGGGCAAGCAAAATAAGCGTTCTTCCGTGATGCACCCCGATTTCGCAGAGATGTCCACTAATTTGATTCGTTGACTGGAAGCGGTCCAGAGTCATGATCAGATCGATCAGTTCTCGGTCGACTCCCCATCCTTCGACTTTTTCGTGGCCTTTGTCTCGGTAGTTCTGGATCAGGGTTTGTCGCATTTAAATTTAACTGAAGACAGTAGGGTTCAGTGTGGTTGTTCTCGGATAGAATTGAAGAATTTGGTTAGGGCAGGAATCGATACCAGAGAAGGAACAGTCAAGGTCAAGTTTGCTTAGGCCTCGACTTGCACCAATCCTAGGTCCCGAATTGGATGTCTCTTTTTCTCCATGCCTGCCACCGCCCGATCCATCCGCTCCCGCCATACTTCCCGCCTGACCCGTGATATCCGCATGGTGGCCTCCTCGCTTGGACGCGTCATCGAACGGATCGAAGGCCGGCAGACCTTTGAGCTGGTGGAGGATCTGCGCCGGCTGGCCAAGCGGAGCCGGGGCGGACATCCGGAGGCGGCCCGGCGGCTGGAGCGGCGGATCGGGCGGGTGGATCCGGGCCAGGCCCTGCGGGTCGGGATGGCGTTTACGGTCTATTTCGAGCTGGTCAACCTTTGCGAGGAGCTGTGCCGGATCGGCATCCTGCGTGCCCGGGAGCGGGAACGGGCCGCGGCCAGGCCGGAGGCGAAGCCCCCGCGGGAGACGATCGAGGCGGCTGTGGCCGGGCTCAGGGAGGCCGGACTTTCGGTCACGGCGGTGCGGGAGTTGCTCGGCCGGCTGTCCATCGAGCTGGTTTTCACGGCCCATCCCACCGAGGCGAAACGCCGCACCATCCTCGGCAAGCTCCGGCGGCTGACCGAGCTTTTTCTCGCCCGCGGGGATGCCGGCGGCATGGATTCGGACCTGCTGGAGCGGGAGATTGCCGGCCTTTGGTTGACCGACCGCTCCCGCACGCGCACGCCCGAGGTCGAGGACGAGGTGCGCACCGGGTTGTGGTACTTCGACATCAGCCTCTGGCAGGTCATCCCGCGGCTGCAGCGGGAGCTGGAGGCGGCTTTTGCCCGCTACTATCCGGGGGTCGCCTGCCCGCGCGGCTGGCTCACCTTCGGCTCCTGGATCGGCGGGGACCGGGACGGGCATCCCTACGTTACGGCGGACGTCACCGAGCGCACCCTGCGGTTTCACCGCCGGCACGCCATCCAGGAATATACGCGCGATCTCCAGCAGGTGGGCCGGCAGCTCTCCCTTTCGAGCCGGCGCGACCCGCCTTCCGCCGAGCTCCTCGACCTGCTCGACCGCCATGCCCACATTTCCCGGCATGTGGAGCAAATCGCCGACCGGTATCCCAACGAGCCCTACCGGTTGCTGCTGGCCGCAGTCCGTGATCGCCTGCTCGCCGAAACCCGGAGTCCGGAGCCGGTCCTTGGAGAAGCGGTGGCGGCCCCGGATGATCCCCCGGCGGGCGAGGAGCTGGAGCTGGCCGTGGAGACCGTGGAGCGCAGCCTGCGGTCCGGCCGGGCGCCCTGGCTGGCGGAGGGGGAGATCCACGATGTCGGCGTGAGGGCGGGGACCTTCGGCCTCCATACCGCCTGCCTCGACCTTCGACAGCATTCCGATGTCCATGCCACCGGCATTGCCGCCATCCTCGGGCAGGCCGGCAGCGGGGAGGATTACGCGGCGCTCTCCGAGGCTGAGCGCGTTGCCCTGCTGGAGAAACGCCTCGCCGAACCGAAACCGTCCTGCCTGGACCGTCCCGCGCACCTCCCCGCCGAAGCACGGGTCGTTTTCGAGCCGCTCCTGCTCGCCGCCCGCCGGATTGCCCTCGATTCGCGCGCCCTGGGCTGCTACGTGATCAGCATGACCCGGGCGCTTTCGGATGTGCTCGAGGTCCTGCTCCTCCAGCGCTGGGCCGGCGTCTCGCTGCCGATCGCACCGCTTTTTGAAACGCTCGCCGACCTCGAGCATGCCCCGGATGTGCTTGAGGCGATGGCCACCAACCCCTCCTACGCCGAGGCCTTGGCCGCCCAGGACAACTTGCAGACCGTCATGCTCGGCTACAGCGACAGCAACAAAGACTGCGGCTACCTCACCGCTTGTTGGGCGCTCTACCGGGCGCAGGACCGGATCGCGGCGGCCGCCCGCCGGCTGCGGATTCGACTGCGGTTTTTCCATGGCCGGGGCGGCTCGGTCGCCCGGGGCGGAGGACCGGCCGCCAAGGCCATCCTCGCCCAGCCCGCGGGCCTGCGCGACGGAGCCTTCCGCGTCACCGAGCAGGGCGAAGTCCTCTCCACCCGCTACCACGATCCCGATCTCGCCCACCGCATCCTCGAACAGATGACTTACGGGGTGCTTCTCGGCGCCGCCGCCGCCCGCCATCCGCGGAAAGTCCCCCCGGCCTGGGTCTCCGCGCTCGACCGTGCCTCCCGGGCCGCCCGGGCCGCCTATGAAAACCTCGTCCGCCGAGACCCAGAGTTTCTCGAGTTTTGGAAAGCCGCCACCCCGATCGATGAGATTGCCCGCCTCAAGATCGGCTCGCGGCCGACCGCCCGCAAAGCCGGAGGCGGCTTCGAGGACCTGCGTGCCATCCCCTGGGTGTTTTCCTGGATGCAGAGCCGCTTCAACTTTCCCGGCTGGTATGGGCTTGGCACCGGCCTGCGGACGTTGCTTGACGAAGGCGACAGCCGTGGCGCCGCGGCGCAGGACCTCTACCGTGAATGGCCTTTTTTCCGCACCATGGTGGACAACGCCCAGCTCACCCTTCGCAAGGCCGACCTCGGGATCGCCCGCCACTACGCCGGGCTGGTGGAAGACGCCGCCCTCCGGGAAAGGGTCTTCCGCACCATCGAAGAGGAGTTCGCCCGCACCGAGGCGGCCATTCTCGAAGTGACCGGTCAGTCCGTCCTGCTCGAGAACGAGCCGGTGCTGCTGAAGTCAATCGAGTTGCGAAATCCCTACGTCGATCCGCTCAACTACCTTCAAGTCGAACTCCTGCGCCGTCTCCGCCAGGGCGCCACCGGCCGCTCCGAGTCGGAAACCGAAGAACTCCGCGAAGCCATCCAGGTTACCGTCAACGGCATCAGCCAGGGCTTGAAAAATACGGGCTGATCGCGGCCCGTAAACAGGGTCGCCCGCATCGTGTCGGAATCCTTGTTCCTCGTCGCTTAGTAATAACCACGATCGCATCAACTGATGCAGTAGCCGATCCGCGGAGGGCCGCATTCTTGGCACACCGCAAAGATTCAGTGGTTCTACGTACTCCAATAGATTACCTATGGATCCGGAATAGGCCCGATTGCCGTGTGGTGCCAAATATGATGTACTACGCTGCGTCGAATGGTCGGCGCACAACAATCGCTTCTAACCATGAAAACAATACCTTGTCTTGCCGTTGCAGCCGCCTTGGCGGTGGGTGCTTCGGTTTCTCTCGGCCAGATGCAGATCCAGTGGGCGGATTGGATCGATCATGAAGTCGGTGCGAACGGGTGGGCCTGGGGAAAGATGGCTGATTACTACGTGCTCTACGAAGGTGATGTGAGAGTCCCCACTCAAACCACCTTGAAACCCGGTCCAGGAGAAAACTACTGGATTCCCGAAGATCCCTACCTCGTTCCGAATTCCCCCAGCCCCAATCCGGACATCATCACGCTCCAGCAGTCGGATCCGCAGATTAAGAATACGATCAGTTTCTATCTCGACGCGGCCTTCACCATGGAGGCGTGGGTTCCAGATGTCCACATGGCAATCGTCAGCTTGGGCCAGCCCGGGATGCCGGTTACATATTCTTTCGAGCAGGACTTTAACATCAAGAAAGTCGCCGATGGTTACTGGAATGATGTTACGTCCAGCACATCGGTCCTCAACCAGTCTGGGTTGAACCTCATCGGCTCCGAAGGTCACGGCACGATTGTATTCACGGAAGCCGTCCATCAGATATCGTGGTCGGTTGACCCCTCGGAGTACTGGCATGGCTTCACCGTGGGCATCCCGGTTCCGGAGCCGTCTGCTTACGGCCTGCTCGGAGTGCTTCTCTTGATCGGCCTGATCTTGGACCGCCGCAGGAAAAACCGGGGTTCCTGAATTCAACCCACAGAGACCCGGAAAACCAGCCTCCGTTCTTCCAGAGCGGGGGCTTCTTTATCTATAGTCGTGCCAAGCCAACTGAGCAGTATCACCTAGCCCTCTGCGTGATACTACTTACTCCACTTCCCCAGCCGGAGTTCCGGCGCCAGCCCGATTGTCAAAGTCGTAAAAAAAGTGTTTAATGGATGCTCCCCCACAATTGGTTCCCGCACTTCCACCAACACTATGAAATTCAAAGCACTCCTACTTTCAGCCGCTTCCCTCGCGGTTGGTTCTTCCCTCTCCATCGGCCAGATTATGTGGACCGACTGGTCTTCCCACACGATTGGGAATCCCGGCTCCGCCAGCGGCGTCATGGGTGGGGTTGGCGTTAGCTATCTCGGCGAGGTCCTCTCCCAAACCCAGACGGGAGGCGTGGGCGGCACCAACTACTATAATCCCCCGGCGCCCTACCTCAGTGCCACCATTCCGAATCTCCCTTCCCACAACGACATCATCACCCTGGCCCAAGGACCCTCCACGGGCAACGTGCTTACGTTGTAAGCGTTCTTTTCCGACATCTACCGCGTGGCGGATGCCGGTGGTAGAGTGGTG
>REEB01000252.1 GCA_007695295.1 Puniceicoccaceae bacterium
GCATCCGGGTGCTCTCCACACGAGGGGTGGGGTCGGTTCCTGCCGCCTGGGTCACCGATCTCGGCCACGCTCCCGCCCTCGTCGCCGAGCGTATCCGCGATGTCGATACTCTGGTGATCGAGGCCAACCACGACCCCGGCCTCCTCCGGGCCGACCGCAAGCGCCCCTGGGCCGTCAAGCAGCGCATCACCGGCCGCCACGGCCACCTCTCCAACGAGGCCGCCCGCGACTTTCTCCTCGGCATCGGCCGGCCCCGCTGGCGGCGGGTTTTCCTCGGCCATCTCAGCCGGGACTGCAACTCCACCGGGCACGTCGAGCAGGCTTTCGCCCCGCTCCGCGAGCGCCTCGCCGCCACCGCTTTCGAGATCGTCCCCCCCGAGGGCGCCACCGCTTTCCATGAGCTCGCCTGAACCCGCCTCCGCCGAGGCCAGGCCGGTCGGCTTCCCCCCGCCCGACGACCAGGGCTCCCGCCGCGCCAAAATCGTCTTCACCATCGGCCCCGCCACCGAGGATCCCGAAACCCTCCGGCAGATTCTCCTCGCCGGCGGCGATGTCTGCCGCATCAACATGGCCCACGCCTCCCACGAGTGGACGCTGAAGGTGCTGCGCCGCATCCGCGAGGCCGGCGAGGCCGCGGGCCGGCCCATCGCCACCATGATGGATGTCAAGGGCCCCGAAATCCGCACCGGCGATCTCGACCAAACCCTCCACCTCGAACCCGGCGAAATCTTTGACTTCACCATCAAGCCCGGAGGGGGCGACGGCGCCAGCAGCGAGGAGGTCCGCTCGGTCGATGTCAACTACCGCAACCTCGTGAACGATGTCCGCGTCGGCGACACCGTCCTCGTCGACAACGGCCTCATTCGCATGGAGGTGCTGGAAAAAGACCACAGCCGCATCCGCTGCAAGGTCATGATCCCCGGTCCCCTCAGCAGCCGCCGCCACATCAACCTGCCCGGCGTCAAGGTCAACCTCCCCGCCCTCACCGAAAAGGACAAAGCCGACATCCATGCCG
Source organism: Puniceicoccaceae bacterium (assembly GCA_007695295.1). GTDB lineage: Bacteria > Verrucomicrobiota > Verrucomicrobiia > Opitutales > Opitutaceae > REEB01. The sequence continues at coordinate 1,016 of REEB01000252.1, forward strand.
GCATGAAGATCGGGCTCGACTACATCGCCCTCTCCTTCGTCCGCGAAGCCGCCGACATCGCAACCCTCCGCGACTTTCTCGAAGAACACCGCTACCAAGCCCGCATCATCGCCAAGATCGAGGACCAGCAGGCCATCAGCAACCTGCGCGAAATCGTCTCCGCCTGCGACGGCCTCATGGTCGCGCGCGGCGACCTCGGCATCGAGTGCCCGTTCGAGGAATTGCCCATGATCCAGCGGCACGCCGTCCGCACCTGTCTCGCTCTCGGCCGCCCCGTCATCGTCGCCACCCACCTGCTCGAATCGATGATCCAAAGCCCGATGCCGACCCGCGCCGAGGTCACCGATGTCGCCAATGCCATTTTCGAGCAGGTCGACGCCATTATGCTCTCCGGCGAAACCACCGTGGGCAAATATCCCGTGCCCTGCGTGCAGGCGCTGGACAAGATCGCCCGCCGCTGCGAGGGCGGCGAGCGGGCCGGTTTCGCGGGCGGCCTCAAGCTTGGCTCCGACCGCGCGAAAATCCTCCGTTCCGCGGTCGTCATGGCCGATGAACTCCACGCCACCGGCCTCATCGCCTTTACCCGCAGCGGGGCCATGGCGGTCGGGCTCGCCTCGATGCGGCCGCGCCACAGCCCCATCTTCGCCTTCACCAACTCCGCCGCCACTTTCCGCCGCCTCCGGCTCCACTGGGGGGTCGAGCCGTTTCAGATGGTCTTCGGCGCCGAGCCCGAGCACACCATCCAAAAAGCCCTCGCCACACTCCTCTACTATGGCCGCGCCCGCCGCGGGGACAAGGTCGTCGTCGTCTCCGACATCCTCGCCAGCGACCGCCTCATCGACAGCATCCAGCTCCGCACGGTGGAGTAGGCGGGCCATCCCGGCCGGCCCTCTGCAGCGCCAAAGGCGCGTGTATTCAAAAGCCCAGTCCGCAGGGCTGGGTATCCGGACAATGAACTCCAGCGGGCTGTAAGTCCGCGATACAGCTTTCCACCCGCCCTGTGAGCCGGGCGGTTAAATTTTGGCCCTTGGGGCCAGATTCATGACCTTTGAAACAATGTGTATACTCGTCGGGGTTGCCCCACCCTGCCGGAAGCACCAGTCTCAAGCCATGGCTCCCGCATCCCCGGATCACGACTCCTCCGCACCCGGCCTGCTCGTCGGCTGGACCACCCTCGAGACAGCCGAGCAGGCCCGCCGGCTCGGCCGCGAGGCCGTCGAAGCCGGCCTCGCCGCCTGCGCCCAGATCGACGGCCCGCTCGAGGTCTTCTACCCTTGGCAGGGCAGGGTCGAAAACGGCTCCGAGTTTCGCCTCACCTTCAAGTTCACCGAGGCCTCCCTCACGGCCCTCGGAGAGTGGCTGCACCGGCAGCATCCCTACGACACCCCCCAGTGGGTCGTGGTGCGGGCCGCCGCCGCCGGGGAAAAATACTTGCGCTGGGCGCGCGATCCGCGCAAAGTCTGACCTTTTTCACTGCCAATCCCTGCATCCCATGGCCCAGCACCCTAGCTTCAAATCCTCCAGCAGCCTGCTGGTAAAGCGCAACGTCCTCAAGCGTTTCGAACGCGTGGAGCTGCTCCGCAAGCGCGGTCTGTGGAAAACCGGCGACCGGGTCACCGGCCTCAAAAAGACCACCCCGGACGAATAATCCGCATCTCCACGCAGTGTCCTTTCCCACCCGACCTTTTCCAAGGTCGGGTTTTTTCATGCCCGGATAGGCAGGAGCTCTCAGGCCTTGGCCGCCGAGGACCGGACCGGAACCGCCGGCGCGGGGCTCTCCGGCCGGGCGCGCGCCTTCAACTGCGCCGCCGCCATCGTGTAGCCGCCGTCCGCCCCGTCCACCAGGTGGACATGGCGGGTGTGGTAGTCGGTGATCAGGCAGGTGATGAAGGCCGCGCTGGAGGGGTGCAGGCCATAGACGAGCCGGTTCTCCACCGCCATCTCCTCCAGCCAAGCCGTCAGCTCCGCCCGCTGGGCCCGCGATCCCGAAATCACGAAGCGCACTTGGTCGTCGAATTTGTGAAAGCCGGTGTTGAGGGAGGCGATGGGTTTGTAGTTGTCCCACTTCGCCCCCAGAAACCGCAGCCCGGTCCGCATCAGGACCACCCCCCCCAGCACCGCCAGGCGGACTTCGAGAAAGTACCACAGCCGGTACCACAGCCCGCGCCCGAAACTGCGGACGCGGTGCTCGCAGCGCAGGTTGCGCGCGGCGAAGGTCAGCTTCATCCGCTCGGGCGTCACCGGCCGGCAGGTCGCGGCGTCGCCGTAAATCGCTTCCACCCGCTCCATGACTGTCCCATAGGTGCGCTGGTTTTCCTCTTCGGATTCCCCGGTCGCCTGCACGATCAATGCGACCACTTCTTCATGCGGACCGGGGATGCGCTGCCAGCGGCACTCCAGCCCGACAAAGGGGTTTTTCAACGGCGGCAGCCGCGATCCGGCAAACCAATCCGGGTCAGCCGGGCGAGTCTTGAGCAATTCCTCCGCCAGCGCCACCCCGCCGCCCGAAAAGGCCGCCTGGGTGAGGTGCTCGGACAAACGCACTTTGGCCACCCGCACGTCCGCGCCGCGCGCCCGCAGCGCCGGCACGGAAATCAACCCGATCCTCAGGTTGAGGCCAAACTCCTCCGCCGCCATCGCCCGCGCCGCCGCCAAAGCCGCCAAAATGCCCTCCGCCTTCGATGCGGGCACCGCCGCGGCCGCCCCGTCTCCGCCGAAGATGAAGGGCACGGCTTCATGGCCGCAGACGTTGAGTAGCGCCATCAGGGTGCCGGCGTTGACGAGGTTGACTTCCTTGTAAAGGCCGTCGAGCAGCGCCCGGGTCGAGCCGCGGACATCCGTCACCGCCACGCACCAGTCCTCCGGCAAGGGCGTGAACGACCCGTCCGCGCCGCGGATGAGCTTTCCGAGGTCGTCGGTCACCGGAAGATTCTGGTAAAAGCGTTCCGTATCCATCGCAGAGGGTTCGGAGGAAAGATCCAACGTGTTTGCTTCGGCACCGCGGCCCGTCGCTGAAGCGGTAATCTCCACACCACCGGCGCCGGCCGGCCCAACGCGGACACGTTCCGCCCACCCGCGGCGTCACCCGCGTGGAACGGCGCCCCGTGCCGGTGGCCGAGCTGATGGCCTCTTTCGAAGAGGTGGCCAGGCTCGATCTGGCGAAAAAAACAATCTCCTTCGAAGTGACAGCCGCGGAGGCGGTCGTCTCCTGCGATGCCGACAAAATCCTCCGCGTCCTCCTCAATCTCTACAACAACGCCGTCGAGGCTTTTGCCGGCCGCCCCGGCCGCATCACCCTGCGGGTCCGCCAGCATCCCGGCACCGTGGAGCTTGCCCTCGCCAACAACGGCCCCGGCATCCCCGAAGGCCATCCGCGCCTCCCTCTTCGAGCCCTTTGTCACCCACGGCAAAGCCAAAGGCACCGGCCTCGCCATCGTCAAAGCCATCGTCGAGGCCCACGAGGGCACCATCCACGTCGAATCCAAACCCGGCGCCGGCACCACCTTCCGCATCCGCCTCCCCGCCTCCGCGGATTGACAGCGCCCGTCCCCACGGCGCACCCGGGTAACGCGGGCAGCAGCGGCCCGGTTAAAAATCCGGCAACGATGGCCCGGCTTGGGATCAGCAGTTGGCTCGTGCACTGCATTGTGCGGCCT
>REEB01000042.1 GCA_007695295.1 Puniceicoccaceae bacterium
ATCGACCTGCGGCATCTCGGGATTGATCTCCTCCATCTCGACGAGGTCCTCGTAGGGGATGTCGGCTTCGGCGAGGAGGACATTCATGTGGCCGGGCATGCGGCCGGCGACCGGGTGGATGGCGAACTTGACGGAGATGCCGCGTTTGGTGAGCTGGTCATAGAGCTCGCGGACGCGGTGCTGGGCCTGGGCGACGGCCATGCCGTAGCCCGGCACGATGACGACCGTTTCGGCCTGTTCCATGAGCTCGGCGGCGTCCCTGGGGGTGGCGCTCTTGACGGCCTTTTGCTCGCCGGCCTCGACGGTGGCCTGGGCTTGGCCGAAGGCGCCGAAGAGGACATTGGTGAAACTTCGGTTCATCGCCTTGCACATGATGATGGAAAGGATGAAGCCGGAGGAGCCGTCGAGTGCGCCGGCGATGATGAGGACCTTGTTTTCGAGCACAAAGCCCATGGCGACGGCGGAGAGGCCGGCGTAGGAGTTGAGCAAGGCGATGACCGTGGGCATGTCGGCCCCGCCGATCGGGATGATGAGCAGGATGCCGAAGACGAGGGAAAGCACGACCAGGATCGGGAAGAGGTAGGTCAGCTCCGGATTGATGACGAGGGCGATACCGCAGGCGATGGCGCCGCCGAGGATGGCGAAGTTGATGATATTCTGACCGCGGTAGACGATCGGCCGGGTGGGGATGATCTCCTGGAGCTTGCCGGCGGCCATGAGACTGCCGGTGAAAGTCATGAACCCGAGGAGGACTTCGGCGGAAATGGCGAAGGCGCGGAAGTGAGTGAGGACATCGGCCTCGGACCACTGGTAGAACTTGGCGATGCCGACGAGGCCGGCGGCGAGGCCGCCGAAAGCGTGGGAGAGGGCGGTCCGCTGGGGCACGGCGGTGAGCGGCACCTTGGAAAGCGGGATGCCGATGAGACCGCCGATGATGATGGCGATGACGATCCAGGGGACGCTTTCGAGCATCACGCTCGGGTTGTAGAGCGTGCCGCTGATGGCGATGAACATGGCCCAGGAGCCGGCGATGACGCCCTGGCGGGCGGTCTTCGGCGAACTCATCCACTTCAGCGAGTAGATGAAGAGGAAGGCGGCGATCAGGTAGCTGGCCTGGACGAGGAGGTCGCGGTATTCCGGGCTCATGACTGCTTTTTCTCCGGCTCGCGGGATTTGAACATCTTCAGCATGCGGTTGGTGATGAGGAACCCGCTGACGATGTTGATGGAGGCGGCGGTGATGGCGACCAGCCCGAGGATCTTGATCCACAACTGCTCGTCGCGGAGTTCGGCTCCGGCGACGAGGATGGCGCCGACGATGACGACCGCGGAGATGGCGTTGGTGAGCGACATCAGCGGCGTATGGAGCAGTCGGGAGACATTGCGGATGACCTCCATGCCGATGACGGTGGCGAGCAGAAAGACGAAGATCATCGGTACGACGACCTTGAGAGTGTCGGCCGCTCCGGGGGGTGCGGTGAGGTCGGCGACAGTGGCGAGAACAGCGATCATGGCAGTAGTGGGCGGGGTGGGAAGGCGGTGGAGAGTGCGGGGGTCAAGACTTGGCGGACTCGGCGAAGCGCGGGTGGCAGATGCGGCCCTCGTGGGTGAGGAGGCATTGGCTGATGAGTTCGTCGGACGGATTGAGGTGGAAGGTTCTGGCTTCCTTGTCCCAGAAGTCCTCGATCAGGCCGATGAGATTGGTGGCGTAGACCTGGCTGGCATTTTGGGGGACGCGGCCGGCGAGGTTGGGGTGGCCGAGGATGGTGACCCCGTCGACTTGGACGGCCTCGCCGAGGATGGAGCCCTCGACATTGCCGCCGGACTCGATCGCCATATCGACGACGACGCTGCCCGGCTTCATGGCGGCGACCATGTCCTTGGTGAGGATGCGGGGGGCCTTGCGGCCGAAAACTTGGGCGGTGGTAATGACGAGGTCGGCCTCGGCGCAGGCTTTTTTCATGCCCTGGCGTTGGCGCTCGATCTGTTCCGGGGTGAGTTCCTTGGCGTAGCCCTGCTCGGTCTGGCCGGATTCGCCGCCGAGGTCGATCTCGACGAAGCGGGCGCCGAGGGACTGGACCTGCTCCTTGACGACCGGGCGGGTGTCGAAGGCATCGACCTTGGCGCCGAGCCGGCGGGCGGTGGCGATGGCCTGGAGGCCGGCGACCCCGGCGCCGATGATAAAGACGCGCGCCGGCAGCAGGGTGCCGGCGGCGGTGGACATCATGGGCAGGATTTTGGGGAGGTGGGCGGCTCCCCAGAGCACGGCGCCATAGCCGGCGAGATTGGCCTGGGAGGTGAGCGCGTCCATTTTCTGGGCCCGGGTGGTGCGGGGGATCATCTCCATGCTGACCGCGCTGATGCCGGCGGCGGCGAGTTGGTTGAGCAGATCCTTTTCGTTGAACGGATCGAGAAAGCTCAGGTGGAGGGCGCCGGCCTTGAGGAGCGGGATCTCGTCGGCCGGCGGCTTGCGCACGCGGAGCACGGCATCGGCATCGCCGAGGAGAGTTTTGCGATCGGCGACGATGGTGGCGCCGGCCTTTTCATAGGCGGCGTCCGGGAAGCCGGCGGCGAGGCCGAGGTCCGCCTCGACCGCGATTTCGGCTCCCATTTTGACCAGGCGGGCAACGGAAGCGGGGGTGGCCGCGGCCCGGGTTTCCCCGGGGTGGGATTCTTTCGGGATGGCGAAGCGCATGGATGGGAGAACTGGAGAAGATCGATCCCGGGGCCGGGCAGGCCGGGGCTCCGGGGAGAGGCGGGCGGAGGGGCTCCGACCACGCAGGCAAAGCGGTTAAGGTGGAGGAGAAATGGAGGCAAGGGAAAAGCCGGCCGAAGGCGATGGCAGCCGACGAATTGGCAAAATATAAGGAGTTGGCCGGAGGACGCCTCCGGGGTGGGGTGGGTGGCGACGTTGCGATGGGGGACGAAGCCGCTCCGCGTCTCCGCTACTACGAAGGGGGGCGCGGGTGGCCCGGGCGCAGCGGAAGCGCCGATGCGCTTCCGTGGGGGTGGGTGGCGACGCTGCGATGGGGGACGAAGCCGCTCCGCGGCTCCGCTACGAAGGGGGGGGCGGGAGCAACCGTTTGCCGATTGTTTCCGGATCCCGGGCCGGTCAGGTCAGCAGCGGTGCGGGAACCCAGTTGCGCAGCGCTCTTTCCACCGCCTCGTGGATCTCGGTGAGGCGGATGCCGTGGCCGGCGAGCTTGTCGGGGCTGAGGATGCAATTGGAGCGGGGGGCGCGGGCGGCCAGGCGGTGAAATTCTGCCTCGGAGGAGAAAAAGGAGAACTGCTTGTCGGTGATACCGACCTGGTGGAAAAGCTCGACGATCTCGCGGGCGGTGATGATGCCCGGGTTGACGATATTGTAGATGCCCGGGGGCAGGCGGCGCTCGCGGCAGGCGAGGGCGGCGTCGGCGAACTCATCGACCTGGGTGATGGAGTTGCGGGCGTCGAGAAGGCGGTCGTAACGGAGCAGCTTGGAGAGGTAGTTGCGGGAGCAATCGACCTCGTTAAACGGGATGCGCAGGCGCCAGATGTAGCAGTCCCTTGCTTCCACGAGGGCCTGTTCGCCGAAGGCCTTGCAGCCACTGTAGAAGCTGCAGTTGTTTTGGTTGAAGGTGAAGTTGGGCGGGTCTTCCTCGGTGAAGCCGGAGCCATCGGATCGACAGCCCGTGTAGATGCAGCCGGAGGAGACGTGGCCCCAGGGAATGCGCAATTCTTCGCAGACCTGGCGGACGAGGGCCGGGAGGACGGCGTTGGCAAAGTAGCACTCGGCGCGATGGTCTTCGCAGGCGTCGACATTGGGCCGGCCGGTGAAGCCGGCGCAATTGATGAGGAAGTCCGGCCGGAGGTCGGCGAGGGCGGCATGGAGGGCGTCCGTATTGGTGTAGTCGGCCGTGGCTCGGGTGAAGACGACGGCCTCCTCGCCCCGGCGGGCGAGAACGGCGCGAAACGCTTGGCCGACGTAGCCGGAACCTCCCAGTAGAACCACCATACGCTGGCCAGCAAGGTGGGGGCGGGGGAGGACTTCAACAAGGAATTTCTGCACCGCGCCAGCTTTCACAGATTCTTTACGCTCGCAAAAATTGTCCTAACCCCATGGGTCGGATCGGGTTGGGCGGGAAAGACGAGTCACTCCGCCGGACCGGGGGAGCCGGATTGACCCGGTGCGACGACCGGCCCAAGGTGGGAGGCGATGCAGCCGGCACCTGAGCATTCCCGGCCCCGGCCGGAGCTGAAGAAGCACCAGGCGGGGTGGTTTCTGATCGTGCTGGGGCCATTGGTCGGCCTGATGGCGCTGCTCTTTTCGCATCCTCCGCTGGCGGTGGTGGGGCTGGTGCTGCTGGTGACCGGGCTGGTTTTTCAGCTTGGGAAGGGACGGGGCGGCTGAATCTCCCCGAGGGGAACGAAGGATTCACCGAGCGGATGTCCGGGGACGAACCGGCCGACGGGCGGGGTGGGAAGAGTTGAAAAGCTGAAACGAGGGGGCGAAATAGGGACAGGGGCGAGATAGGGACAGGCTATTTGTCGGGTTTGCACAGGGCCGGTCTCGCCGATGCCGGGGCGGATGGTATGTGTGGCCAGTTCCGGTGGTTGGCACCACCGGCTAATTTCCCGCCGCCCCTGCCGGGGCTGAGG
>REEB01000136.1 GCA_007695295.1 Puniceicoccaceae bacterium
GCCCCGCCCCGGCCAGGCTCGGGGCCCGGCTGGAGAGGTTGATCAGGTCGGCGGGACGAACGACCGTGAGGAGGACCGGCTCCGTGAAAACCGCTCCGGCAGGACCTTCGATCCGGAGCACATAGTTGCCCGCATCCTGTGGTCTCACGACGGGAAACTCCAACCGCGGCCCGTTCGCTCCGGACACCGGGGAGCCGTCGTGCATCCATTGGTAGGTATAGCCAACCGGCCCGACCACCCGGGCCGCGAGCACGGCGGCCCGCCCCGCCACCGAGGCCGCGTCCGCCGGGGTTTCCATGAGGATCGGGGTGACGCTGCTGCCCTCCACCACGATATTGTCGAAGCGGTTGTTGCCGGCCATGCCTCCGTCCCCTTCCGCAAAGCTGATCCGGACCGCGAAATCCGGGTTGTGCACCGCGGCCTCCACGGCGCTGAAATCAACCGTTCGGATCACCGGGTCGGCGTTGGCGTGGGTGAAGGTGGCGTGCGTAGTCCAGGTCGCCCCGCCGTCCCCCGACCAGGCTATCTCTTGGATACCGGCGCCCTGCCCGGAGCGGCGGGTCTCGTAACTGAGCCGGATGGCGGCGTGGCCGGTGGTCGGCACGGCCAGCTCGACCGTCGCCCCAAGGGGGTGGTTCACCCGCAGGTGGGCGCCCGCATCCGCCCCCAGCCGCGCATTTTCGCCGGCAAAGCCCTGCCCAGTGGAGAACGTCACCACCGTTTCCAGACCTGGCGTGATTTGCAGCCCAGCACCACCGCGGGTGAAGTCCGCCGTCAACTCCTCCCCATTGAAACTCCAGTAGTGCAGCAGTTCGGGCTCGGCCAGGGGGTCGGGCTCGAAAAGCGCGGTGGCCTCGATGTCCGCCGTCGGCGTCACCTCGAGGAGGACTCCGGCACCGCCGTGCTCCAGCCACCCGGCAAAGCGCCAGCCCGGCGCCGGCAGCGCCTCCAGCTCGACCGGCACCCCGTGGAAATAGTCGCCGCTCCACGGATACGGTTGATCGGGATCCGGCAGGCCGACCGCGGCCGCGTCGATGACCAATGAGTTGATCCGGATGCTCCCGCCTTCCGGCACAGGATTGCGGAGGGTGACTTCCACCGTACCCTCCAACCCGAAAAAGTCGGCGTAGTGCTCCCATACATACGGCGGCCGCTTCCGCGCAAATTCCCGCATCCGCTCCACCTCACCGCGCCACCAGCCTTCCCCCCATTCCCAACCCCAGCGGTCAAAATGGCGCGGGATCTCACCCTCGATCGCCCCGGTCATCGCGTCGATCACCGCGACGACCCGGTCCGGCCGGAAGGCGGAGTTCATGAAGTCGCAGAAGCGGTTGATGAAGGCGGTGCGGAAGTCATCGTTGCGCAGGAGGGTGCGGAGCAGGAAGGTCGACCAGTCCGGGTTGGGCCAGTCGTCTTTGCCCTCCTCGGTGGCGAAGGCGAGCATGTCGAAGCCGATTTCCTCCAGCCCATGATCCCAGATGGCGAAGCCGAAATCGGTGTCGAAGAGCATCCAGCGCCAGCGGCCGTCGAGCGGCGGGGCGGCCGGCTGGCCCGGGGCGGGTTCGGCCCGCCAGTAGTCGATGTTGTTCCCGGGCCAGTCGCGGTTGAGGATGAAGATCTGGGTGGTGATGTAGTCGAGGTAGTTCTCAACATCCATCCGGGTCCGGATCTCCGCGTAAACGGCGGGACTTTCCACCGGCTGCTCCCGAAGCAGATCGAGGAGCGCAAGGTAGTGATCGTTCGAGCCGTGGTCCACCCAGGCATTGCCGAAGAGCAGGTCGACCCGGTCCGGATCCGCGCCGTAGTGCGCTTCCAAATACTGCTGGTCAAAGCGTTCGCGCAGGTTGATCAGGCCCCAGTATTCTCCGTTGATGAAGTGGACGGCCGGGCGGTGGGCTTGGGTGTCGAGGGGGCGGTGGGCCACCAGCTCCTGGAGAATGGCATCGCGCAGGAGGGTGCTGCGGTAGTCGTTGCCGGAATTGCGCAGGAGCAACCGACGGTGGTGCTCCAACGGCTCGCCCGGGAAGCCCCGCCGCTCCAGATCCGGGAAAAAGGGGTGATCGAAGGCGTTGCTCTCGTCGTAGCGGTTCCGCGCATACAAGCGGAGGGACTTGCGGTCGAAACTCCGCGACCAGCCCCCGTGAATGCGCAGCCCCAGGCCCTGGGCGAAGGTCTGGTAACCGTCGAAAAACTCCAGGTGGCCGGGACGCTCCCAAGCCTCCCCGCGCTGGTTGTAGTTGGCCGGCGTGCTGCCATAGACCGGGACCATGGGGTTGAAGACCCGCCATTCGTCCGCCACTTTTCCCGCCACGTAGATGCCGGTCTCGTAGTCGAAGAAATGCCGCTCGTCCGCCACCACCGAGACCACCGGCAGGTCAAATACATCCGCCCCCACGGGATGCACGAAAAAGCTGCGCGTCTCGACCGGCCCGGGGAGGTGGTCCGGCAACACCGCCCGGGCCCTCAGGACGGTGCCGCGGAAAACCGGCCCCACCGGCTCCACCGGCCCTTCGCCGAAGGTCGTGGTGATCCCGGCCAGATCGGCCGGTCCGGTGCGGTCCTCGATCCACAGTGGCGCCTCATAGACATGGGAGCGGATGGTGCGCTCGAGCAGCGGCCCGGTGGTGCTGCCGGGGTTCTCCGCATAGACTTGCTTGTAAGCGTAGGCGATCCCCTCGAGATGCGCGGGGTCCGGGTCGGATCCATCCAAGGAATGGTAGATGACGGCTCCCTCCTGTGCCTCCAGGACCAGCTCGAATGGTTCGGCGTAAAACCCTGCGGAATGTGAAACGACCACCGGCGGACTGATCCCGGCATAGTGAACGCCGGCGTTGGCGGCCCCGGGAGTGGGGACCGGGAAATACCGCCACTCACCGACGCCATCGGGCACGCGGCCCAGGGAAACATCCCGCGGCAATTCCGTCGGAGGCACCTCATCGGCCCGGGTGCCGTCGGGCCGGGTCAGAAGGACTTCCTCCCCCGCCGAGCTGATTGCGAAATTGGCGTGCAGCGGGCCGGCCGGGAGGAGCCGGTCCTTGCCGCTCGCCCAAACCAGCAGCTTCTCCCCCGGCCCGAGCACGAGATCGGGAAACACCCACCGGAAGGGCCGGTCGTAATCATCGGAAAGGCCCCACCCCTCCAGCAGGACAGGCTCCCCGCCGGTGTTGATCAGCTCGATCCAGTCCTCGAAGTCGCCGTCCTCATCCGCAAGCACCGAGCCGTTGGAAGCGAGAATTTCATTGAGCCGCACCTCGGCGGAAACCGGAGTCCAAGCCAGGCCGGCCAAGGCGATGAAACCCAAAGCGCTCCACCGGGCCCGGGACAAGATTGCGAACAAGCGAATCATGGGGGCATTTGATCGCGCCCACCCTCCACAACCGGCCGCAGGGACGCAATCGCCTTTCATCCCCGGCCTTGATTCACCCCTTCGCCTCGCCCATACCTGTCGCGTGCACCGCTCCGGCCACAGCCTCCAACCCCCGCCCCCGCCATGCGCCTCCTGATCACCGGCGGCTGCGGCTTCATCGGGAGTGCTTTCGTCCGGCGCCGCCTCGCCGCCGCGGCCGACCCCGCCGCCGACGCCCTCGTCAACCTCGACGCCCTCACCTATGCGGGCAATGCCGACAACCTCGCCGATCTCGCCGCTCATCCCGCCTACACGTTCATCCACGGCGATATCGGGGATCAGGATCTCGTCGCGCGGCTCCTCACCGAGCACCGCATCGAGGGCATCGTCCACTTCGCCGCCGAAAGCCACGTCGACCGCTCGATCGATTCACCCGAGCCCTTCGCCCGCACCAACGTCCTCGGCACCCTCCACCTCCTCGAAGCCGCCCGCCGCCACCGCCAATCCCTTCCCCCCGCCGCGGCCGCCGCCTTCCGCTTCCTGCACATCTCCACCGACGAGGTCTTCGGCAGCCTCGGCCCCGACGACCCTCCGTTTTCCGAGACCACCCCCTACGCGCCCAACTCCCCCTACGCCGCCTCCAAGGCCGCCGCCGACCACTTCGCCCGCGCCGCCCACCGCACCTACGGCCTGCCCGTCCTCATCACCAACTGCTCCAACAATTACGGCCCCCGCCAGTTCCCTGAAAAACTCATCCCCCTCTGCCTCCTCAACGCCCTCGAAGGCCGCGACCTCCCCCTCTACGGCGACGGCCTCCAGATCCGTGACTGGCTCCATGTCGACGACCACTGCCGCGCCCTCGACCATGTTCTCGACCAAGGTCGCCCCGGCGAAACCTACGCCATCGGCGGCAACGCCGAGGTGACCAACCGCGACCTCCTCGGCACCCTCTGCGCCGTGCTCGACCTCCTCCGCCCGCGCACCGACGGGCTTTCCTACGCACGCCAGATAACCATGGTCGCGGACCGCCCCGGCCATGACCGGCGCTATGCCATGGATTGCTCGAAAATCCGCCGGGAGCTCGGCTGGCAACCCCGCGAATCGCTCCAGTCCGGCCTCGAAAAAACCGTCCGCTGGTATTTGGAAAATCGCGCCTGGTGCGACGCCGTCACCCGCACCCGCTACGACCGCGCCCGCCTCGGCACCCTCCCCGCCCCCGAGTCCCGCGCCCGCCCATGACCGCGCCCGCTTCTCCACCCGCAT
>REEB01000040.1 GCA_007695295.1 Puniceicoccaceae bacterium
TCCGCTACGTTACTCATCTCACCCCGCGACCGCGGGGTCACCCACCACTCACCCGCCCCGCGACCGCGGGGTCACCCGCCACTCATTACTCGCCCGCCCCGCCCCGCGAACGCGGAGTCGGCACGCCGTGCCTCGGAACAGGTTGGTCCGGTTCGCTGAAGCGCCCGGTCTTGTCGGCACTGCGTGCCTCGGAACAGCGTTTCAGCGTTTCAGCTTTTCAGCTTCCCCCCCCCTACCCCGCCTGCCCTGAGCATGCCTGCCCTGAGTATGCCGAAGGGTCGAAGAGCCGAAGGGCCGAAGGCCGACTTTGCTATTGCCATGATCCAGTATCTCAGTTTTCTGTAGGTTCATGACACGCGGGACTTTAACCCGATTACAACGCGTCCGTGCCGGGCATACACAAAGCCATCAAATACACTCCCTTCGGTCGTTGGGTGAAAGTGTTACGGGCACGATGTTGACTCGCGAGATAATATGGAGAGAATAATGGCATGATTCCTGACGTGAAAACAATGACAATCGAAGAGAAGTTACTCACTATGAGAAACTTATGGGAGGATATGCGTCAAATTTTGGATAATTCCGCCGAGTCAAAGGAAATCCGTGCCCTGCTCGACGAGCGTGTTGCGAGGGTGGAATCTGGAGAAGCTGAGCTTTTGGATTGGGACAAAGTAAAAGGAAATATTGGGCGGCGATGAAGAAAATCCGAATTTCTTCGGATGCATTGTCCGATCTGAATGAAGGATATTTGTTTTATGAGCAACAAGGACGGGGCCTTGGAGATTACTTTTCCGCGAGTCTTCGCTCTGATATCGAAGAGCTTAAACTATCAGGTGGCTCACATCGGATTGTTTATCTGCAGTTTTACCGAAGTCTATCGCGGATATTCCCGTATGGTATTTTTTATACCTCACAAGATGAACTGATTACCGTTTATGCTGTGGTGGACCTCCGACGAGATCCGGACTTTATTCGTCGCCATCTTGAGCAAACCAACACCCAACAAGACGATTGAGGACAACGACTTTGGCTGAGCCAAAATCGCGCCTCTTCTCAACGTTGTACCAAGAAAATGAGTTACGATCTCGACGCGATCGAAAACGAGTGCGCTACCAAAAGGCTGTGCTGCAACCGCGTCTCTACAAATGAGATCGAGGTAATCCTAGATCCAGAATGTATTCTCCAGTTCGCAAACTTGATCGAGGAGGACGACACGATCCTTGGATTCAAGCACACCCCTTGGCACAGCCATGGTGAACTCATGCTCATGACTGGGGACGACACTTGGACTGAACTCAGTGAAGTCGATGTTATCACGTTGCTTGCGACGGGCGCCCTCGTGGTCGTTTCACAGTGGGTCGACGGCAAGCTCCATGATCGATGGCTGGCGCACCGCGATGAGAAGCTCGACTTGAAGCATCTTCAACCGCTAGAAGAACTCTGCATCAAACAATTTGCACAACTAGCTGTCCCTCCCAACGCCTGACCCGCCTTCACTTCCAGCCAACATGACTACTACAGCTGTAACCCGTTGTCGAAGACTCGCCTCCGGTCAGGCGTAGGAGAACCCGACGTTTGCTGAATGATATGAAAATACCATCTTTATTCATAGTCATGGGAACGATCGGCGCGATTGTTTACCTTTTTTCGTTTTGGCGCACAAATGGAATTGATCCCTTCCCTTACATTGCTCCTAACCAAATCATAATGCACGCATTGGGAGGCATTACTGCCATAACTCTTTCTGGGTTGATTGGATCAGCATTGGGCGCAATCATTAAGAAACCCAGGACAACAGAAGAGCTAGCCAACCCGACGTTTAGTTGGAAGAACGAATGGTACATTGTCGTGATTTTCGGATTACCATTTCTGTTCGGCGTTTTCATTGATCCTGCAGTAGTATATTTTGGAGCTGTCGGACTGCTGGGGATATTCGCTTCCTTTCCACTATCAAAAACGGATGCCCTTCTATTCATTTCTAAATCCGCAGAGGTTAGACGTCTTTTTATATTTGCATTCTTTTGTATTCCCGGAACAGCTTTTTTGCTTGGTTATGCCAACGCCATGATAAAGACCCATAGCGACCAAAAGGAGATAGTGCATTGGGTTGGCGATCTGCGAATGCAAGAGATAAAAGGCACCATCTATCTGGGACGCTTGGGAGAGCATCAGATATTTATTGACCCCAATTCCAGCGAGAGATTTATCGTGAATTCGTCCACCGTCGGTCCTTTCTCTATTATCCGCTCTCATGGCGCGAGCAAACGATTCGAGTCAACGGATCCATCTGGCGATGGCTCTGAGGCTCGTCCGTGACGTTCATTCTCAATGGCGATCATTGTGTCGGTCTCTCGCCGCCCAACCCGGAACGAGCCGAGGAACGCGCCAAGGTTCTCAAGCATTGACGCGCCGATGCACCGGCATCCCCACCCGGTGAGTAACGCAGTGAGCACTGGAGCGTGAGCCGCCGCCAGTTCCCCCCCACGGATCACCCCGCGCAGGACGGGCAGGCCTTGAGCTGGCGGAAGAAGTCGTTGCCTTTGTTGTCCACGAGGATGAAGGCCGGGAAGTCTTCCACTTCGATCTTCCAGACCGCTTCCATCCCGAGTTCGGGATATTCCAGCACCTCGACTTTCTTGATGTGGTCCTGGGCGAGGATGGCGGCGGGACCACCGATGGAGCCGAGGTAAAAACCTCCGTGCTTTTTGCAGGCCTCGGTGACGGCCTCGCTGCGGTTGCCTTTGGCAATCATGATCATGGAGCCGCCGTGGGCCTGGAAGAGATCGACATAGGAATCCATCCGCCCCGCCGTGGTGGGGCCGAAGGAACCGGACGGCATCCCCTCGGGCGTCTTGGCCGGACCGGCGTAATACACGGGGTGATTTTTGAAATAGTCGGGCAGGCCGTCACCCGCATCGAGGCGCTCCTTGAGCTTGGCGTGGGCGATGTCGCGGGCGACCACGATGGTCCCGGTCAGGGAGAGCTGGGTGGTGACGGGGTAGTTGCCCAGCTCGGCGAGGATGTCGGGCATGGGGCGGTTGAGGTCGATCTTGACCGCTCCGGTGCGGGTCTGCTGGCGGTACTTTTCGGGGATGAAGCGGCCAGGGTTGGTTTCCAGTTCTTCGATCCAGATGCCGTCGCGGTTGATTTTGGCCTTGGCGTTGCGGTCCGCGGAGCAGGAAACACCCATCCCCACCGGGCAGGAAGCGCCGTGCCGGGGCAGGCGGATGACCCGTACATCGAGGGCGAAATGCTTGCCGCCGAACTGGGCGCCGATCCCGCTGCGGCGGGCGGCTTCGAGTAATTTCTCCTCCAATCCGGGATCGCGGAAAGACCGGCCGTGCTCGTTGCCGCTGGTGGGCAGGCCGTCGAGGTACTTGGCGGAGGCGAGCTTGACCGTCTTCAGGCACTGCTCGGCGGAGGCGCCCCCGATGACGAAGGCGAGATGGTAGGGCGGGCAGGCGGCGGTGCCGAGGGAGGTCATTTTCTCGACCAGAAACTTCTCCAGGCTGACCGGATTGAGCAGGGCCTTGGTCTCCTGGAAGAGGTAGGTCTTGTTGGCCGAGCCCCCGCCCTTGGCGACAAAGAGAAACTCGTACTCCATGCCCGCGACCGCATGCAGGTCGATCTGCGCGGGGAGGTTGGTGCCAGAGTTGCGCTCTTCATACATATCCAGCGGAACGGTCTGGGAGTAACGGAGGTTCTCCTCGGTGTAGGTCTTGTAGATGCCTTTGGAGAGCGCTTCCTCGTCGTCGGCCCCGGTCCAGACCTGCCCGCCCTTCTTGGCCACGATGGTGGCGGTGCCGGTGTCCTGGCAAAACGGCAGGATGCCGCGCGAGGCGACCTCGGCGTTGCGGAGCATGGCGAGGGCCACGTAGCGGTCGTTGTCGCTCGCCTCGGGGTCGTCGAGGATGGCCGCCACCTGGGCGAGGTGGGCCGGGCGCAACATGAAGGAAATCGATTTGGTCGCCTCGTTGGCCAGATAGGTGAGGCCGGCGGGATCAACCTTCAGGACAGGCTGGCCCTCGAATTCACCGAGGCTGACAAAATCCTTGGTCAGGAGGCGGTAGCGGGTCTCGTCGGCGCCGAGGGGAAAGGGTTTTTGGTAATAAAAGGGCTTGGTGGCCATGGTTGTGGTGCGTGGATTGAAGACCTATGGGTATTAGATGACAGAACTAGTTGGCAAGTCTTTCATAAGGTTTGCTTACCATTTATGGCTCTGGTGAAGCCCGGGCATCTTTCCGCACCACAGGTGCGCTGAAGTTTGGAGCCACAACCCGGCCTTCGACGTCCCCAAAATCCATCCCAATTGGTCCCGTCTTGCCGCCTCCTTGGTGAGATGCTTCGGCCCGACGCGAAAACGCGGCTGCAAGCCCGTGGCCGGGGGCAGGCTGAGGCACCAAGCCAATACCTCCGGAATCCTCAAAAATGCATCCGACCCCGGAAGGGTCGCAGAAGGAGGTCAGGCCTGGAGACTCATCTCCACCTGCGACCACCTTCGGGGTCGGGCACGGTTGACTTGGAATTCCGGGGGTGGCGCTTCGCTTACCCCCGGCTACACGCTGTGAACCCTCCGGGTTCGAAAGGTCCGAA
>REEB01000202.1 GCA_007695295.1 Puniceicoccaceae bacterium
AAACGAAGTGCGGAGGTCCTGGACGTCGAGAAGCGGCATCAGATGCGGACCAACGTGGGGCGGAGCGGAAGCAGATGCAAGCCGCGGGGGGTGGGAAGGAGGGAGGAGGGTGGGACGATCTTGCGGCAACAGAGCCGGGCGAATTGGATGACGGGCTTTGGCTGGCATGAACCTGATCTTATTCGACCCCGCCGAGCTGGATCGGCCCCTCTTGCGCGAGGACGCCCGGGCCCGGCATCTCCTGGAGGTGCTGCGGTGTGGAGCGGGGGTGCGTTTTGATGCCGGAGTCGTGAATGGGCCCCGCGGAAAGGGCTGGATCACAGGTGAGGACGCGACCGGGCTGAGGCTGGCCTTCGAGTGGGGCGCGCCGCCGCCTCCGATTGATCCGATCGACCTGATTCTTGGGTTGCCCCGGCCGCAAACGGCGCGGCGGTTGTTGCGCGAGCTGGCATCGCTGGGAGTGCGGCGAATGGATTTTGTGCGGACGGAAAAGGGAGAACCTTCCTATGCCGGAAGCAGGCTTTGGTCGACGGGCGAATGGCGCCGCCATCTTCGCGACGGGGTGGAGCAGGCCTTTTGCACACGGCTGCCCGCGGTGGAATGGGGGCGGGCGCTGCCGGAGGCGGTGGGGGGTGCCCCGGCCGGCGGGATCCGCCTGGCTTTGGACAACTATGAGGCCGTGGTTCCGCTCAGTCGATGGCGGCCGGAAGGTTGGGAGGGAGTGCGCTTGGCGATTGGTGGGGAGCGGGGCTGGTCCGGAGAGGAGCGTGATCTTCTCCGGGCGGCCGGCTATTGCCTCGTGGGGCTGGGCGAACGGGTTCTGCGGCAGGAAACCGCCGCTCTGGCGGCGGTTGTCATGGTCAAGGTGCGGCTGGGCTGGATCTAGCTGAGGCCCCGCGGAGAGGCTGGGCCGGCGCTGGCCGTGCGGCGGACCATTCGGCCGGGCAAGGAACATTGTGCGATAACGGGTTGCGCTTTGGTCGGATCCCGTTCAGGGTTTTGCTTCGTCAACCGATTTTAAAGACCATGAAGACCCGACTCCGCCGTTTTTTCCCCGCCGTCGCCATCCTGGCGGTCGTTTCGTTCAGTTCCGCCGGCATCGCTGGCAAAGGCTGCCCCTGCTGCACGCCCGGTGACGTCCGGCCCGTTTCGGCTGGAGTGGAAAAGCCCGCCGGCGAGGTGAAGAGCCACCTGCTCAAGGGCCAAGTCGTAAACATGCTTCCGGACCGTCGGATGCTGGTGATTCACCACGAACCGATCGAGGGGGTCATGCCTGAAATGACGATGGGCTTCCGGGTGCCCGAAGATTTTGACTTTGCCAGTGTTCGCCGCGGTGACCGCATTCAAGGTCAGATGCTTCAGGATGCCGCCGGCGCCTTTCACATCAAAGCGGTGAAAAAGCTCGTCGACGAAAAAGAAGCGGCTGCGAAGAGCAAGGCCTCCGCCACTGACAAGAAAGTTGCCCAAACCGAGGCCTGAGGCGTCGGATCAACGGGTTTCCAGTTTCTCAAACGGCGGAGTCCTTCCGCCGTTTTTTATGTCCGTCCGGAACCCGATAGGATGTACGCCCGAGCGGGCGGGAGGAGTGGTGATCCGATGGACTTGGTGCCGCACCAGCCTTCCCGAAGGCAAATAAACCGAGGACGGAAGGCGCGGGCTTTGCGCTTGCGGCGGCGGGGGGCGGGCCCCAGAGTTCTGCGCCGACCCGGAGAGGTGACAGAGTGGTCGATTGTGCCTGACTCGAAATCAGGTGTGCCGCAAGGCACCGGGGGTTCGAATCCCTCCCTCTCCGCCATTCGACGCGCTGCGCTTGCTCATGGCAGGCCAAGTTCCACTGGGATCATTTTGCCCGAAGACGTCCATGGCGTCGAAAAACCTGAGCCTGTCGAAGGTTTTTTTGGCTGCACAGCTTTCTCCGTCGCAACGGATCTCTGTCTGTCGGGCAAAGCCATGATGTGGATCAGCGCCCCATCCGTCATAGGCAGGGCACGGGTGACCGTCCCACCTGCCAGTGGAAAGACTTTGTTCCTTTTTTCGTCGAAGGGCCGATGAAACCAGGCTCGGCCGTTGAGCGCGAACGAAAGTTAGGGCAGTGGTCTGTTGCGAAGATTTGGGTCCTCGTTCTTCGCCGGCGACGAGGCCATGACCGGCCGCCATCCTCGACCGGCTTCTACACAATTGCGTCGGCTCCTGCCGCCTCCAGGATCTCGAACGCATGCTCAAAGGAGTCCATGATACTTCAGGCTCCCCCCAGCGTGCCACCAAAGAGGAGCACGGGGGGCTCCAACCAAACCACCATAGCCGCCGATTGCTTCACCCTGGATGCGCAAAAGCTCGTATCACTTGAATGGTGTGGGCGCTTGGAATGAATTCCCTGCCGGTGAATCCGTTAAAGCAGCCGGCTGGAGCCCTTAGGAAAACTTTTTGAGAACGATGGTGCCGTTGGTCCCCCCGAATCCGAAGCTATTCGACAATACCAAACGCAATCCGGCCTTTTCCTTAGTTGTCCGGGCGATGGGGAAGCCTTCCGCTTGCGGGTCGAGTGACTCAATGTTGGCGGACCCCGCGATGAAATCCTCGTTCAGCATGATTAAGCTAAATATAATCTCATGAACGCCCGCCGCCCCAAGCGAGTGACCGGACAAAGCCTTGGTTGAGCTGATGGCAGGCATGGACTCGCCGAAGACCTCTCGTATGGCGTTCAACTCCGTGATGTCACCGGCTTTGGTTGCGGTGCCGTGCGCGTTGATGTATTGGATGGGCTCGTCTGTGGTGGACATGGCAAGTCGCATACAGCGGACCGCGCCTTCTCCACTCGGCGCCACCATATTGTCTCCGTCCGAGGTGGCGCCGTATCCAACCACTTCGGCAATGATAGGCGCACCACGTTTCAGGGCGTGCTCCAATTCTTCGACCACCACCACTCCGCCACCGCCGGCGATGACAAAGCCGTCGCGGTTTTGGTCGTAGGGGCGTGAGGCTGATTCCGGGGTGTCATTGTATTTAGAAGACAGCGCGCCCATACCGTCAAACATCATAGCCAAGGTCCAATCTTCCTCGTCCCCGCCTCCAGCGAAAACGATGTCCTGTTTTCCCCATTGGATGAGCTCAACGGCGTGACCCACGCAATTGAGGCTACTTGCACAGGCGGAAGTAATGGAGTAATTGACACCCCTGATCTTGAAAGGCGTTGCCAGGCAAGCGGAAACAGTGCTGCTCATGCATCGGGTGACCATGTAGGATCCCACTCTCCGAATTCCCTTCTCGCGCAATACATCGGCACCGCTCACCACGTTTTTCGAAGATGCCCCCCCCGAACCAACCACCAATCCGGTTCGTTCGCTGGAGACCAACTCCGGGCCCAGTCCGGCCCTTTCGATCGCCTGGCTGAGGCTGACATAGGTGTAGGCAGCGGCGTCGCCCATGAAGCGGCGGTCCCGACGGTCGATCAAAGAATCCAAATCAATTTCGGGGATACCCGCCACTTGACTGCGTAATCCAACTTTCGCGTACTCGGGTTGGTGTTTGATTCCGGAACGACCGTCCCGCAGCGCGCCGGCGACTTCCTTCTCGTTATTGCCCAGACAGGATACGAGGCCCATTCCGGTTATTACTGCGCGTTTCAACATAAATCTAAAACCCTTCCGTGGAGGCAAACAGACCCACCTTGAGATCAGTTGCTTTGTAGACCGGGCGGCCGTCAACGGAGACGGATCCATCCGCTTGCGCCAATATCAGCTTTCGCGTGATGACACGTTTGATATCGATGCGATAGGTGACGATTTCATTTTGCGGCAAAATCTGCCCGGTAAATTTAACTTCCCCCACTCCCAACGCCCGGCCTTTGCCTTTGTTGCCCATCCATGTTAGGTAGAAGCCGATGAGTTGCCAGAGGGAATCCAAGCCCAAACAACCCGGCATAACCGGATCTCCCTCAAAATGGCAGTTGAAAAACCAGAGATCCGGGTGGATATCCAGTTCCGCCAGGACAAAGCCGTGGCCGTATTCACCCCCTTCGCTGGTGATCTCCAAGATCCGGTCAAACATAAGCATGTCTGGCTTGGGAAGGCGGGCGAAACCGGGTCCAAACAGTTCGCCCCGACCGCACGCGAGGATCTCCTCTTTTGTGTAAGCTTGAGGCGAGGTCACTTTATTTTTTGGGAAGACATGATGGCTTGAAGGTGCATTTTGAATAACCCGTAGTCTACCAAATTCCATTCCAAGCATCTTGACTTAGGTCAATTCTTCCGGAGAAATCTCCATGAGTCTGCTATAACGGCCGTGAAGCGCCACGATTCGGGCCATAAATTCTCTACAGTGCCCGATTTTCGGGAAGGATCTCCACCTCAATCCTCGCTGGATGCGGTCTGGAACATCCAACTGGGGTGGGAGCCTATCCGGAAATGTGCCAAGCCCAACCGACCCTCCGCTTTCGGGGATGGCAACGAGCCCCGAGGTATTCTTGCCTTGCAGAACAATTGATCGCCTGGGCTACTTATTGAGGAGTCAATAGGATAGACAACACCATGGTTTTCGGTCAACGTCGGTT
>REEB01000167.1 GCA_007695295.1 Puniceicoccaceae bacterium
GGCCTCCGGACGTAGCGGAAGCGCGGAGCGCTTTCGTGAAAAGGGCCAAAGAATGAAACCACAGATTGCTCAGATAGCACAGATGGGAACAAAACCCCGCGGACGCGGGCCAGGTGACGGAGCTGCGGCGAGGGAAGCCTGTGTCTTTGCCATAATTTCGGCCTGACCCCATTTGCTGGCCGTCCTCGTCGTAGGCGAACGTTTCGGTGTGCCTTCGAGCCGTCAACCTCTCAGATTTGTCAAGAGTCAATACCCGACGTCTTTTGGTGACCCGTGGGGTGGGTTGGAACCGCGAATGAACGCGAAGAGACGCGAAGACGATCACACGGTCGCAGTAGGCATTTGGTCTGGCTTTCGTATCTACTCCGAATCGCCATGACCGCGGCCATGAGGGGATTTTCTATCACTGACATGACCTTGCAGTGGAAGCGCCATCCTAGCGCTTTGTTTCGGAGTCCTTTTATTGAACCGCGAAGAGACACGAAGAAGATGGATTGGTCACGGGAATCAACGGCCTAAGCAGGGAAGAAAAGCGAACCGCCACGAACAGGGTCTTGGCTGCACACCATCCCTTCACGTCCCTTTGCGTGCATTCGTGGTTCTCATTCTAAACACCGGCAATCGTGTCAGGCAAAAAATCCTTCGTTGTGAGTGGTATCCTGTCATTAGTCAGCGGTGTTCCTCTCGCAGCGAGGAAGTTGCCACCGGCCCGGCAGGGCGGGGCGGTGGACCAGGTCCATTACGGGCCCCTCAGGTGTGATGGCGGCTGCTTTGGCAACAGGCGCTGTGCGTCAGACTCAAGCCTTGACGCACGTGCGATTTTGATGAAATTAGACGTATGAAAACGAAACTCACCTTGTATCTTCCGGAAAAGACGGTTGATGAAGCCAAGCGAATCGCGAAGATGCGCCGGACCAGCGTGTCGGCCCTTTTCGCGGCTTCCTTGGATCAGTGGCGAGGTTTGCAGGACCCAATGGATCCGCCCACCGCCAGGAAAAGCAACGCCATGGCCGACCTCATCGGCGTTCTGCGCCCCCAGGTCCCCTTCGATGCCCGCTCCGACCGCATCCGTCGAAAACATGGATAGGTTGTTTTTCGATACGAACATCATCCTCGATGTCCTCGAGGCACGCACTCCCTGGTTTCCCGAAGCCGCGGAGTGCTTTGCCCTCGTCCGCGAGGGGCGCTGTGCCGGGGCTGTGACCGCGATCACGCTTTCAGACATCGCGTATATTCAGCGGCCTACGGACACAGGCAGGATCTACGCCGCCTTCTCCGGACTGCTCGGTTTTTTGGAAATCGCTGCACTAGACCAAACCGTGGTCGAGGCAACGCTCCAGCGCCAACTCCCGGACATCGAAGACGGCTTCCAACTGGAGGCGGCCCGGCGGTGGGAAGCGACGTATCTTCTCACCCGAAATGTGAAAGACTTTCCGGCCGATGCGGGAATGAGGATCCTTCCACCGGTTGAGTATCTTCTTGTTCGGAAGCATTGATCATTGCCACGACGTTGGGAGCGTAATGATGGCGAAATGAAGTAGAAGCGCCATCGTGGCGCTTTCAAGCAGCTCGAAGCCTTGTCCATGGTCGAAGCCGTCATTCCCTATCTAATTGATAGTTGTCTCGTGATACGCACCTTTACGCATCCGGGGTGAAGGAGTCGGTGGTTATGTTGGAGCGCCCCACTTCTGGTCCACGCCGGTGAGCAGGTTGCGCCAGTTGGACCAATTGTAGGTGCGAAGGTAGCTGCCGGTGGAGACGGTGGCGAGCAGGTCGGATCCAGAGCGGTACGTGTAGTTTAGAGTGAGGTGGGTGTCATTGGTTTTGGCGTCGATGCTGTTGATGCGGCCGGTGGCTCCGTCGTGGCCGAAGGTGTTGCGGTAGAGGCTGGCGGGATCGTTGGAGGGGCCGAACTGGGTGCCGGTGCGCCGGCCGACGACGCCGGAGGTGGCGTAGGTGGGGCGCACGACGCGGGAGTTGAAGAAGGCGGGGAGGTTTTCCTGCTCCAGCTGGAGGTCGGCGCGGTAGGCGAAGGTGCGGGTGCCGGCGGCGTCGGCCCCGGAGGCGAGGGCGCCGAAGCGGTTGTAGGTGTTGTCGTAGGTGATCCCGCAGTCGCGGGACGATGGCGGCAGGCGGTTGGGGACCACGCGTTCGCGGGACCATGGTGGCGGCGAGGAAAGCCTGCGCCTTTGTTCAAATTTTGGACTGACCCCATTTGCTAGCGGTGAGGTCATGTGAGGACATCTTCGTAGACTTCCACAGGGTGGAATTCATAAGGAATGCCGTGTGCTTTGAGCAAATGCTCCAATTCTTCTCGCAGTTTCCTTGCTGTTGGATGACGGGGTGTACCCATTGTTCCAGTGTCAACGTGGATTTTCCCTTGAAGCGGGAGGTATATCACGGTCATACCCTTTCCACGAAAGCGGAGTTCATTTTGTTCAATCGGATGAGCACGTGGCTCGAGACTACTTTTTCCCAAGATTTTGACGACGACGCCGGTAAGATCATCCGAAAATGTATCAGGAACACTGGGTCCAAACCGAAGGTCGAAAGCGTAAATGGGAAGTCCTTTTGTGACCAGAGTGCAGCCCGTCAAGCTCAATCCGAAGAGTATCACGAACAAAAAATGGATGGATTTGGGATGAATCATGGGGTGGGCAGTGGACGGTCGTTGCGGAATTGTGAAGCGCCGTAGAAGAATGGAATTCCCAAAAGTTGATATGCAGTACCGATAGGTCCTGTATGAAGGCCGGGATGGTTTATGGTGTCTCGAATCCACTGTCGGTCTGATTGTCCGGCGCTATGATGGCCTCCAGTGTATTCTGATCCGCGGTCCAAACTAAGGTCATGCCAGAAGGCAGCCCAGTCGAAACGATTTAAAGGAATAGGTTGGGCTTTACCTTCAAACTGGCGACTTCCCCAATATGCACCAGCATAAAATCCATACGTGGGAATTACTTGACCTCCGATCTGAGAAATACCTCGAAAGGATCTGGATGGGTCGAGAGTAACAGCTCCGGCGACCACGTTATAGGCACCGTCGGCGAGCAGGTGGCCTTTGGCGGCGACTCCTAGAACCGCGGCGAAGGCATCAACAGCTACGACTTGGGCAAGGTAGGTAACACCGGCGCCGATTTCACCGAGGCCCCGGCCAATTCTCCCGGTAACGAGGTTGCCTACTCCGGAGAGAGTGTCTCCGATGGTGCCCAGCGCAAAACCAAGTAACGGGACTCTGCGCAAGGAATCGCCCAAAGGGGAACCTCGGGGTGGTCCTTGCGAGGATGGAAGGGTGTCGCCTGCCTGGCGTTGACGAGCTTCCTGCATTTGCTGCGCGGCGCGCTCAAGGGCTTCTTGCTTAAATTTTTCCCCGGTTGCCCGGCCTCCGGGATCTTCAAGAGTATCAGCGGTTGTTGCAGATGCGGGTCCGGACCGCAAACGGTTGTGATTGGTGCTTCTCAACCCCAGCCGGTCCCAGCGGTTGATGACGTCGCCGTGGACGTGGGCGTAGAGGTTGAGGCCGCCCCTCTCTTCGATGGGGTCGCGGTTGATAAACCGCCCGGTGCGGGAGTTGTAGAAGCGGTAGCCGAGGTAGTAGTGGGCGCTGGTCGTGCCGGTGGCGCCGGCGGCGGCGGCGGTGTCGTGGTCGCGGAAATACCCTGGACGGACGCATCCTTTGTCCGGATGGGACGCGCGCACGGGATGGGATCGCTTGCTGGGTAAGCGGCGACGCCCGTCGATACGGCTGGTTGGGCTGTGGCCGGGGTGACTGGTGAGGGCAGTGGACCGGTGCGCCCGTTGGGTTGCGCCGGAGCAGCGGCTGCGACGTCGTTGCTCCTCAGTCACAGACCCTCCGGGTATGCTCTCTCGTCGCGTCTTGCGCAACCGCCGCTCCAACGCAACGCGCCTCCACCCGGACAAAGGATCCATCCGCTTGGCGAAGCCGTAGGCAAAGACCATCGTGCCGGACTGGGCGATGAGGTTGCCGAAGGCGTCGAAGGCCATCGTCGGATCGGGGGCCGGGAGGCGGGGGACAGGGGACGGAGGAAGAGCCAAGGCAGGAAAGGTGTGGTTGGGCAAGCCGAGCTTTCTTTCCATGGACTTGACGCTATTTTGTGGCTTCAGCCGTCCCATGGGACACCTGTCTGAAGTCCCCCTTCCGGCGAGTCGATCCCAATAATACATGTGATGCGAATCATTGCGCATGCTGGATGAGGATATCGGCGGTTTTGGTTGAATGTCGTAGGTGACCCCCGGTTGCGGGCCCGTGATGGTCCCGAGGAGAATCGTCGGCTTTGTTGAGTTTACGGCCTAACCCGAATGGCGCTGACATTAGGCGGTTTGTGGATGCTGCACCTACAGGGCAGAAACACACTTTACCCAAGACCCAGGGCGGCGCTGGCGCTTGCCCTGGGCTGTTGGATGCATCCCCTTTGGGGCTTATTGAGGAGTCAATAGGATAGACAACACCATGGTTTTCGGTCAACGTCGGTTTC
>REEB01000039.1 GCA_007695295.1 Puniceicoccaceae bacterium
TCCGCGCCCAGATCGCCGCCAACGAAAAGGGGGTGCAGGAACTGCGCAAGATGGTCGGCGCCGATCTCGGCGAGGGTGGCGGCCGCGACTTGAGCAGAACCGGCCTGGAGGGCGATGCGGGCGAGCTTGAGGCGGTTTTCGACGGTGGGTTCGAGCCGGATGAGCTCGCGCATGTAGCCGAAAAACTCGGGGAGTCGGCCATCTTCGGCGATGGCGACGGCGAGCCGCCAGAGCTCGACATTGTCGGGATTGTCGAGGTAGGCGCGGCGGATGGTGAGGTTGGCGTTGGAGTAGTCCTCTTCCTTGTAAAAGCGCTCCGCCAATGTGATGAGGCGGGCTTGGCGTTGCTCTTTGTAGATCGGCAAAGCCACAAATTTGGCGAGGACGAAGCCGAGGCCAAGGCCAACGACGAGAACGGCGATGATGACGAAAGGGTTGCGGAGCAGGCGGGGGATGCGCATGGCGGAGAATCAGTTGACGGCGATGATGGGGCGGAGGCCACGGCGGAGGCTTTCCCAAGCTTCCTCTTCGTTGAAGGGTCCGCTGATGGAAATGCCGAGGACGCGCTGGCCTTGGTTGCGCTGGCCCGTGGCGACGGCGGCCAGGCGGGCTTCCCTGGAGAGGGGCCGCAGTGAAACCAGATCCTGAACCTCCCGATAGCGGTCTTCGATCAAGGAATGAAAGACGTAGAGGGGGCGGCCGGCATTTTCAAACAGATAGAGGCGAAACGGCAGGGAATAGCCGTCCACCTCGACCCAGGCGGCATCGAGTTCGGCGATCATCTGCAAACCGACGGCGGGCAGGCAGATATCGGGGCTGTGGGCGCCGGCGAGGTTTTTGGAGGCGCGGCCGGGAAACCAGCGTAGGTAGTACATGGACCACTCGGTGCTGTCGTCGGCCCGCCAAGTGGCGGACTTGCCCTCATTGTATTTGAGAATGACCTGGGTGGTCTCGCTGAACTCGTGGAGGGTGAAACGCTCGGCGTCGCGCGGCCAATCGATCGTCCAATCAGGGGCCTGAATGAGGTCGGCTTCGCGGCTGCGGTACCAGGCTTCGTTGAGGCCCTCGGCGAGAAGGAGGAGGACGATGGCGGTGATGGAGAGGTAGGCGGGGATTCCGAAGGGTGCAGGCACGGTGCCAAGGGTCGCGGGGTCGGTGGGCGCCGGATTGGATTTAGCAGAGGACTCCGCGGCCACCGAGGACTGTTTGGGGCTGCGGGAGAATTTCTGAAAGAGCAGGGCGGTCAGCCAGAGACCGGCGAGGCAGAGGACAAGGACGGCGTTGCCAAGGGGGTCGTGCCAGCGGTCGAGGGCGTCGAGCCCTTGAGTGCCGCCGACCACGGTCAGGGCCATGGTCCGGCCGAGGTTGAGAAGAAAGGCGAGGGCGAAGCTGGCGGCGACGAGACCGAGCCGGCCGAGCAGGCCGAGCCGGTAGAACTCGCCGAAAAAGAGCGACATCATGAAGGCGGTCTGGAGGGAGCGGATGCCGCTGCAGGCCTCATCGACATTGACCAGTTCGTTGCCGATAAAAATGATGTTGCCTTGGGCGAGGGCGGGAAGACCGCAGAGGGTGAGGGTTTCCGCAGTGATGGCGGCGTTGGCCCTCATGAGGCCTTGGAGGACCCAGTTTTCGAACCCGACCGGCCAGGGAACCCCGGTGAAAACAAAGAGGACCGGAAAAGCGAAGAAGACCAGCCAGCGCAACCCGCCCCAGAGGTAGATGTAGTACAGGGTGATGGAGACGGCGAGGCCGGCGAGCGCCCAGTTGATGAGGATCCAGTCGGGGTTGGCTTCCTGGATGAGCCGGATGGGGAAATAGGCGAGCAGGCCGGCGATCGGGAGCAGGTGGGTCCAGGGAAGCCCGCGGGGAGCGGAAGGCACCGGGCGAGCCCGCCAGCGCTCATAAAAGAGGTAGGCGGCGAGGGCGGGAATGGCCCAGCCGTAGTGGTAGAGCGGATTGACCGTCCATTCGAAGCGCAACTGGTTGAAGACCAGAAACCAGAGAAAGGCGAGGCTCAGGAGGGCGAGGATGGACATACCGGTGGAGAAGCGACGAACGGGCGGTAAAGCAGGGGACGGCGCAACCTCGTTCCGGGTTCCACCTCCTCCCTGAAAGACTTAAGAAGAGAAGATTACGAAAAATCGACTCTTTTTCATCGGGCAAACGCGGCGGGACTGAAGTCGGGTGGGGGTGAGTAGTGGAAAAGCTGAAATTCTGAAACGCTGAAAGCTGAAAGGGGGGGGTACAGTAGCAGGAGCATCTTGCTCAAGTGCGGGTGTAAAGACGTAGCTGCCGAGGTGACGAGGCAGGAGCGGGGTCCGCCTACGCCACAAGCGGACTCCGGCGTGACAGCCCTCGCTCTCCGCGGAGCTCCGAGCGAGGACTGAAGGACCGCCGTCTGACGACGTCAGCTACGACCCCGCGTTCGCGGGATAAGCTAGTGGGAAGCCAGGGGCCTGGACGCTCCCTCTGCTTTGGCGGGCTGCGGGATTATTGCAGCGGGGGCGGGGCCTGCTCGATGACGACCTCTTCGAAAACCGCGGTGGTGAGGTGATTGGGAACCTGCGAGGTCACCGCGAGACCGGCGCGTGCGGCGTGCGGCAGGTCGATCTCGAAGCTGGCCAGTTCCTCCCAGGTAAGGCCGTTGCCGCCGGCGTAGGCGGTGAAGGTGTTGCCTTCGCGGACGAGCTTGAACCAGCGGGAGGAGCCGTTGATCGGGATTTCCCGTTTTTCGGAAAGTCCGCCTTGCACTTCGCGGTGGATGATGGCGATGCCGGGGATCGGTTCGAAGCCGATGAAGACGTGAGGGGCATCGGGTGCGTCGGAAGCGCGAATCATGATGCCGGCCTTGGCCCAAGCGTGGGTGGCTTCCAGAGAAGCCATCCGGGCCACGATCGAGCCGTCGCCTTCGAGGGAGCGGTGGACGAAGCGGAAAGCATCAGCCGTGCCCCAGATCTGGGAACCGGCGGCGCGAATGGTGAAGCGGTCCGTTTCGGTGTCATGCTCGGTGGAGCCCGCAAGGGTGACTTCGCCGACGTCCTTGGCCTGGAAAATTTCTGTAACCGGCTCACCGGTGACCGGGATTTGGGCCTCGATGGTGGGAATGCGCACATGATCAAAGACACCCAGGGCGAGCGGAGCCGTGCCGGAGGAGACGGCGGCACCGGCCAGGTGAAACGCCCGGGCATCGAAGGCGGTCCGGCCAAGGAAAATCCACTGGCGGCCATTGGGCGAGAAGTAGGCGAGGGTATCTGCTCCCTCGGGGACGAGTTTCATCCAGACCGGTCCGGTCGCGGTGGTTCGTTCCGTGCGCTCGGTGGGTCCGTTGGCGACGGATCGGCGGAGGAACACGATCCGGTTTTGGGACTCGCGGACGACTGCGACATAAGCGGCGTGCGGGTCCGTGGAGCGGCGGAACATGAGGCCTCCCTGGGCCCCGGCATCGGTATTGGTGAGGCCAAAGAGCCGGGCCGAGATCTCCGTGGGTTCCGGGCGTTCCTCAAAGACAAACTCGATGTTGTCACCGTCATGGCCGAGGCCGCTGCCGGAGCCGTGGATGATCAGGTGGCGGTCCTCGTCGTCGATTTCCGCCCCACCGGCGGGGTTGGTGGAGCCGATGCCGGCGAGCTGGGGCTCGGGTTGGCTGAGGACAGGCACGACTTCAAAGCTGATCGAGGCCGAGCCGCGGTCTTCCGGCCAATCCCCTTCCGCGATGACTTCAAAGGTGTAGTCGCCGGGTTCTTCAAAGGGAACTTCAAGCAAATAAGGAGCGGAATCGAAAGCCGCCAGGAGTTGTCCATTCAACCGGAAAGTCACGGCGAGAACGCGCTCGCTCGGTCCCACCTCGGCTTCGAGCCGGATCAGCTCGCCTTCGCTGTGGCCCGCGTCAACGGCTGGGGAAAGGATCGAGACGGTCAGCGGAGACGGCGCCGGGACGGTGATGGTGCGGTTGTTCGTGGAGACGGTTTGACCGGTGCCGGTTTCCGTGAGCCGGGCGGTGACGGTGTAGGTGCCCGGGGTTTCCGGCGTCCAAGAGGCCTCGAAAGGAGCCGTGGTGGATGACGCGACGACTGCTCCATCCGCAAGGTAGTCGATCCGGGAAACCCTGGAGGGGTCGGAAGGCGTGGCCTTGAAAACAACGGATTGACCGTAGGTGAAGGAGGCATTGTTGGCGGGCGCATCCCAGGCGA
Source organism: Puniceicoccaceae bacterium (assembly GCA_007695295.1). GTDB lineage: Bacteria > Verrucomicrobiota > Verrucomicrobiia > Opitutales > Opitutaceae > REEB01. The sequence goes on from REEB01000039.1 coordinate 4,191, forward strand.
TGGTCAGCGGGGCGACCTGAACCGAGATTGAGACCGGCGTCGAGGTATGGGTGATGCCGGCGGAGTTGGTGGTTCGGGCCGTCAGGCTGTAATTGCCGGCCGAGGACGGCGCCCAGGAGACGGACCAGGGGGAACTGGTGCGTTCACCGATCTTGGTGGACCCGCGGAAGAATTCGACCTTGGTGAGGGTGGAGGTGTCGCCATAGGTGAGGGCGTGAACGGTGACGGTTTCGCCGAGCGTGAAGGTCGATCCATTGGTCGGACTGGTCACGGCGACCATGATCGCGCTG
>REEB01000038.1 GCA_007695295.1 Puniceicoccaceae bacterium
GCCAGCGTCGAGTGGTGCGGGTGCAGTTGGATCCCCCGGCATTGGCCGCGCGCGGTCTTAGCATAGCCGAAATCGCACCAGCCCTGCAGGCCGCCAACCGTCGTCTCCCGGCGGGTTCACGGCCATTCGCCAACGAGGAGGTGCTGCTCGAAACCGGCGACCTGCTCCGTTCGGCCGAAGAGGTCGGCAGCGTGGTGGTGGGCGTCTTCGAGGGCCGCCCGGTATTCCTGCGGGATGTGGGCGTCATCCTCGACGGTCCCGAGGAGTCGGCGGATTACGTCTTCTTCGGCCGGGGTGGGTCAACCGAACTGGAGGCCGCCGTCACCCTCAGCCTCGCCAAGCGGCCGGGGACCAACGCGATCCAAGTTGTGAATACGGTGTTGCGAAAGGTGGATGCGCTCCGCGGCGACCTCATCCCCGAGGACGTGGAGATCACCGTGACCCGCGACTATGGCCAGACCGCCAAGGAGAAGTCCGACCAGCTCCTGGTGAAAATGGGCATCGCGGTCTTCGGGGTGGCCCTGCTCATCCTGGTTTTTCTGGGTTGGCGGGAGTCGGTCGTGGTCCTTTGGGCAATCCCCTCGACGCTCGCCCTCACTCTCCTCGTGTTCTATCTTTATGGATACACGTTGAACCGGATCACGCTTTTCGCGCTCATCTTTTCGATCGGGATCCTCGTGGATGACGCCATCGTGGTGGTGGAAAACATCGTCCGGCATGTCCGGCTGCCCTCGGCCCGCCGCAAGCCGCTGATGCAGGTGGCCTTGGAGGCGGTCGATGAGGTCGGAAATCCCACCATTCTCGCGACTTGGGCGGTCATCGCGGCGATCCTGCCGATGGCCTTTGTCGGCGGCCTGATGGGACCCTACATGCGGCCGATCCCGATCGGGGCGACCGCGGCCATGCTCTTCTCCCTCATCATCGCCTTCACCGTCACTCCGTGGGCGGCCCTGCGGGTGCTGCGACGGCATTTGGAGAAAGCCCGAACCCGGGCCGCCGCGGAGAATCCAAACGTATCCGAAGAACAACTACTCAAAGAGGAGATGCCCGACGATCTCCTGACCCGCCTCTATCACCGGGTGATGGATCCATTGCTCGACTCGGTCTACTGGCGGTGGAGCTTTCTCGGTGGCATCGTGCTGCTCCTGTTGGTTTCGGTGGGGCTGGTCGGGATCGGCAAGGTCACGGTCAAGATGCTGCCCTTCGACAACAAGTCGGAGTTCCAGGTCATCATCAATACTCCCGAAGGCACCACCCTGGAGAGCACCTCGCAGGTGGCCCTGGAGATGGCCGAGGCGCTCTCCCGTGAACCCGAAGTGCGCGACTACCAAATCTATGTCGGCACCGCCGCGCCTTTCAATTTCAACGGCCTGGTCCGGCATTATTTTCTGCGCCGTGGGCCCAACGTCGCGGATCTGCAAGTCAACCTCGTCGGCAAAGGCGAACGCTCCCTCCAGAGCCATGCCATCGCCCTGCGGGTGCGCCCGGTCCTCGCGGAGATTGCGGCCCGCCACGGCGCCACGCTCGCGGTGGCCGAGGTTCCCCCGGGTCCGCCGGTGCTGCAGACCCTCGTGGCCGAAGTGTATGGACCGGACAAGGACAGCCGGCTCCGGCTGGCCGCGGAGGTTCGCCGCATCATGGAGGAGGCCGAAGGGGTGGTCGATGTGGACTGGTATGTCGAGGAGCGGATGCCGCAGGCGCGCTTTGTGGTCGACCAAGAAAAAGCCGCCTATCACGGCATCAGTGCCGACCACGTCGGACGGGTCATCCAGCTCGCGGCGGCGGGGCAGCCGGTCGATCTTCTCACGGCGCCCCTGGAGCGCGAGGATGTGCCCATCCTCTTGGAAGTACCGCGCGGTTTTCTCGATAGTCCCGAAGCATTCCTCGGCCTGCGCCTGCGATCCGAGCAGGATCCTTCCGCCGCGCCGGTTCCGTTGGGCGAGCTGGTTTCGTTGCAGTATGAGCGCGGCGAGCGCAACCGGTATCGCAAAAACCTCCAGCCCGTGATCTATGTCACCGCCGATGTGGCCGGGGGAGCGGAGAGTCCGGCCTACGCCATCTTCGCGATGAACCGCGCCCTTGCCGCGCTCGATGCCAGGGACTTCGGTGGGGCCGAGCCTCGGATCCGCATCTATAACGCGCGCCAGCCCTTTGATGCCCGCACTCCCGCAATCAAGTGGGACGGCGAGTGGCACATCACCCTCGAGGTTTTCCGGGACCTCGGCATCGCCTTCGGCGCGGTGCTGATCCTCATCTACATGCTGATGGTCGGCTGGTTCAAGAACTACCGCACCCCGGTTATCGTGATGGCGGCGATTCCGTTTTCGCTCATCGGGATCCTGCCTGCGCACTGGGCGCTGGGGGCCTTTTTCACCGCCACCAGCATGATCGGCTTCATGGCCGGTGCGGGCATCGTGGTGCGCAATTCGATCATCCTGGTGGACTTCATCGAACTGCGCCTGAGCCACGGGAGGCCCCTGCGCGAGGCTGTCGTGGAAGCGGGGGCGGTGCGCTTTCGGCCGATGCTGCTGACGGCTCTCGCGGTGGTGGTGACAGCCTCGGTCATCCTCGCCGATCCCATTTTCCAAGGGCTGGCGATCAGCCTGCTCTTCGGTGAGATCGCCTCGCTCTTTCTCAGCCGACTGGCGGTGCCGGTGTTGTACTACATGGCCAACCGGTGACGGGAGCACCGGGCACGGGCTGAGTGAATCATAGGGAGATTCGCTTTGATGCCAGGCGCGGACTCAGCCGCCCCGCGCCTGCCGGGCCGCGAAGGTCCGGCATCCGGCATGGCGCCGGGCGCGCAACGATGGCGGCGGCGTTCAGTTGCGGGCGTCGGTAAGGACGAGGCGGAGGAAGCCGGCGTCGTTGGCGTCTTCGGCGATGGGCTCCTCGACGCGGATGCGGACCGTTTCCATGGTGTTGCCGACGAAGAGGATCTCCTCGGCCAGGCCGGCCTCGGTCCAGGACTGCATGTCCTGGGAAAACTGATACGTGGCGGAAACACCGTCGGCGAGGCGGCGGCGCTCGAACTCGAAGGCGAGGTGGCGGGTGGTCTGGCCGTTGCTTTCCACCGTGACGACGACCGGGCGGGGCAGGAGCGACTGGTCGGGCGCCCAGGGGGTCATGCCGAGAAAGTAGCGGGTGAGGTTGTTGATGCCGGTCTTGCCGGGGTCGCCGTTGGGGCCGCCGATGGCGGGGTCGGCCCGTTCCTCGGCGGTGTAGAACTCGTCCAGCCAGTTATCGAAGGTGATGATCCCCGGCCCGACCCGGAGGAGGGCGGAAGTCGGGGTGGTGTCGACCTTCCAGCCGCGGCCGGGGCGGAGACCGGCGCCGTTCCAGTCATCGAAGGCGCCGTTGACGGAGGCGGCGGTGAGGATGGTGAAGGTGTCGCCAAACTCCGGCTGAAAGCCGTCCAGGAGAGTGACTTCGATGGATCCGGCGAGGGTGGCGGATCCGGTGACCGCGACCAGGTCGTGCTCGGTCTCGGGGGTGAACCCGGCCACCTCCACTGCGAGGTTGCCCGCGGCCTGCTGGGTGTAGGCGCCGGTGATGGCGAGCCGACCGGGGCTGGCGCCGGGGATGAGGGAGCCCGCGTTGTCGAGGGAGGCGTCGACCGTGCCCGTACCTTCGAGGCTGCCGCCGTTGATCACGACCGGTCCGCTGGAATCGAGGGTGGCGTTGTTGAGGAGGGTCTGGCCCGCTTCCTGGGTGTAGGTGCCATTGATGGTGAGGGTGAGGTCATCGTCGATGGTCACGGTCCCGTGGTTGATCACGGATGTATTGGAATTGGGGAAGCTGGTGTTTTGGCGAACCAGGAGCGACCCGAAGTTTTCGAAGTCGGACCTGATGTTGCGCTGTCCGCCCGCCCCGGGTACTGTCTCCAGTGTGGCGCCGGCCGCGTTGGTGAAGAGGCCCTCGGTGACGCGGAGTTCGGAGGCGCGGCTGAAGACGGAGGTGAGGACGAGGTGGTTGTGATTGGTGAGGCCGGTGGGGCTGGTGAGGATGGCGTTGCCTGCCGATGAGCTGCCCTGGACTTCGATGGACTGGCCCTCGTGGATGTCCCCGTTGAGGGTGACGTTTCCTCGCAGGATGAAACCGCCGCTGCCGGCGGACTCGGGGGCGAGGTTGAGGGTGCTGTCTCTGAGGAGCGGGCGGTTGCCGGCGAGGACGCCGCCGTCGAAGGTGAAGGTGATGTTCCTGACCTCGAGGGCGCCCTGGATGTCGAAGGTTCCGGAGGCTTGGACGAGGGTCTGATTGTTGTGGGCAATGGAGAGGGTGGCGTCTTCGTCGATGCGCAGGAGGCTGCGGTTGGTGAAGGTGCCGCCGGTCTTGCTGAAGGAGGAGTTGGTCTCGATGAGGAAGTCGCCGTCGTTCTCGAGCTCGGCCCACCATCTGCGCTCACCGCCGGCGCCGGCGGCGAGGCGGACGGTGCTGCCCGCCGGGTTGGTGAAGACGC
>REEB01000265.1 GCA_007695295.1 Puniceicoccaceae bacterium
CGACCCGCACGATGCCAAAGACCCCCGCCTTCACCACCGCAACCGCGTGAAGCAGCGCGCTCGCCGGAGCAGGGGCCACCATCGCCACCGGGAGCCAGCCGTGCAGGGGCACGAGCGCCGCTTTCACCCCCAGTCCGGCCAGCAGAATCCAGAAGAGCAGTTTCAACTGGATCGCCTGCCCGTCCGCCAGTTCGGGCAGTGGCGAGGGGGCGGCAAAGTCCAGTGGGCCGGCGAGGACAAAGAGCCAGACCACGCCGACCATGAGGATGGTGCCGCCGCCGACCGTGTACCACAGGTAGGTCCGCCCGGCTTGGATGGCTTTTTCCGTGCCCCGGTGCACCACCAGCGGGTATGTGGCGATGGTGAGAAACTCATAGAAAATGAAAAAGGTCACCATGTTGCCGGCGAGGGCGATGCCGGTGCTGGCGGTGACGCAGAGGCTGAAGAAGCCGAAGAAGCGCCGGCGTCCCGGCGACCCCTCGAGGTAGCCGATCGCGTAAACCGTGGTGACCAGCCAGAGCACCGCCGAAAGGCTGGCGAAGAGCAGGGCGAGCAGGTCCACCCGGAGGGTGAAAACGAGGTCCAGCCCCATGTCATAGCTGAACTCAAACTGCTCGCCGCGCAGGATCGCGAAGTAGACATGGAAGACCAGGCCCACTTTGAGGAGGGCGCCGGTGAGGTTGAGCACGCTGCGGATGCGGACTTGCTCCTCGGATAAAAAGAAAATGAGCAGGCCCGGCACCAGCGAGCTGAAGACGATCAAGAGCGGGAGGGCGGCATTGAGGTCGTTCATGGCTCGCTCCCTTCCGGCGGAGCCGGTTCCGCAAAAGGCACCCCGATGTCAAGGAGGGTCAGGACCTCCTCCGAGCGGAAACCGATGAGGATGGCGAGCACCGCCAGGGCGAGGGCGCAGATCTCCAGCGTCTTCGGCACCTGCCGGAGGGGTTGGCGGCGTTCTGAAGGTGCAAAGGCTTGTCGAAGGATTCCGAATACATAGCCGGCGGTGAGAAAGCTGCCCGCCACGATCACCGGCGCCCACCACCACTGGCCGCTGGCGAAGGTGGCCTTGAGCAGCATCCACTTGGCCACAAAGCCCCCGCTGGGGGGCAGCCCGATGAGGCTCATGCCGGCGAGGCCGAAGGCAAAGGTGGTCATGGGCAGGCGGCCGACAAGATCGACCGAAGCCCGGCGGTCATCACTGCCGACGGCGATGACGAAGATCCCCACGGCGAGAAAGAGGGAAGCCTTCGCGAAGGCGTGGGCGAGGGCTTGGTAAATGCCTCCGTGCCAGGCCCAGGCGAGCCAGGGGGCTTCCGCGGCGGTGGCGTCGACGGTGATGAGCGGCAGGAGGAGAAAGAGAAATCCGAGCTGGCCGACGGTGGAGTGGGCGACGATCAGCTTGAGGCGCTCCTGGCGCAGGGCCTGGTAGGATCCCCAGAGGATGGCGGCCGCGCCCAGCCCGCCCATGGCTTGGCTGGCCGCGATGGTGACGGAGCCTTCAAACACCTCCACCCAGAAGCGCAGAATGAGGTAGAACGTCGCTTTCACCACCAGCGCCGAGAGGATCGCGCTGACCGGAGGCAGGGCGGCGGAGTGGGCTGCGGGCAGCCAGAAGTGGAGGGGAAAGAGGGCCGTCTTCACCATTAGGCCAACCAAGAGGAGCCCCATCGCCACCCGCAGCGTCCATTGCCGGTCCATCGCTTCGGCGACCAAGGCCAGATCGAGGGCGCCGGCGGTGCCGTACATCAGGGCGACCCCCATGAGGTAGGAAAGCGAGCCGACCAGCGCCGCGAGCAGGTAGCGGAGGCCCGCGGTGAGCGCGGGGACCTTTCCTGAAAGCACCGCCAGGGCCACCGCGGAGATGCCGGTGACCTCGATCATGACGTAGAGATTGAAGAGGTCGGCGGAAAGGTAGACGCCGTTCATCCCGGCCCAGAGAATCAGCCAAAGTGGCCAGAAGAGGTGGGTTTGGTCGGTGCTCCCGGAGCCCTCGCCGGCGGCAAAAAACGTCCGGGCGTAGATGCCGACGGGGATGGCGACGAGGGCGGTCATGGCGAGAAAAACCGCCGCGAGCCCGTCGAGGTGGAGGCGGATGCCAAGGGGCGGCGCCCAGCCTCCGAGGAAAAGGTCCTGCGGGCCATGGAGCGTGACGCCGGCCGCCAGCGCGAAGGTGGCCAGCAGGGTGAGAACGGAGAACCCCAGGCCGACGGCCGCCCGCCACCGGTTGGGGAGAAGGAAAGCCGCCAAGGCCCCGGCCGTCGGCACGGCCACGGCGGCAGCCATCAAGGGAGAGAGGGCGGCGGCGGTCACGGTTTTTCTCCGAAGCCGGACTGCCCGGTCTCCTGCCAAATCCTGCGGGCCAGGGTGAGGGCGAAGGCGGCCGCGCTCACCGCCACCACGATGCCGGTGATGACCATGGCGTGGGGCACTGGATCCGGCCCCTCCCCATGGTCCCGGGCGGCCAGCGCGATCAGGAGCAGGAAGGCCGATGCCCCGAGGATCTTGGCGGCGATGATTTTCTTGAGGAAGTGGCGGCAGGCGAAGACGCCGACGAGCCCGACGGCGAAGAGCGGCGCCGCCAAGAGGGCGTAGATTTCATGGGCTTCCGCAGTCATGACTCTGAAGATGCCGTTGCCGGATGGATTCTGAGGTCGAAGAGGTAGGTGAAAAAGCAATACAGGGTGAAGCCGATTGAGAGCGTGGCCGCCAGCTCGACCGCGAGGATGAGGGGGCCGGCCAGTGTCGGCGGGTATTCGAGAAACGCGGCCCCCGCGAACAGGGCCGACAGCCCGACCAAGAGCATGAAGGCGAAGCCGAAGAGGAGCAGGGTCCGCACCAGCCAGGGGCGCAGCCAGTCCGGGAAACCCAGGCCTCCGAGCCGCAGGAGAATGCCCGCCGCGCCCAGCACCACCCCGGCCTGGAAGGCACCGCCGGAATCGACCTTGCCCAGCCAGAGAAGATAAATCCCGACCAGCAGCACGAGGGGAAGCAGGCTTTGCACCGTGCCGCCGAGAACGGTTCCCGGCCTGGCCTCGGTCGCCCGGGGCGCAAAACCCTCCCTGCCGCCGGCGCAGAAGAGGCCCCACATCGCGATCAAAAGGACGCCGATCTCGAGCCAAGTGTCGAAGCTGCGGAAGTTGAGCAGCACGGCGGTGACGGGGTGGTCCACTCCGGAAGCGCCCAGTTTCTCCGCGGCCGCCGCCGCCAGTCCCTCCGCCTCCGGCATGGCGAGGATGGCGAAGCCGAGGCCGCCCGCCAGCAGGAGCGTGGTGCCCACGGCCAGGATGGAGGCGGCCCGGCTCCGCCGCGGTTGCGGGGGAGTTTCGCTCTTCGATCGTGTGAAAAGGCCGAGGGAGTCGATCAACAGGACGCCGAGCAGCCCCGTGCCGATGGCGGCTTCCGCGAGGGCGACATCGGGCGCCCGCATGCGGGCCCAAGCCAGAGCCATGGCCAGCCCGAAGGCGATGAAGAGGATGACCGGCTGCTGCAGGCCGGGCGCGGTCAGGGCGCGCACGGCCAGGAAAAGAATCAGAAGGGCCAGCAGACCGTCGAACCCAACGGCCACGGGATTCACGACCCGGCCTTTCGCTTTTCGCCTCCGGACGAGCGGCTCAACTCGTAGTTGCCCAAGAGGTGGCAGACCGTGGTGCTGGCAAGCAGGGCCAGGACCCAGATCAAGAGCAGCTTGAGCGCGGCCGCGATGGATCCGACCTGGAGCATGAGTCCGAGGACGATCAGCCCGAGACCGAGGGTGTCCGCCTTGGTCAGCGCATGGAGGCGGGAAAAGAAGTCGGGAAACCGCAACAGCCCCACCGTCCCGGCGAGGAAAAAAACCGCCCCGGCCAGGCAGAGAATCAGGGTGACGCCTTCGGAGATGGTCACGAACCCTTTCCGGCCGGACGCCTTTCCTCCGTCCCTTCAGTGCGCGTGAAGGCCGCCACGATGAGGACGGCGAGCAGCACAAAGACGAGCGCGGTGTCGCGCAGGGCGGCGGCCTCCATCGCTTCCGCCAGCAGCAGGAGGACGGCAACGCCGGTGGTGCCGAAGAGTTGGGCGGTCATGAGGCGGTCCGCCGTGCCCGGGCCGCGGATGACCCGCAGGAGTGCGGCCGCCAGGTTGGCGAGGAGGAAGGCGCCGAGAAGAAGATAAAAGACCTGCATCACGGGTTTGGTGGGGAGGGATTCCTCACGATGGGCACGGGGGGCGAAAAAACAAGTCCAAGACCCGGACGCGGGGCAGGGGGGATGCGAAGGGCGTTCCCGGGGGCGGGTTCGCGGGGTGAAGTCAGTCGGCCTGGCTACGGGCTTCGGCGACGATGTCGGGGCCGTCCGGATACACGGTCACCATCATGGGGCGGCAGCAGACTTCGCAGTCGTAGTCCAGCTCCGCGGGGAGCTCATCGGCCGGGGGAGCGGCGATTTCGAAGTTCTGGAAGCAGAAGGGACAGGTGAGGGTG
>REEB01000065.1 GCA_007695295.1 Puniceicoccaceae bacterium
CGGTGGTGTCGCTGCGCTCAACCACCGGCTACACGCTGGCATCCCTCCGGGATGCGCTCGAGTTTGGGGCATCCTTCCGTGATGCTGGAGTCAGCGGGGATCCCGTGGGCGCGGGAGAGTAGGGGGAGCATCTTGCTCCCATGCACGGAGACGAGTGACGTGGCCGTGGCTGGCGAGGTATCGGGGTCGGAGGGTCGGCGGAGTTTTTGACCACCGATTTCACAGCTTGCACGGATGCGGACAAAACGGCTCCGTCGTGTCGCTACGGATGGACGGTGTTGGGATTGCGGAGGCTTCCGGCACGTTCACAGTAGCGGCGATGATCTGGGCTCTTACCATTGCGCTGGCCTATCTTGTTTCTTGGGCCGCGATCCCGCACCTGCTGCTGCAGCACAAGCGGCCCTTGGCTTCGTTGTCCTGGTTGCTGGGTCTCTTTCTGCTGCCGTTTCCCGTGCTGCCTCTTTACCTCTTCATCGGCACGGACCGTTTGCGGCGCCAACGACTGGCCCGGCGACCGCCTCCGGACCACCACGGCGAACCGGTCACCGTGACTTCCGAAAAGGATCCCTGCATGGCCTCACTGGCGGCCTTGGCCGAGCACCCTTGGGCGAAGCTGGAAAATCCGCGGTTTTTCAGCAAAGGCGCAGCCTTTTACGAGGACCTTCTGGAAAAAATCGAAAGTGCGCGCGAGCGGATCTGGATCCAATTCTATATTTGGAAGCCCGATGAGAGGGGGCGCTTGATGCTGGCCCGCCTGGTGCAGGCTGCGCGGCGCGGGGTGGAGGTACGCCTGCTGGTCGACGAACTGGGCTCGGTCGAAACCAAGGAGTCGTTTTTCAAACCCCTGCGGGAGGCGGGCGGCCACTTCTCTTGGTTTTACACGGTACACCCGCGGCGAAACCGGTTTTTCTTCAGCCTGCGCAACCACCGCAAGATCGCGTGTTTTGACGGCGCCGTCGGCTACATCGGAGGGATGAACGTGGGTCTCGAATACGAGGGCAAGGATCGTGAAACCGGCGAGTGGCTTGATCTCCATCTCCGGGGAGAAGGCACCGTGTTGGAGCAGTTGGAGACGGTCTTCGCGGAGGACTGGTACTTTGCCACCACCGAGCGCATCCGGGTCCGGGCCGGGTCGGGGGCGGATGTCGGCGGCGGCTTTCCGGCGCTGGTGGTGGAGAGCGGGCCCGATGAGCGCTACGAGCGCAACCACCTCGCCCTCGGGGCGGTCATCGGGGCGGCGCGGGAACGCTTGGATTTGTTCACTCCCTACTTCATTCCCACGACCGAGCTCATCCACCACCTTGCGTTGGCCGCGCTCCGGGGCCTGCGGGTGCGGTTGGTCATCTGCCAGACCAGCGACATCCGCATGCTCATCGACATCGGCCGCAGCTACTACCGCGGTCTCATCATGCACGGCGTCGAGATTTTCGAATACACCGCCGGGGTTCATCATGCGAAGGCCCTGCGGATGGATGAGGACTGGTTTATGATCGGGAGCACCAACCTGGACGTGCGCTCGCTGCGCCTGAATTTCGAGGCCAACCTCTACGGGCGGGATGCCGGTTTCCGGGCGGAGCTCGATCCGCACCTCGACTCGATTTTCGAGCACTGCGAGCGTATCAGGCCTGAGGATTTGGAGGATTTGCCGTTGGGGCGCCGGCTCAGGGAAGGCGCCCTGCGGCTGCTCGCTCCCATTCTCTAAATCCAGCTGCCGCCGTCATGCGATTGTTGACCTGGAACATTCAGAACCGCGGGGACCTTCGGCCGGTTGGAGCTCTGCCCGGCCTGGCCGAACACATCCGCCGGACCGGGTGCGAATTGGCGCTGCTGCAGGAAGTGACCGCGCCGATGCTCGACCGGCTGCGCGAACTCTTGCAGCCGTACTCCATCATCGGAGTCGGCCGGGAGGATGGCAAGGAAGCGGGGGAGTTTGTCCCCATCCTTGTCTTGACGGATCAATTACGGGTGGCGCGCTCGGGCTGGTTCTGGCTCGGTCCGACGCCGGACATCCCCTCCCGGGGTTGGTTTGCGCTCTGCCCGCGGATCTGCACCTGGGCGGTGCTGGAGCGGGTCGGAAGCGGGGGGCGGTTTCTACTGGTGAACAACCACTGGGATCACTTCAGCTTTTACTCCCGACGGCGGGGCTGGCGGCAAGTGCTCGACTTGGTCGACCGGGAGGGGCGCGATGGCCCGGTCATCCTCGGCGGCGATTTCAACCTCGGCCCGCGCCGGCCGCTTTTCCAGAACATCCTCCGCAACCGGGTGAAACCCCTGCGCGATGCCTGGGCGGAAGCCCATCCCGGCGCAAAAGACTGGACCTACCGCGGGTTTCGCGGCGGCTGGTTTCGCCAACGGGTGGACCACTTTTTTCTCAGTCCGGAGTGGATCCTGCGGGGTTGCCGCATCCTCGGCGACCCGGAGATTCTGGCCGCCTCCGACCACCGGCCGGTGGTGGTGGAGGTGGGTTGAGGCCGGAGGGCGGTCCAGCCGAAGGTGGCGCGAATGATCCTCGGGGCCGGAGTTCGGTCCCGGCACCGGCAGGGCGCGGGCAAGGTTCGGATGGCGGCCGCGCTCCCGCTCAGTCCTGGGCGAGCCGTTCGATCCGCAGGCGGAGAAAGCGGATGCCGGCGGCGGCCTCGGTGAGGCGGAGCGTGCGCCACTCAAAGCCCTCGGCGAGGGGGGAGGTTGCTTCGATGGTGTAGTCGACGTCTTCGACGAGGGTCTGCCAGGACGACAGGTTGGCCGATCCTTCGAGGGTTGCGGCGACGGGGCCGCGATCAAGGCGGCGCGCGTGGGCGAAGCCGATGCGGCCGGCGGTGTCGGGGGGAAGGACTTCAGGCAGGGGGGCGGTGGCGGGGAGGAGCGGATTGCCGCCGAAGAAGAACTCGGCCAGATTGGGCAGGCCGTCGCGGTCGGGATCGGTTTCGTCGGCCGCATCGCCGGTGTTTTCGGTCGTCTCGAACCACTCCAGCCGCCAGGCCGCAAGAGGATCGGCGGGGGCGGTTGTAGTGACTTTCAGGATACCGACTGTCGTCGCTTCACCATGGGGGGAGGCCACGGTGAGGGGCGCGGATGCGGCGCCCGCCGACACGGTGAAGCTGATCCGGCCGTCGGAGTGGACGGTGAACTCCGCCAGCTCGAGGCTTCCGATGCGGACCGTTTCGGCGGGGGTGAACCAGCGGCCGAGGAGGGTGACGGTTTCGCCCGGGCCGGCCGTGGCGGGCTCGAAGGACCCGATCTCGGGCGCGGCCGGGATGACATAGGTGCCGACCTGGAAATCGATTTCGTAAAGTCCGGGCTTGCTGAAACCCCAGGCGTAGTGGGAGTGGCCGCCGGGAAAGTAGAGCACATCCGAGTCGTCGAAGGCCGGTTCGGAAGGATCGGCCGACTCGGGCTTGAAGGAGGCCATGTAAACGACCGGGCCTTGGGTGAGCTGCTGGTAGAGCGTAAAGTGTCCGCCGGCGGGACCGCGGATGGCGCGGGGCCGGATTTCCAGCCAAGTGTCGGCAATGCCGGCGAGAAGGTCGGGACGGCCGGGATTCCAGGAAACGAGGCCGGCTTCCCGCCCCTCGGCCTGAACGCCGAGAAAGATCATGCCGGGCTGGTAAAACTCCGGCAGGATCCAGAAGCGCTCGCCCGGGATGCCGCCGAGAAAGCCGAAACCGGCGTCGATGACGGCTTGGCTGAAGGTGAAACCCGTGGCGGGGGAGCCGTAGAGGTGCCCTTCCTCCGGGGCGAGGGCGTCTTCGTCGGCAAGACCACTGACCGACTCACTGAGGGCGATGAAGAAGTCGCCGGCACCTCCATTGTAGGGGAAGGCCAGGTCGACATGCATGTTGTCGATGCGCTGGGAGCCGAGACGGTCAGTTTCAATGCCGAAGTGGATGGTGACTGGCTCGCTCACCACCCACATGCGGTCGTCGGCAAAGGCGGCGGAGGCGAAAAGCAGGAGTGTGAGGGAGCAGAGGCGGAGGAGGCGGGAGAGCATGACTGGCGGAAGCGGTTCAAAGCCCGGGAGGACGGGCGAAGTTGGTCCCCTCATCGATCCAGTCCTTCACCGTGGTTGCCGGGTGGACCACGACGTGCCCGTCCACAAAGAGGTAGGGAGAACTGCCGTTGGTGCGCTGCGGATGGCGCGAGCCGTTCCGGAAACGGTCCGGAGCGATGTCCGAGACGACCCGGCCCCAATTGGTCCAGAGCCGGGAGTGGGTGTGGTCGGAAGTGATGTGAACGGGGAGGGCGTCGGCTCCGATGAAGGCGGCGAAGGTGCGGGAAGGCTCGGGGATGCGGTTGAGATTGGTGAAGTCCTCGGTCACGGGATGGGGTGGAAACGGAGCGCGCTCGACGACGGCGATGAACTCGTTGAGCACGTAACTGGTGGCGCCGGCCTGGAGTCGTTCGCGCCGACGGGGATCGGCCGGGCAGATGCGGATTTCATCCACATTACCGAGGTAGGGGGCGAGGGTGTAGACCCACGATTCGGAGGTTGGATTGCCGTGGGTGGTGGCGGGAAACCGCCCGGCGTGTTCGTTGGCGTAGAGGTGGAGCGCCTGGCCGAGTTGGCGGAGGTTGGAGGTGCTGACGGTGCGTTGCGCCGACACCCGGGCGGACGAAATTGTGGGAATGAGGATGGCCGCGAGCACGCCGATGATCGCGATGACGGTCAGCAGTTCGATGAGCGTAAAGCCGCGTGGGCGCCGCACCGGCGTGGGCTTTGGCGCAAGTCTGGAAGGAGACGTCTTCAAACCCTTCATTCTTAAAGCAAGTACCTTGCACTGGCAAGCCTGAAGCGGCATTGATTGAAGCCTGCGGCCGAGGGTGAGGGGGAGGGGAGGGGAGGGGGTAATGAGTGAGGAGTGGAAAAAGCTGAAAATCTGAAATGCTGAGAGCTGAAAGGAGGGCGGGATCCCGCATTTGCGGGCTGAAAAGCGGGGGGAGCCTCTTGCTCTCGTGCGGCGGGCCGCGGAGGTCCGCCGTCTGACGAAGCCAGCCACGGTTGGCGACGCGGTAGTAGCCATCGAGGCACCGAGGCAAGGTTCCCGCCGCCAGCCACCGGGTTAGGGCAGGGCGGGTTTTCCGGGCCAGGTGTCGCGATCGGCGGCGGGATCGCGCAGCATCGTCGCGGGGAGGATGCGGAAGGCTTCCCGAAGGAGATCGGCGGTCTGCGGGAGCTCGCGGTGCCAGGCGAGGTCGGCCTCCATGAGCAGCCGGCCGGCCCGGGGATGGGGTGCCAGGTGGTCCGGCAGGAGACCTGTTTCACCAAGCAGGGATTCGCGGCGGCCGGCGAACTCCAGCCATCGGCTGCCGTAGAAATACTTGGCCCCGGGATTGCCGGTGACGCGTTCGCGGCCGGCGTCCAGCTCGACCCGGAGATTGCCGAGCGTGTTGAGCGGACCGACCGGAGCCAGGTCCTCCGACCGCAGCGGGCCGAGGTAGAGCGTGGCCAGACCTTCGGGATGCCGCATGAGCAGATCCCGCACCCCCCCCGCTGCGCGTTCCTCCCGGCAGCGGTCGGCGACGACGTCCCAGTCCAGGGGCGTGTCGGCAAATCCGACGAGGGCGAGAATCGGAGATTGATGGCGGAAACCGCCGGCGAAGAGATGGGTCTCCGGAAAGACCTCCCGGAACGTGGCGGCGATGATTTCAAACTGCTCCGGCGTCAATTGGTACATGGCCAGCCACTGGCAGAAGATCCCACCCGAGCGGAGGCTGCGGCGGACATTCATGAAGTGCTCGACCGAATACAGCCGTGCCTCCCCGGGACCCCAAGGCAGAAACAGATCGCCGACGACGACATCGTAGCGGCCGCGGGCGGCGGCGAACCAAGTGCGCCCGTCTTCACGGACCGCTACCGCCCGGGGATGCCCGACAACGCCGCGGTTGTGGTCGTCGAAAAAGTCGCGGGCGGCGGCGAGGACATTGCCCGAGAGTTCGACCGCGGTGATGCTGTCGACTCCGGCATGGTCGAGGGCGGCTCCGGGCGTGATGCCGGTCGCGACGCCGATGAAGGCCGCCTCGCGGGGGGCAGGGTGCAACAGGAGCGGCAGGTGGGCTTGGCGGGCTTGGTCGTGATGGACCTGGGTGCTGCCGAGGATGTACTGGTTGGAGACCAAAATGGCCCGGCCGAGCTGGGGATGTTCGACCACGGCGATCGTTCCTTCGCGTCCGGTCTGTTCGCGCAGAATGGTGAAATTCTGGTGGGGATTGGTCACTGGCAGCCCGCGCAGCCAAACCGTCAGCAGGAGCAAAACCACCAAGCCTCCGCCGAGGGCGAGCGCTCCGTCGCTGGTCCGCCGGGGCCGGCTTTGCGCGGCGTAAACGGCTGCTCCGGCCAGGACATAGAGCAGCCCGACCCCCCCGAGCGTGAGATGGATGCCGAAGGCGGGCAGGAACAGGCGGTAGGCCAACTCGGCGCCCAGCCAGCCGCCGGCGCCGTTGACGGCCAGCAGCCAGCCCCAGCTCCGCCCGGAGCGATTGCCGCGGTGCGTTCCCAGCCAAGCGGTGGTGAGTGGGAAAACCAGACCGGCGAGAAACAGGCCCGGCCCCAGGCAGAGCAGGCAGAAGACGAGGAGGTTGGCCAGAAACTGGGTCAGTGTCGCCGCCGGTGGAAGGCCGGGGCCGTGGAGGGCGAGCGCGAAGAAGAGGAGAGGCGCCGCGGCCGTGGCCACGCCGGAGAGGATCAGGATGGTGGGGAGGAGGCGTTCCGCGCCGCCGAATTTCCGCTCCAGCAACGGGGTGACCGCGGCTGCGGCACCCAGCAGCAGGATCACGGTGATGAGGATGGCGGCGGGAGCATAAAAGGAGAGCGGTGCAACCAGCATGACCAGCTCCAGCGCGGCCACTTCGGCCGCCAGGATCGCGAAACCGGAAAAGGCCGACAACAGGAGCGGGGCCCTGAGGGTGGGGGAGGGCGGGCCGCGGTCGCGCCTTGCGTCCTCCCGGGCGGCCGGGAGATTGGCCGCGGGTTGCTCCGGCCCGCGGTCCAGCCGCCAAAGGCCGACCGCCACGCAGAGGTTCACGGCCATGACGGTGAGCATGGCGCCTTGGGCGCCGAACCACTGCAGCGCCAGCAGGGCGACCACGGCCAACCCGAGCACGCCGCCGAGGGTGTTGCAGGCGTAGAGCATCAGTCCGTGGCGGCCCAGTTCGAGGGGCCCGCGCAGGATGGCTGGTGCGGCCAGGGGCAAAAACCAGCCCATGACAAAGGCGGGGGGAAAGATGACCGCGAACGAAAGCAGAAATTTCAGCACCGGACCCGCCGCCGAGAGCAGCCCCTCCGGCCCCAGGGCCGGCCAGATCCAGCCCGTCCAAGCGGGCAGGAGAAGTGCCGGCACGCTCAGAAGCGCGATCCCGGCTTCGGCCACCGCGAGCAGCCGCCAGGGCCGGCGGACGCGCCGGGCGAGGATTTCGCCCACCGCCGCACCCAAGGCGAGCCCGAGAAAAAAACAACCGAAGACCCGCGCCGACGCCTCCGATCCCGCCCCGAGCAGATCGAGCAGCCGGCGCGTCCAGAGCAACTGATGACCCAGAGCCGCCGCTCCTCCGCAAGCCGCCAGCACGAGCAGCCAACGGTAACGCCGGCGCAGCACCAAGGGATCCTCCGCTTCAACGACGGGCTTAATGTAAGCAACTTGCTTCTGGCTCACCGCGCCACCCTGCGGTCGGCCGGAGCCGGGCGCACGCTTTTTTTCCTCTCTCGGGCAGGGCGCGGCAAGTGGCTCAGACCCTGACGAGTATACACATTTTTTCGAAGGTCTGTAATCGGGCCCAAGGGGCCAAAATTCAACCGCCCGGCTCGAAGGGCCGGGTGGAAAGCGGGAACAATCGCGGACTGAAAGGCCGCCATTCTCTTTGCGGGCACCTCCCGGATGCGTCGGCTCTATCGCGGACTTTCAGCCCGCTTGTTTCATTGCCAGGATACCCAGCCCTTTGGACTGGGCCATGGAATAAACGCGCCTTTGGCGCTTCAGAACAGGTGTATTCTCGTCAGGCTCAGACCTCGGGCGCCGTCCGGTAGATGCGCGGCACCCGCTTGGTGACCGAGCACAGAATTTCGTAGGGGATGGTGCCGGCCCAGCGGCTGAACTCGACGAGCGAAATGGCGTCCTCCCCGTCCGTCCCGACGAGGGTGGCGGTGTCGCCGGGACGGACGGCGTCGAGCCCGGTGACATCCACGATGGTCTGATCCATGGTCACCCGGCCGAGCACGGGGCAGCGTTGCCCGTGGAGGAGGACTTCGGCGCGGTTGCTGGCGGCCAGCGGGAGGCCGTCGCCGTAACCGGCGGTGAGGATGGCGACGCGGGAAGCCCGTTCGAGAAACCGGGTCCGGCCATAGCTGATCCCGGTGCCGGCGGGCAGCTCCTTGACCAGGCCGACCCGGGTGAAGAAGCGGAAAACCGGCTCCGGATTGACGCGGGCGAGCAGGGCGGTCGACCCCTCGGCAACCCCGAACTGGAGCAGGCCCACTCGCACGGCGTTGAACGGCCCCGCCGCCGCGAAGGTCTCGAGCCCGGCGCTGTTGTCGGCATGGATGAGCAGGCCGGCCGGGTTCAGCTCCGGCACCGCCGCCAGTGTATCCAAGAAACGGTTACGCTGGGTGGCGGTGAAAACGGGGTCGCTTTCCGCGACGCTGAAGTGGGTGTAAGCGCCCTCGAGGCGGAGCCGGGGCGAGGCCAGCACTCTTCGGAGCAGCTCCGGCGCACGCTCGTACCAGACCCCGGCGCGGCCCATGCCGGTGTCGATCTTGAGGTGGACCGGGCGCGGACGACCGCTGGTTTCCGCGACCGCCTCGATCCGCTCCGCCTCTTCCGCACTGGAGAGCGTGGCGACCAAGTCATGCTCGGCGAGCAACGGTTCTTCACCGGGTACGAGCGGGCCGAGGACGAGGATTTTCCAGCCCGGCCCGATTTCCCGCACGGCCGCCCCTTCGTGGACATTGGCGACGGCGAAGAGATCGGCTCCGCTGCGCATGAGGCGCGCCACAGTCTGGTAGAGACCGTGCCCGTAGGCGTCGGCCTTGACCACGGAGACATAGCGGATGCCCTCCGGGAGAGCGCCGCGGATGCGGGTGAGGTTGCGTTCGAGGGCGCCGAGGTCGATCTCGGCCCAGCAGCGAAGAACGGGCGAACTCGGCGGGGTCATGAGAGGGCGGGCGGGGTCCACTGGCGAAAGGTGGCGGGATCCGGATTGAGGACGGTGGGCTCAGTCTCCTGCCGGAGCAGGGGGGCGGAATAGTCCTTCGCGTTAAGTGCTTCCGGCTGGTACGCGACCGGATCGGGCGGTGGTTCCGGCTGTGACCAGCGGGGAAAGCACTCCGGTGAAAACCGCCGCAGGTGCGCGGGTCCGGGCACATCGAGGGGGCGGCGTTCGATCGCGGCGCCGAGATCCTCGGGGCCGCGCACGGTGAGCACATACCAGCTCTGGCGCCGGGCATCGATGGTCACCTCGAACGGCGGCGGCGTTTCCCGCCGCAAGAGAAGCTGCGCGGTGAGTCCCAGGCTGCTGTAGCCTTGGAAAACCGCATTCCGGAGGGCGCCCGCCTCCCGCCAGATCCGCAAGGCCATGATCGCAATGCGCAGTCCGAGCTGGGTCCCCGGCCCCCGGCAGTGGAGAACGGTCCGGATCTCCGTCCAAGCCGTGCCCGAGTCGGCCAGCACCGCTGCGACGGCTTCGAAAAGCCCGTCCATGGTCTGTCCGGAGCGGCGCTGCCAGCAAGCCGGCCGGTCTGGCCGCAGGATGCCCGCAACCGATTCCGGGGAGGCCGCATCAATGACGAGGGCGGGTAACTGGAATGTGCTCATGGTGTGTCGGCGGCTCCTGTCATCTGCCGGGCAACGCCGGGGGGCAACGGGTTTTTCGCCGCTCTGACGTTCTGTTGGCATCCGGGAGACGGGGGAGGGGAGTGGAGTGGAGAGAGCTGATCCGAGGCATGCAGTGCCGACCCCGCGGTCGTGGGAAGATGAAAGTAGCGGGATCATCTTGCTCTCGAGCGGCGCGCCCGGCGGTCACGCCCTACCGGGGACGCAGCAGATACTAAACTGGAAGGTCCCTCCACTTTGGCCGGGAGGGTCCCGCCGTCTGACGACTGCTGCCACGGGGCGGGGGCGCGAAGGGGATTGCGGTCAGGGTGGGAGACGCCCCCGGCGTTGCGGGGATCTCCAAACGATGGCAACCTTCATGAGGGCATCCGCGCGGAGCATGATTCCAGTTTCGGCATTGACCGCCGGAAAGCGCGATCCCTATCGTCTCCCTTTTGCCCGCAGCAACCCGAACCCGCCACCAACCGATTGTGAAAACCAGTTTGAGCGATGTGACCGAGACCCGGAAAAACCTCCAAGTGACCCTGGAGGCCGGCGAAATCGATGATGAATTGAAAGGCATTACCAAGGACTTTGTCCGGCATGCCCGCATTCCGGGATTCCGTCCCGGCAAAGCTCCGGAGGCCATGGTCGCCAAGCGTTTCCAGAAGGAAATCCGCGACGAGCTCCGGCAGAAGGTCCTTGCCCGCGGCTACCGCGAGGGGCTCAAGGAAGCCAAGCTCGATGTCCTCCAGCTCATCGATGTGAACGAACCGGAGGTGAATCCCGGCCAGGACGTGGACATCACCTTCACCATCGACATCCGCCCCGCTTTCGAGCTGCCGGACTACAAAGGCATCCCCGCCACCGCCAAAGCCACCGAGGTGACCGATGAAGAGGTGGAGGAAATGATCACCAACCTCCGCCGCGACCGGGCCGACTACGAGCCCGTCGAGCGCCCGAGCCAGGCCGGAGATTACGTCATGATCGCCTATGAAGGCACTGTCGACGGCCGGCCGATCACCGAGATCGCGCCGGAAAAGCCGGTCTTCGGAAAAATGCCCAAGACCTGGGAGGAGGCCGGCTCCGGCGAAGGCCTCATTCCCGGCCTCGGCCTCGGTCTGGTCGGGGTCTCCAAGGGCGAGAAAAAGGAAGTTCCCGTGACCTTCCCGGCGGGCTACCAGGAAGCTGCCCTCGCCGGCAAGGCGGCTGTCTACCAAGTCGAAGTTCAGGAGGTGCGGGAGCGCGTCTTGCCCGAGATCGACGAGAGTTTCCTCAAAGCCCATCATGCCGGTTCGCTCGATGAGTTGAAGGAAAACGTCCGCAAGAGCCTCGTCCGCCGCAAGGAGAGCGAGCAGCGCTCCGAGATCCGCCAACAGATTTCCGACGCCCTCGCCGGCAAGGTGGACTTCCCCATCCCGGAAAGCCTCATCGAATCGGAGACCCAGGTGCTCCTCCGCCGCTTCATCGAGGACAACCTCCGCCGCGGGATGCCCGAGAGCGAGCTGGAGAACAACAAGGACGAGCTCTACAGCGGCGCCCGCAAGGCCGCCATCATGCGCGTCAAACTCCAGTTGATCCTCGCCCGCATCGCCGAGCAGGAAAAACTCAAGGTCACCGACGAGGATTTCAGCCGTTTCATCATGGCCGAAGCCCTCCGCAGCCGGTCCAAGCCGGACAAGCTGGCCCGCGAGCTCAAAAAAGACCGGCAGCGCCTCCAAGCCATTCACCAAAACCTGCTCTTCGACAAGACGCTTGATTTCGTGGTCGGGCAGGCTAGTCTCTCCAAAGCTGGCTGACACCCGCCGGCCTCTTTATTTTCATCCCAATTTTCCGTGAGTTATTACGTTCCCATCGTTCTTGAAAACACCGGCCGCGGCGAGCGGAGCATGGACATCTACAGTCGGCTCCTCAAAGACCGCATCGTCTTTCTCGGCACGCCGATCGACGACAACGTGGCCAATCTCGTCATCGCCCAGCTTCTGTTTCTCCAGATGGAGGACCCGAAGAAGGACATCAACCTCTACATCAACTCGCCCGGCGGAGTGGTCACGGGAGGCATGGCCATCTACGACACGATCAATTTTCTCCAGTGCGATGTCGTGACCTACTGCATCGGCATGGCCGCCAGCATGGGCACCGTCCTGCTCGCCGCCGGCACCCCGGGCAAACGCTTCGCCCTGCCGAACAGCCGGGTCATGCTTCACCAACCCTCGGGCGGCGCCGGGGGTCAGACCTCCGACATCTCCATCCAGGCCCGCGAGATCATCCGCTGGCGCAAGGTGCTGAACGAAAACATCGCCCGCCATTCCGGAAAATCGGCCGAGCAGGTCGAAAAAGACTCCGACCGGGATTACTATATGACGGCTGCGGAGGCCAAGGCCTACGGGATTGTCGACCATGTAATCGAAGCCAAGCGCGAGATCGCCGAGCTCATCCCCGCCGCCGCCGACTCCTGAACCTTTTCCGATGGCGAAATCCTCCAGATTGACCCTTTGCTCCTTCTGCGGGAAGTCGCAGTCGGAGGTGAAAAAGATGATCGCCGGCCCAGGCGTCTACATCTGCGACTCCTGCGTCACCGTCTGCAAGACAATCATCGACCGGGAGGTCGGCGCCGCCCCCGCCGACGGCAAGCCGGCCTTCCGCCTTGTCAAGCCCTCGGACATCAAGCGCACGCTTGACGACCATGTCATCGGCCAGGACCACGCCAAGAAGGTCCTCTCGGTGGCGGTCTACAATCACTACAAGCGACTCATGTTCGACAGCGGGAACCTCGGCAAAGACTCGCCCGCGGTGTCACCGGAATTCAGCGACATCGAGGTCGAAAAGAGCAACATCCTCCTCGTCGGCCCGACCGGCTCCGGCAAGACGCTCCTCGCCCGCTCGCTCGCCCGCATTCTCGACGTGCCCTTCGCCATTGCCGACGCCACCACGCTGACGGAGGCCGGCTATGTCGGCGAAGATGTGGAAAACATCGTTCTGCGGCTGGTCCAGGCGGCCAACTACGACGTCAAGCGGGCCGAGTGCGGGATCATCTACGTCGATGAAATCGACAAGATTGGCCGCAAGACCGAGAACGTCTCCATCACCCGGGATGTTTCCGGCGAGGGCGTGCAGCAGGCGCTGCTGAAAATCCTCGAAGGCACGGTTTGCAACGTGCCCCCGCAGGGCGGGCGCAAGCACCCGAACCAGGAATACATCCAGGTCAACACGTCCAATATTCTCTTCATCTGCGGCGGCGCCTTCGTCGGCCTCGACCAAATCATCAAGTCCCGCTCCGGCAATGCCGCCCTCGGCTTTGTCAACAAGGCCAGCGGCGACGAGCTGACCGGTGAGTCGATGATGAAAAAAGTGGCGCCGGAAGATATGATCAAGTTTGGTATGATCCCCGAATTCATCGGTCGGCTGCCGGTCGTCTCGGTGCTGGATCAACTGACCCGGGCGGACTTGGAGAAAATCCTGCTCCGGACAAAGAACGCGATGGTGAAGCAGTTCTCGAAGCTCTTTGCCATGGACGGGGTTTCGCTGCGCTTCACCCGTGAAGCCATCCAGGCCATCGCCGAAAAGGCACTCGAGCTCAAGACCGGCGCGCGTGCGCTGCGTTCGATTCTTGAGGGGCTGATGCTGGAAATCATGTACGAAGTGCCCCAGCGCGACGACATCGCCGAGGTTGTGATCGACGTCGGCGTGGTCCACGGCCGCAAGAAGCCGACCCTGCGGAAAGTCGCCAAGAAGGTTAAAAAAGACGCTGCCTGATGGATGCCGCGGCCTTGCTGTCCAAGGTGGAAGAGGCCGGCCAGGACAATCGGCTGCTCGATTCCGCCGTTCAGAATCTCCGGGACTGGCTTTCCGGCGATTTCCTTCCGGCATGGGCCCGCCAAAGCCTCGCCGAGTTGATCGAGGCGGAAGAGTTCGAAGAGCTCAACGATCGGTTTTTCCGCTACCTTGAGTTTGGCACCGGGGGGATGCGGGGCCGGACCATCGGCAAGGTGACCACCCCTGCGGAGCGGGGGGCGTCCGCCGCCGGCGCCACCCCCGAGCATCCCGCCGTGGGAGCCAATCTCCTCAACGACTTTACGGTCATCCGCGCCACCGTCGGGCTCTTTCGCTACACTGCGGCCTTTCTCGCGGAGAACGGCATTGACGATCTTCCCCGGCTCGTCATCGCCCACGATGTGCGGCACTTTTCCCGCCACTTCTGTGAACTGGCCGCCTCCACTTGGAACCGCCTCGGCGGTGTGGCCTTCATTTTCGACGGCCCCCGGTCCACCCCCCAGCTCAGTTTCAGCGTCCGCCACCTCAAGGCGCATGCCGGAGTGGTCATCACCGCCAGCCACAACCCGCCCCACGACAACGGCTACAAGGTCTATTTCTCCGACGGAGCCCAGGTGGTTCCGCCGCACGACAAGGGCATCATCGCCAAGGTCAATGCCGTCGGGCTCGAAGAGTTGCCGGCTTTTTTGGAGATCGACTGCGGGCGGGTCGTCACCCTCGGGCCCAACGCCGATGTGGCCTACACCGCCTGCGTGCGGTCCACCGTGCTCGATCCCGAGCGGCTGCGGGAGTCGAAGCTGAAAGCGGTTTTCACGCCCATTCACGGCACCGGCGCCACCGCCCTGCCCATCCTCCGCGATGCCGGCGTCGATCTCACCGTCGTTCCCGAGCAGGAAAAGCCCGACCCGAATTTCTCCACCGTCAAATCCCCGAATCCGGAAAACGCGGAAGCCCTTGAGCTGGCCCTGCGGCTGGCCGGGGAGGTCGGGGCGGAGGTGGTCATGGGCACCGATCCCGATTGCGACCGGAT
The DNA here is from genome assembly GCA_007695295.1 of Puniceicoccaceae bacterium. GTDB lineage: Bacteria > Verrucomicrobiota > Verrucomicrobiia > Opitutales > Opitutaceae > REEB01. Next base: position 14,602 of record REEB01000065.1, read on the forward strand.
GGGCGTCGCCGTCCGCAACCGCGAGGGCAAACTCGAGCTGCTCACCGGCAACCAGATCGGCGCTCTCCTGGCCGAGTACCGGCTGCGCCGCCTCAAGGAACTGGGCTGGCTGCCCGCCGACGGCACCCGGTCGGCCGCCCTCATCAAAACCTTTGTCACCTCTCCGCTGCAGGACGCCATCGGCCGCGCCCACGGGGTCAAGGTCATCAACACCCTGACCGGCTTCAAGTGGATCGGAGAGAAGCTCAAGGACTACGAGTCTCAGTTGCGGGAAAAGCTGCTGGCCTTCGACGGCACCGCCCTCGACCACGACGCCACCACCCCGCGCCGCAAGGCCGAGCTGCTGCTCCGCCACAGTACGTTCTACGTTTTCGGCGGTGAGGAAAGCTACGGCTATCTGCCGGCCGACGGCGTGCGCGACAAGGACGGCAACGCCGCCTGCCTCATCTTCTGCGAGCTGGCGGCCTGGCTGAAGGCGGACGGGCGGACCGTTCCCGAGTTTCTCGATGAGCTGTATCTAACCTACGGATACCATTTGGAAGCGCTCGGCCAGATCTACTATGAAGGCGCCGCCGGGGCCGCCAAAATCCACCGCATCCTCGAAACCTACCGCGCCTCCCCGCCCAAGAAACTCGACGGGATCGGGGTGAGCAAGTTCACCGATTTCGGCCGGGAGACGATCATCGACGCCGATGGCAAGCGCATCCCTCCGCAGGATCTGTATTTCCTGGAGCTGGACAACGGTTGGTCCTATGCGGTGCGCGGCTCCGGCACCGAGCCGAAGATCAAGTTCTACCTCTTCGCCCGGCGCGAGGTGGATGATCCGGCCCGGCTCGCCGACGCCAAAAAGGAGACGGCCGCCGCCCTTGACCGCCTCCGCGAGGCCATCGAGCAGGAAGCCGCCTCCCGCGCGGAGGCCAAAGCTTAGACGCAGTCTCCTCGGGGCCGTTTTCAGTCCGGAGTTTGTTTACGGCCGGTTTTCGATGGCTCCGGCGTCGCGGCCTGCACCCGTGGGCGTCTGCCCGAAGAAGTCGCGATAGTGGGGACCGTCGAACTGCCAGGCATGCAGTTCCTCGATGGTGGTATAGGCATCGGCAAGGGTTCCTCGGGCCATGCGAAGAAACGAAAGAGTGCCGTCGAGATGCCGGCTTCCGTCTTGGTTGCGCCCGATGAAGAGGTCGGCGGAGTTGCCCAGGGATGCACCAGCGGGCGGCGGCGGGTTTTCCACCCGGATGGGGATGGGGCGGCCGTCGACATAAAGCCAGGCGACAGCCCGTGGTCCGGAGCGATCGACCTCGGCCACGAGGTGGCGCCATTCGCCATTGTTGATGGAAGGCGCGCCGATAATGCGGTGGTCGCGGCCGGCGGTCCGGAGCAGAAGGCGGGGGCGGCCTGCATCATCGAGGTCGAGCAGGTAGCCGGCGTCGGGGCTCAGTTTGGAAACCAGCGGACCGCCCTCGTCGGCCTCGGTCTTGAAATGCACTTCGATCAGAAAGCTGTGGTCGAGCATGTCCGGGGTCTGCTTCTCATCACCGGCGGCGGTGAGCTCGATCTGCCGACCGTCGCGCTGGCGGGTATAAGCGAACGGCGCCTTGATGGTTTCGTCTTGCAGAACGAGGTACTGGTCGCGGCCGTTGAGGCGGAGCGCGGAGCGAACCCAATTGTCGAGCGGTCCCTCAATGAAGTCTGCCTCGGTGGTGTTGACGGCGGTGAGGTGGTACCGCGGGGTGTGCTGGTATTGGGTGCGGGCGGTATAGTAATGGGTCATGTTCCAGTGTTCGTCCCAGACCCGGGTGTGATCGCGCTGGTTGAGCCGGAAGTGCCACTCGCCGACCTGGGCGTAAAGCGGCCAGGGTAGGAAGACCCGGGCTCCTCCATCGCGTGCGGGAGAGTCCGCGGCCGGGCGGAAATCGTGGGCCTCGGCGTCGCGCAGGAGCGGGCGGTCGACCACCTCACCCACCTGATCGGTAAGGGCGCCGCGGATACGGAGGGCCTCGCGAAAACTGTCGATGGAGCCATGGCGGTAGCCGGTGTGTTCGAAGACAGCGAATTCCCGGGCGGGTTTTTCAAAAAAGTTCAGCGCATAGGCCATTTGCTCGTACTGGTAGACACTATCTTGGACGCCCTCATCGGCGACATTGGCGGGTAGGGCATCGTCACGGGGGCGACCGTGGTGGAAGATCCAGTCGCCGGTATCGACCCAAAGGTTGCCGAGGTAGTAGTTGCGCCCGGGCTGGGGGGCTTGGCGGCGTGAGCCGGCGGCAAAGCGGAAGGCGGTGTTGTTGAAAACCGCGTTCTGGAAACCGATGATTTCCATGAAAGGGGTGGTGTTGGCGAGCGGGCTGGAGAGGTCGCTGCTCTTACCCCAGGCAATGTTATTGAAGTAGGCCTGCTTGAAAGCTGCATCCATATAGTAGGCGAAGCCGAACCGGGCGGTGGTGTGCCCACGTTCCTCTGCAGGGAGGTGGAGTCGGTTCATGTGGTTGCGGTGCCAGTAGCCGCCCGGGTTGCCGGAGATGTTGTTGAAAACGTAGGCGGTTCCGCCCTGCCAGGTTTCGATCCCGCCCCAGTCATTGGTGTTGAGGAGGGAATCGGTGACTTTGTTGTGGTGGATGAGGATGCGGGTGAAGGGCGCGTTGCCCTCCGCTCCCGAGGGTTTGCCCCCGAAAACGAAAATGCCCGCCCCCCAGAGCTGGTCGAGCACATTGCCGGCGACATTCTGGACTTCGGCGAAATGGATCTCGATGGCATGGCCATGGTGGCCGCCGCGCATGGGCCGGTGGCCGATTTCGTAGAGCCGGTTGCGGAGCACATCGACCCGGCCGAAGCGGGGTTGTTGCTCCGTGCCCCGCCAGCGCCGGCCGATGTTCATGGCGCCGTACTCGGTGAAGCGGATGTCGTTGTCGGTGACGGCGATGGCATCCATGACCGAGCCATCAGCCTCGGCTCGTATCCGGATCGGCATGACGACGTGCTCAAACCGGTTCTGGCTGATGCGGATGTCGCGGCAGGTGCCGAGGACCCGGATGGTGGCCGCGTCGACCGCGACATCCGTCCACCAGCGGTCATACCAGTGGGCGGCGTTGCCGAAGTGAAAGGTCAGGCCACTGATATGGATGTGGCTCTGGTCGATGATCTCGATGGAAGTGGTGTGGTGACCGGCTTCGATGGCGACCTCCCCGGGATCCCGATCGCCGGGCAGACGTACGTAAAGGCGGCCGGGGTGGGTAGGTTCGGGCGAGGGGAGGTTGAGCCGGGGATCAATGTTCAGGTATCCATCATACCAATACTCACCGGGCGAATCCAGGAAGTGGGGGCTGTTTTCCAAGTAGTAACGGCTGTAGCGGGTGGGGGCGTATTGCTCGGTGTCGTGCCAGGGTCCGCCGAAGCGGATGGCCCCGCGCTCCGGATCGTAGGCTTCGACGGGGTTGGGGTAGGGCGTGGCCATGACACCGGAAAACTCGCTCCAGACCGTGGCCCCGACGAAGGCTTCCGGATCGAGCCCGCGGAGATTGCCGGCATCGACCGCCCACACCCGGGAGCTGCCGATCTCTTCCGGAACAACCCGCTCCGCCGTCTCCCACTCAAACCAACCACTTTTGATGTCGTCCCGGTTCGATGGAGTCCAATTGGGCATGCGGGCGAGGTTTAGCCGCGTGACTTGGCCGTCTTCGTACATCCAGACGCTGCGCGGATAGACCTCCGTGCCGATGTCGGCGTACCAAACCTTTTCGGGCTCGGGCAGGCCGGCCGGGGCGGTGGCTGCGTCCAGCCGGCGCCAGCCCTTTGCTTGGCGGGTGCTGATGAGGACGGCTTCGCCGGTGCCCCAGTTCGGATCGCTGGTCAGGCGGATGGGCTGGCCCGGTTCGCCGGAGTGGCGGGCGCGGAGCACCCCGCGGTAGACCACCCCCCGCTTGAAAATGTAGGTGATGGGTCCGGATGCCTCCGCCGCCACGCCCGCGGCGCGTTCATCCCAGGGATGGTGTCGCCAAGGGCGATTGGGCGAGCGACCGTCATGGGCATCGTCCCCGCCGGCATGATCGATGTAGCGGACTTCTTCCCCGCGGATGGAGGCAAACGGATCGGGTTGCCAGTGGAAATCTCCTTCCGGCGATGTGCCGATCGGAACCTCCTGCCACGACCATTGTGAAGCGGAGGAGCAGAGGGCGCTGCCGGCAAACACCGGGAGAGCGAGTGATAGGACGGAAAGCAGGCGAGGGCGGCGGAGCATGGCGGGGTGGTGAGGTGAGGGGCTTCGAAGCCGGGTCGGTGCCGGCTCCCGGGTGAAGCGGGATTTGAAAACTGAATACACCGTTCACCTAGAGCACAACCGGCTGCGAAACGGCTGCCCCAGCTCAAATCGGATTATCCCGCGCTGTTTAGCAGATTTGAGAGAACAATCCGATGCTTGCCGGAGAAGACGGGCGGGGCGGCATTGCGGGCCGGTTGTCACCAGCCGGCTTGCCAGCCCGTCGATTCGGGAGCTTCTTGAAGCCATGAGTGATGCCTTCGATGTTCCGCTTTACCCGGTGGAGGACGACCGCTGGAGCCTGCGCGACCTTCTCGGGCCGTTTGCCGATCCGGATCAATACCTCGATGGCCACTGCCGCTACTCGGACCTGCACCTGAAGTGCGGCGCCCCGGTGAGGTACCGCTACGACGGCGACCTCATCGTGCTGGCCGGCGGCTCTCCGCTGACCGAGGCCATCGTTCGGGATATCCTCGATCGGCTGCTGGCGGAAGCGGAACGAAAACTCTTCGACCAAGCGCCGCCGCGGGATGTCGACGCGGCGTTCACCCTCGCCGATCCGGGGTTGAACTTCCGCATCAATGCCTTTCACGACCGGGACGGACCGGCCGCCGTCATCCGCGTGCTGCCCAGGGAAATCCCTCCGCCCGCGGCGATCGGTTTCCCCGAGGACCGGATCTGGCGGGAGATCTGTGAGCTGCGCCAGGGGCTGGTCCTGCTGACCGGCAACACCGGCAGCGGCAAGTCGACCACGATCGCGTCGCTTCTGGATGAGATCAACCGCCGCCGGGCCGTGCGGATCATCACCCTCGAGGATCCGATCGAGTATGTCTTTCGTCATGACAAAGCGCTCTTTTCCCAGCGTGAGCTGCACCACCACATTGCGGACTTTCCGGCCGGCCTGAGGAGCGCGTTGCGCGAGGATCCGGACATCATCTTCGTGGGGGAGATGCGGGACCGGGAAACCGCCTCCCTCGCGTTGACCGCCGCCGAAACCGGGCATTTGGTCTTTTCGACCCTGCACACCAAAGACACCAAAGGCGCCATCTCCCGCCTGGTGGACCTCTTCCCCGCCGAACGCATGCAGGAGATCAGCCTGCAGCTTTCGCTGGCGCTGTCCTATATCATCGGGCAGCGGCTGCTGGCGCGACCCGGGGGCGGCCGCCGGGTCGCCATGGAAGTGCTGAAAAACAATTCCGCGGTGGCCAACCTGATCCGCACCTCCACCTGGCAGCAGATCTACAGTGCGATGGAGACCGGGCAGCGCGACGGCATGACCTCGCTGGAGCGTCAGCTCGCCACCTTGGTTCGCTCCGGGGCCGTCACCGCGGAGGAGGCGCTCCTCGCCTGCAACGATCGATCGGTGCTGACGAACATGCTCCGGATCAACCCGGCACGCTGAGGGGAGGGTGGGGACGTAGCCGCCGAGGTGACGAGGCGGGGGCGGAGGAGAAAAAGCTGAAACGCTGTTCCGAGGAGCGTCAGCGACGACAAGACCGGTCGCGAAGCGAACCGGACCAAGCTGTTCCGAGGAGCGTCAGCGACGACCCCGCAGTCGCGGGGCGGGGGGCAAGACCCCGCGGTCGCGGGGCAGGCCGGGCGCGAAGCGAACCGGACCAAGCTGTTCCGAGGAGCGTCAGCGACGACCCCGCGGTCGGAGCCGCCGAGGTGACGAGGCGGGGGGTGAGAAGGAGTAATGGGTGATGAGTAACCCCGCGGTTGCGGGATAGGCCGAGTAGGAGGTTTAACCACGGATTGGTTAACCACGAATAAAGACGAAACGACTCCGTCGTTCCGCTACGCGTGGCGGGTCTGGGGAAAAGAGGAGCGGGAGCATCTTGCTCCCGTGCGGCGCGCCCGGCGGTCGCGCCCTACCGGGGGCGCGGGAGACAGAGGCCAGGACGGTTTCTTCACGTTGGCGGAAGATTCCGCCGTCTCACGACGTCGGCTACGGGGAGGCCCGTCCTCACTCCTCGAGGCGGAAGAGCTCGATGGTGGCGATGCCGGATCGGTTCTGGGTGTCGCGGAGGTGAATGGTGTACTGGCCGGGATCGAGTTCGAGGATGAGGGCGGCCTCGGCGTCGTCGGCGGGGGCGAAGGGAGTGGCCTCGATGCGGTCGGCATCCCAGTCCAGCCGCCAGCGGGTGTTCTGGTGGATGACCAGGCCGGCTTGGTTGAAGACGCGGAGGTGGGGGTCGGGGAGGAAATCCTGCAGTCCGGCCTCGAGCAGCGACGGGCCGCGGGCGCGCACGAGGATGCGCTGGCGGCCGTCCTCGGGTTCGATGACGAGCCCGGCGATGAGCACGGAGGCGCCCGTGCCGACGTGGCTGCGCACGGAGAGGTTGGCGAGGCGGTTGTGGCCGGATTCACCGACCAGACGGCCGAGGTCGAAGACCTCCACGAGGCCGTTGCCGGCAAGGCCGCCGAGGTTGCGGAGGATGGCGGTGTAGGGGCCGGGCGCGAGGGTGGCGAGCAGGGCGGACTCGTCCTCACGGGAGGGGGCGAAGCCGCTGTCGTGGATGAGGTCGGCGTCGGGGTGGGTGAGCCAGCCCGTGTTGCGGGCGATTTCCTGGCCTTGGCTGTTGTAGAGGATGAGGGTGGGGTCGGCGAGGGTGTTGGGCACGCCGAAGTCACCGAGGGAGGAGCCTTTGCCCGTCACGAGCATGGTGGCCGGCTCGCTGCCTTCGACGACGAAGCCGGCAATAACGACCCGGTGCCCGGAGGACGTGAGGCTGCGCGAGGAGAGGTTGAGCAACTCGGGCCGCGGCGCCGCCGGATCGAAGGGAGGCCCGGT
>REEB01000061.1 GCA_007695295.1 Puniceicoccaceae bacterium
ACCGTTAAGGCTGCCGATTTGGGAAAAACCGCCATCGCTGGTCACGGCATGGAAGGGTGCGGCGACCCGCTCGGAGGCAAACCACTCCTCACCGATACGCACGGCCAAGCGCAGGTGGGTGCTGTCCACGCGATTGCCTTGCAGCCATTGAACCGAAAGCAGCGTGGACCGGGCTTCTCCCGTCACCGAAGCCTCGGTCCAGACGAGGGCCTGATCCAGGTTCTGGCCTGTGCCCGGAAAGTTGATACGGAGAAAACCGTTGGGGTATCCCATGGCCGGATCGCCGGCCTGGCCGGAAACAGTCAATCCCTCGTCGGCCGCCGTGCCGCCAACCCCTAGGTGCGCGTGCCATCCCAGCTCGGTGGCTGGCCGGGTGCCGGCGGGGGCGTCAAAGCTTTCTGAAAAGACCACCACCTGACCATACAGCCCGGTCGTGAGCAACCCGGCCGCCAAAGCGGCTATGCGGAGGAGTTTCCAGCCGGAGAAAAGATAATCAATCGGAGGTGTCATGGGATGGGCGGATCAGAAGGGTGCAAAGACCGGGCGAACACGGATCTGGCGCGGACTCGCGGGATTGCTGGGCTCGGTATCTTCCACTGTCACGAGACGCGGAAGCCCGGGATGGACGGTGGTGACGGTTTGCCAGGTTTGCCCGTCAGCGGATGATTCCACCACATAATGGAGATCCAGCGCCGCCGCCAGTCGGGTGAAGCGGGTTCTCGCCCGCCACTCGCCGTCGTTCTCGACCAGATCCATTTGCGGCAGACCGGCGGGATCGGGATCGTGGGGATCGAGGCCGAAGGCATAGCGGGTCAGATTGTCCAACCCCAGCCCGCCGAAATCGTTTTCGGGCAAGGTGCCGTCCTGTCGCCAGTCCTGCTCCGCAAAGGCGATCAATCGCCAATAGGCGTAGGTCTCGCGGTGCACCAGGGAGGCCCGCAGAAAGCGCCGCTCGGCCGAGCGCATCGGAACGCTGTCGCGCACCGTCACCCAAGCAGGCTCACCCGGCAGCACTACCTCCACGACCGACCATGAACCGGGGGAGTAGCCGCCTTCGACCAGATAGAGGATGTCGGGCGCGATGGCCTGCCGGCGGAAGGAAAGCGTGAGGTAATCCTCGTCTCCGCCCGGCTCAACTCCAGGCGCGGGCAGCCGGGAGCGGTCGGGGAAGCCTCCGCCGAGTGCAAAACCGTAGCGCTCCAAATTCGCCACTCCGGCACGGAGCGGATCAGCGCCGAGGCCGGCGATGTCCGGGTCGTCCCGGTCCTCCGGATCGAACCAAGCCTCCAGCCAGGAAGCATAATCGGTGGAGACGCTGAAGGCATTGCTTACGCCGGAAGCGCCGCTGGGAGGATGCACCGCACGGAGCACGTGGGTCCCGGTATCGGCGAGCACGACCGGGTGGTTCGCAATGACGCCGCCGACGAAGGACGCGGTCGATGCACCGGAGATGATCCCGGCTTCGGAAGTGAGTGCGACCGTCCCCGCAAAATCCTCGGCCAGGGAGCCATCGGCATTGCGGGCGGTCAGACTCACGGTAAACGGCAGGCCCGCCTTCTGACCCTCAATGGGCGCAAACTCAAAGTAGGCCACCAGCGGGGCCACCCCGGCAAAGGGGATCTCCGAGTGGCGGGCGACGGTGAACATGCCGGTGAAATCCACCACCCCGTCCGCCACTTCGACGTCGCTGCCGGGCTGATGCAACCGGAGCGTGAATGGAAACGGCCCGGCCGGCTGGGGAGCCCGCCCGGTGAGGGCGTCGACGAGGTCGGCGAGGTTGAACCAAGCCTCACCGGGGTGTGGATCACCCACGACCGCGGCCAACTCCGCGGCCATCCCGTCAGCCCGGAGGGTGGCGACGGCACCGTCAACCAGCAACCCCGGAAAGCGCACCACCACTTGGAGGGCTTCGGAGAGCAGATCCGCCGCGGACTGAGTCCGCACCTCGGCGAATCCACTCTCTGGATACACGCCGCCCGGGAGGGAGGCATCGGTGACGCGAAAATAATAGCTGGTGTCCGGACGGAGGCTCCCCACCCGCACCAGGCGTTGGCCGAAGTCACGCGTCCGCTCTCTTAGCAGCCGCCGGTACTCGCGTTCGGCGGGGGAGGGGGTGAGCGCGGGATCGCCGACCGCCAGCGGATACCAGCCCGGCGCAGAGATCCCGCCAAGGGGCGACTGCCCTTCGGCATCGGCGAAGACTTCCACCTGCGCCGGGACTGAGCCTTCGCCAACCCAGAAAAGATCGAAACCGCGCGGGCCCAGGTTGACCACTTCGGGAGCGGCGGAAAGCGCACCTGCTGATGCCAGCGCGGCGGCCACGGCGGCGATGATGACGCGGGGGATCATGGCTCCTCCTTTCCGGCGGTATTGGCCTCCTCCAGGAGGAGCGAGCCTCCCCCGGCCCGCATCAGGCCGGCGCGACCTTCGTGGCGCAGGATGAGTTCCCCTCCGGCCAGCACCACCACCCGGCGGTTGCCGGAGGCGCGGAGCCGGCGGGCCATGGACTCGGCCGCACCATCGCCGCTGTCGATCAGCACGGTGAGTTCTTCATTGGGATCGGCGGAGACCACGCCCGCAGCCAAGGGTCCGCCGGCCCCTCCGGCCACTCCGGCGACCGGGCCGGCCGTCGGCCGAACCACCCGGGCCTGGGGAAGCAGGGCGCCAAGGTCGGTGAGCGGCGGTTCGGCCGGGGCGGCGCCTTCACCGGCCGGGCCCGCCACCAGCTCCGGTTCCTTGCGCAGATCAATCACGAGAAGCTCGGGACCGGCGACGCGGAGCAGCTGATCGTAATTCAGCATGGGAAGCTCCTCTTTGCTGACCCCTTTGCGATGAGTCGTTGCCAGCGCGGCGGACTCCCAGGCGGCCAATCCGCCTCGCAGGCCGTAGGCCTGGATGCCGGGCTTGGCGTTGAGCGCTTCGAGAGCGGCGGCGATGTCGGTCCGGCCGAGGCCGTCGCCAAAAGCCACCACCCTTCCAAGGGGGGGAAGCTGCCGTGAAGGCACGAGGCGGGCGGGCACGTTGATGGCGCCGGGAATCGAGCCTTGGGAGTATTCCGTGGTCGGACGCAGGTCGACGAGGGTGAGTCGTTCACCGTCGGTCATCCAAGCCGCAACCGTACGGGCATCGACCAGCGGGCCGTCCGCGAGCAAGGGCGCGGCCGCAGCCGAGAGCAGGGGAAGCAGGAGCAGAAGTCTCATGGTCAGAGCGAGGGGTCGGGTTTCCAATCGGGAACGGGTTCTTCGAGATCGAGGAATAGCAGCGCCACCTCATGAATGGGAAAATCGGGACCGAGGGGTTCTCCGCCTCGGTTCTCCAGCACCCGCCAGCGGCCATCGCGAGGATCATACATGCGGACGGCGCGCAGGCGACGCTCCCCGGCCGCGGTTTCTCCGAGCTGCTCCATCAGCCGGGAGGCAGTGTAGCCTGTCGGGAAGCCGGCGAAGCCGAGAACATTGACCCCGGCGTCGAGCGGACGCGGAGTGCGCTCGGCCGGGCCAAGGTCGAGGAGAGTGTCTTCACCGAAGGCCACCCAGAGGAAGGTGCCGGGGGTGAGGTTGAAGTTGGTGCCGGTGGCGGTCCCGCCCTGCCAGAGCGCTTCCTCGCCGGAAGGCACCGGGAGCAGGGTGGTGTAGCGGGTCAGGCGGATGGCACCGGACTCGGGGGTCCAGGCCTCGAGGAGGTCGAAGGCCCTCGGGTAAGCTTCCGCGAGCGCCTCGGTCACGACCACGGCATTGGCATTGTGGAAAACCGGCTGCAGCGCGGGCAGGCGGGCGGCCCGGATTTCTGAGCCAACTCCGTCACCCTCCTGCCAGAGCACATAGCCGTTGGCGAGCGCGGGGAAGTTCTTCACCGTGGCGGTGTTCGTGAGGGCGACGCGGCGGCCCGAGTCGAGGTTCATCAGATGTATGTTGCCGAGATTGGCGCCGACACTCTCATCGACAAACACCGCCCACTGGCCGGCGGCAAAGACGCGAGTCTCGTTGCCGGGGGTGTGGGTGAGGCGCACCTCGCGGCCCGTGCGGAGGTCGTGGCCGAAGAGGTCGAGCTGGATGTCGCGGTTGTCCTGCCAGACGATCCAGTGGCCGAAGATCGAGGGGTGAAACTGCCCGAAGGAGTTCTGGGTGATCCGGCGAACCTCGCCAGTAGCAAGGTCAGAAAAGTAAATCTCACCGGGGCCGACGTCGCGTTCATCCCGCCAAACCACCCGGCCGGACTGAATGTTGGGATCCTCCTGGCTCTGCGTGCCGGTGGGATCGACCGTAAAAGTCTCTCCAGTCTCAAGATGGTGGGCGCGGAGCCTCCAGGGACCGCCGCTCTGGGTCACCGAACGTTCCTGGTAGACAATGTAGGGCCACTCGACGGCAGGCTTGATCTGGTTCTGGGCGGAGGAGTTGGTGACGCGCTCGGGTGTGCGGTCGCCGGTGAGGTCGGTCATCCAGATGTCCCAGGCGCCGTCGGGCCGGCGGCCCTGCCAGACCGCGATGCGGCCGTCGGTCTTGGCGTTTTCCTGGTCCAGGGTGCCGCTGGTGAGGGCGAGAGGCTCGCCCAACTCGTCCTCAAGCGCGAGAGCGCGGATATTCCAAGAGCCTTGGAGGCGGTCCTGCCAGACCGCCCAGCCTCCGCGGGCATAGGGCCGCCGCGCACCGGCGCCGGCGCCGGAAACGACCATGGGTTGACCGGCGAGGGCATCGATCCGCACCAGGCGGGTGAAGAAAGTTTCCTGGCCGAGTGAATCGGAGAGCGTGACCCGCACCGTGTACCAGCCGGAGGGCAGCAGGCGGCCGTCGTCGGCCGTGCCGTCCCAGGCAAATTCGAGAGCACTGCCCTGGACCCCGTCGAAGGTTTCGCTGCGCACCAGCTTGGCCGGATCGTAGTGGGCCCCGTAACCCGGATCGACCTTCCAGCGGACCACGATGGGGTTGGTCTGCGAGGTCCAGCCGGCCGATCCGAGGCCGCTCAACTCGATGGTCTGGTCGCCCGGCAGGAGGCCCTCCAGCAGGATCGGCTCGCTCAAGGGTGTCTGAGGGCGCCAGAAATCTCCGGGCGCACGCCAGCGGTAGAGCGTCCAGTCATCGCTCTCAACCGTCAGAATCGCGGCCAGGCCCGCGGTGGGCGAGGCCGGCACCCCCAGCACCCGCACGGCCGGTGCGGAGGCATTGATGGTCCAGCTCGCCTCCACGGTGCCGCCGGAAGTCGCGTAGTCGCCCTGGCGGGGTCGGGCCTGGACTTCGAGATTCACGGTTCCCGAAAGCCCGCTCAAGACCAGCGGTTCGGCGACGGACATTTCCTCCGACCAGGCGCCGGAACCGATCCGATAGCGGTAGAAGTCGGCATTGATGCCGCCGACGGCAAGCTCCGCTCCAGAGAACGGCGTGGGCGAAGGCGGCAGGCCGGCCAGGGTAGGCCAAGCACGCACTCCGGAGAAGATTTCCACCCGGGCCTGGGTGGCGAGCGGGTTGGCGCCGGCCTCGAAGACCGTGGTCAACTGCCCCGGCCGCACCGAGAGGATGCCCGTGCCGGGAAGGAGGATGCCTTCGCCATCGTCGAAGCCGGCAAACTCCGGCCCGCTCTCGCGCACCACCACGGTGGTGGTCTTCGGTTCCTCGATGTTGCCCGCGGTATCCTGCGCGTAGTAGGTTACCTGATACGTGCCAAGCTCGGGGAAACGGAAGGGCAGCGCGGGGCGGAATTCGCCGTCGTCGATTTTGTAGAACATGCTCACGGGAGTCACACTCTCGGAGATGAAGTACACATCGGTCTGGCGGGTGATGAAGTACACGCCGTCGGCGAAGCCTTGGTCTCCGGCGAAGAGAATCTCGGTCTCGGGCGGGGTGTCATCCTCCACGGTGATGAATTCGATCGCGTATTCGTAGTAGTTGCCGACATCGGTGAGGTCGAAGAGGTGGAGGCGGTGGAGCGGCCGGTTGGTGTTGCGGTCGTAGCGGAGGCTCGTCCAGACATTGCGGAGGTTGATGACTTTGCCGTCGGAGCGGACGGCGCTCTTGATCTCCATGCGGCCCTGCGAAGGATCGTCGATCCGGACATAGCCCCAGCCCTCGAAGTCGGAGAGGACGCCGATGCGCAGGGTGTTGTTGGAACCGAGGCCCTCCAAGACTTCGACCTGCCGGAGGTGATTGACCGGGAGGACATTGCCCTCGCTCTCGAAGAGCGCGTCGGGGATGAGGTCGGCGTTGCGGTCGGTGATGGCGAGGAAGTCGAGGATGGAGTCGCGGCCGGGTTGGTCGTTGAGCACTTCGCGGGCGAAGAAATGGGCGTCGAGCGACTTGATCAGCGAGGTCTCCTCGCCGCCGAGGTCGGATGCGTGGGTGTAGGTGGCGCGGAAATCGACGAATTCCCCCATCAACGACACGATCATGTCCCAGGCGCCTTTCTTGGTCTCACCGGGCTGGATGTCGCCGAGGTTGACGGTGAGGCTGGCGCGGTCGAGCGGCGAGTCCATCACCCGGGCGCCGAGGAGCTGGGCGACAAGCAGCAAGCCCTGGCGGTTTTCCACGATGCGAGGCTGCTGGGACTCAATCGCGAGCGACCGCGCCACACCGAAGCCTTCGTTTTTCACCAGCACCCCGAGGGTGAAGGGAATCGGACTCTCAATCGTTTCGGTGAAGGGATCGTTGCCCTGCACATCGCGCGGGAGGAAATAATTGATGACGAGCTGTGGCTCCGGCCGCACCGTGATCGTATCCGGAATGGCATACATCAGCTCCGGCGGAACGGGCTGGCCGCCGAGGTTGCCGCCGAGACGCACCCCAACGTTGTAGAGCGTGCCGCGCGGATCCTCTCCCCCGGCGGTGGGTTTGGGGATGATAAACCAGCGGACGGTGGCGGTGCGGGTCGGCCCGATGATGCCGGAGCCGTCGGCCGCATTGGTCCCGGAAACGCGGGGCGGGCGGACGAAGAACAAGTCGGAAGCATCACGAACCTCGCCTTCGACCGTTTCGAAAGTCAGCTCGGCGTAGAACTCGGTGATGGGATCGTCGGCGGCGTTGTTGGTCACCTCAAGGGTGGCTTCGAAGCCGATCCGCTCGAGGGTAAGCTCCTGGAGGATCTCCATTTTGACCCGGGCGCAGTAGCCTTGAAACTGCTGCTGGGCGAGCAGGCTTGCGCCCAAGCCGAGCCCCAGCAGGACCGCGGTGAGTTTCTTGAGTGGTTTCAGGCGCATGGTGGGAAGAGCGGTTGAGAAGGCATGGCGGAGGCAGTTCATGGCCGCACCTCCGGTTCTGCGGTGCTATCAATAAAAACTCCGCCGCAGACGTCCTCGACGAGCACGCCACCGGCATAAAGGCTGTTGTCGCCGGCAAGCTGGAGGTTGAAGACCTCATGCACGCCGGAAACCCCTTCCACCGCGATCACCTCACTGGGCTGGCCGGAGCGGTCGATGAGCCGGTCGCCGGCCCAGAGTTCGCGGGCGAACTTCCAACCTTCGCCGTCGACCCAGACGCGGTGGTCACCGGTGATTTTGAGAACACGCTCGGCACCGCCCCACGGAGAACGGTGGACGATGCGGAGAAGGTCGTCGGAGAAGCGGCGCTGGACCGTCCGGACCGGAGAGACCACGCCATAGGCGGACTGCACTTCCATCCCGGCGACCAGTTCCGACACGGAGATGGAACGGCCGTCCGCCAAGGTGATCGGCGTATCGGGAGCGAAGCAGGCAACATTGCCCATGCCACCGTAGGTGCCGCCTCCGCGTGGGTTGGCACCACCACCCCCGCCTCCGCCTCCACTGGCGCCGATGATGTTGCCTGCGAGGCAGCCGAGGAAGCTGCCGAGGGAGGCGGCCAGGCTGGCCGGACTACTGATGGCTCCGGCCACGCCCAGCCCGTGCAACAGGCCCACCGCGATGGCGGCGGTCTGCGCATCAATGCCGTCGGCGCACTCGAAGTCCCCATGGGTGAGGGCGGCGAGGCCGCGGAGGAAGTCGCCGTCGGGCAGGTTGACGGCCCCGGCGGCGCAGTTCAAAATCGTGTCCCCGGCGCTCTGGATGCCGGCCACCGGATCACCGGTTCCGCCGGCGGGTGCGGCGCCACCGGAACCTCCGCCCGCTCCGTCGTAACGGATGATAAACGGAATATCGACCGACTGCTGGGCCCGCAGTTCAGGGATGAACTCGACCAATGGTGTCATGCCACCCCAGGAATATTCGGAGCCGTTCACTTCCACATCGAAGACACTGATGAGGCCCTCGTTTTTGAGCGTGTAGACCACGGTCGTCTCAAAGCCCGGCTCCACTTGGAAAAACTCGTATTTGGGCGGAGTGAAGAAGATGACCGGAGCCGGCACCCGGGTCTCGAAGGTGGTTTCGAGGCGGATCTCGTAACGGTCGGTGAACGGCACCGGCACGACACTGAAATTCACTGTGACCACGCTGCGGTAGAGACGGATACTGGCCTCGACCACTTGGCCGGCGACCACTTCGACGCTGCCGCTGTTGGCGGCATGGCCGGGGGCGGATGCGGTGAACTGCCAGCGCCCTTCAACCAGATCCGGGATCCGGACCCGGCCTTCGGCGTCGGTGAGGAAGGGACCGGCATCCTGCCGGATGGTGGAGTTGAAGAGCGACACGGCGGCATTCGGCACCGGCAGCACGAGGGTGTTGTCGACGTAAAACTCCACCTCTCCGGTTTCGCTGGAAGTGACGGTGGCAAAGAGGTTGACCCGGTAGTCGGCCACGGCGTTGGTGCCGGTAACGAGCAGGTAATCATCGTAGAGTCCCAGTTCCATGTCCTCGGGAGGAGCGAACACGACCGTGAAGGTGAGGCTTTCGCCGACGCCCAGGTCGGGCAGCAGGATGCGGCCCTCCTCGTTGGCGGGCAGGTTCACGAACATCCAGCCCAGCGCCTTCGGCGGGATCAGCTCCACGCCCTCAAGGTCGCGCAGGCCGGCGTTTTCGAGGGTCACTTCCCGGCTGATGAAATCACCGCGGTTGAGGCCGACGTCGACATAACCGACCCTCGGGCGGACCATCCGCAGGATCGGGTTGGCCGGCAGAAGGGTGAGTTCGCCGCGGAAGGTTGCCGAAGCGCCTTCCGTTGTTTGAAAACGAATACGAATGCTTGCGAAGTCCGGTACTTCGAGATCGGCCTGGAGGCGGAGCGGGAGCTTGCGCCGGCTGTTGCCGGGCAGCTCGGCGGGCAGGGGTTCGCGGGCCGTGAGCGAAAGGCCGGGCACGGGCATCTCCTCCCCGTGCTCATCGAGCACGAAGGCGGCCAGCTCGGCTTCGACGCCGCCGAGCGGCAGCTCGCCCGGGTTGAGCAGTTCGAGGTCGAAGTCGAGCGTGTCGTTTTTCGACATCCGAATGTTGGCGCGGGCCGGCCCCACGAGCAGGCGGTGGATCTGAACCTCGGCTTGGTCGAGCGAATCGACGATATCCGGATGGGCCGCCCAAATGCGGAGGGTTCCGGCGAACCCGGGCACCATGTTGTAGGTGTGTTCGAAATTGCCGTCCGCATCGGTTTCGACTTCGCGGAACCAGCGCATGCCGCGCGCGCTGAAGCCGATCTTGAGCGGCACGAGGCCGAGCGGCTCGCCGGTCTCCCGGTCGATGGCCTGGCCGAAGATGTGGATCGGGTCGTCGTTGGAGACGGACGGGGAAGCCGTTTCGGCGAGACCGAAGTAGGGGGTCTCGACCAAGTTCGACTCACGCGCCACCCGCAGCGGCGAACCGGCCCGCTGGTCGGGCTGGCCGAGGCGGTGGTAGGTGTGTGAGACTTCGACCCGGAAGGTCGCCCGGCCGAGCGCCCCGAGCGACGCGGGCACAAAAACCTCGGGCACCGAAAGCGTGAAGGAACTGCCCGGCTCGATGCGAACATACCCCACGCCGCCGGGGAGGAAACTGAGGCCGGGGGTCTGCCCTTGGAAGAAGGTCCGGGAAAGCTCCTCCCCGAACTCGTCAAGCACGACAATGGAAAGATCGCCGGGCTCCGATCCACCGCCGCGGGTGAGGATGATGTCAATCGGGGCGTGGCCGCGGTTGAAGAGCTCGACCTGAAAGGTGTTGAGGCCTCCCGCGAGCGGCGGGGCGGCGGAAGTGAGGGCGGCCTGCGCACCGGCCAACTCCGCGCCGGGGCCGCTTAGCGTGCGCCGATAGAGCGCACGTCCCTCGGCGGGATCGCGCACCTGGGAAACCTCGATCTCAAAGGTGAATGCCTCCACCGCGCCGGGCGGGCCACGCATGACCACGGTGTGGCCGGCACTCGCGCCCGCTTCGAGCAGCTTGCCAACCTCGGCCGAGGCTTCGGCCGGCTCCACATCGGGCGCGGTCCGGCGGACCGTGACGCCCTCCCAGCCCCAGGCTTCCGGGGAGGCGTTGGCGACGGTGACTTCATAGCGGTTGAAAAAGTGGGTGCGGGTTCGCCGCTCGTTGCCTTCCTCGTCGGGGTTGGACCGCAGGCTGAGAGCAAGCGGATAAACTTCGACCACCCGGGCGGCGCTTTCCTGGCCTTCGGCGTTGAGGGCGGTCACCCGGTATTCGACCGGCCCGGCGCCGAGCGGAGTGTTGTCATTGAAAAGCGGTGACGTGAGCGGGCTGGACGTGAGCAACTGGCCGTCGCGGTAAACCCAGAAACCGGTGGCGGTGGGGTCGTCGGAGGTCCAGGTGAGCCGGGCGGACTGGCCGTGGTTGACGGTCGCGACGAGGTCGTTGACGGCATTGACAAATAGCTCCAGCGGCTCGGCGGCGGCGCGGGATTCGTTGCCGATCGCATCACGGGCGCCGATTTCGTAAGTGATGAGACCGCGCGGCGGCGAGTCGGTCACCACCGTCGGCAGGGTGCTGGTGCGGATCTGGCTTCCATTCCGGTAGACCACGTAGGAATGCGGGGTTTCCCCTTCCGAGGGCGCGCTCCAGGACACCACGATGCCGCGGGCGCCGAGCGCCGCCGTGACCTCCTCGGGGGGATGGGGCGGGGTGCGGTCGGAAAGCCCTTCCGCGATCACGGCCACATTGCTCTCCGAGCCCAGGCGCACCGCGGTCACGGCATAGCGCCAGACGCCGTCCTCGGGCGGCAGATCCTGGATGGAGAGGTCGGCGATGTCGTCGGCCACCAATTCGGTCGGGACGCCGGTGGAGCCTCCGGGCGCCCGGTAGAGGCGATAGAACTGGGCGTTGTTGGCGGCCCCCCAACGGATCTCCAAGTAGCCCCCGGGAAGGGACTTCACTTCGGAAACAATTGGCGGCGATGGTGGTGACGGCAGCTGGGTGTTGTAGATCTCAACGGTGCCGCCGGAAGTGAAGGCGGAACCACTGTTGCCGAGGGCATCGACGGTGGATAGCTGGAAGCTGCCCTCGCCGGAACCCATCTCAGGATCAAGCTGGAGCAGGCCGCTCCAGGAGGACCCGGAGCCCACCAGGCCGATCTCAACCAAGCCTCCCTCGGGGGGGATGAAGCTCAGGCTCGGAGGGGTGCCGGTCGGCGCGGGTTTGCTCAGGGTGAGATTGACGGCCAGGGTGCGCGGCGTGAGCACCTGCACCGGAGCAGCCGTATCCAGGGTGACCGCGCCGGTGGGACGGGTGACGTCGAAGCTCAGGGCCGGGCCGGAAGGAGAACCGCTGAAGCTGTTGCCGGCCAGATCGGCCGCACTGACACGCACCACCGCCGGGCCGGAGTTGGCGCTGACCTCGGAGACGGTGAAGGTGGTGGTGAAAACCGTCGGCGAAGTCTGGGTGAGCGGGACGGAGATCGGGGTGCTGAAGCCCTGGGGCCGCAGGGTCATGGAGGGCGGTGCCTGCAGCGGCTCGCTCGCGGTGAGAGTGATGACGAGCGGGCCGGGGCCGACCGGCGGCGCCTTGTCATAGGCGATGGTGAAGGATGGCGGGGTGGTGTCGAGGGTCAGCTGGAGCGTGTTACTGAGCGGGCTTTGGTTGCCGGCATGGTCGATCCCCACGACCGCGAAGGTCCACTCGCCATCGCCGATGGTGCGAATGGTGTCCACGCGCTGGGTCACGGGGTTGCGGATGATCTCGGCATCCTCGACCGAAGTCAGCGGACCGCGATTGGCGAGCAACTGATAGAAGGCCGCCTGTTTGCCCGTCTCCGGGCTGCGCCAGTTGGCGATCAAACCGACGCCCTTTTCGAAAACGACTTCCTCGAGGACCGCAGCGAGCGGGGGCATGGTGTCGCGGTTGACGCGCACGATCGCGGAGGTGGCGTTGCCGGCGACATCGCTGACGGAGAGGCTGAAGTTGTTCGCCCCTTCCACCAACGGAAGGTCGGCGAGCTCGAGGCTGGTACGGTCGAAGGCCGGGTCGAGGGTCTGCAAAATGGTGCCGTTGCGGATGACCCGGATGGTCACCCCGGGCACCACCGTGGCGGAGAGATCGACGGTGCCGGCATTGGTCACCAGGCCGTCCTGCGGCAGGGTGATGACCGGAGCGTCCGGGCCGACCGGTTGGACAAGAACGTTGAGCGAACGGGTGGCGAGGCCGCCTCCGGCATCGCGCGCTTCCAGCCGCACCCGCTTGATGCCCGGACTCAGGGCGCGCAGATCCCACCAACCTTCCAGCTCAGCAGTGGAAGAGGAGAGCACGGGGACATCGTCGACAAAGAGTTCCAGCGAAGTGATTGCCACCGGAGACTCCGCGGCGGCGGAAACCGCCACCGGCCGATTCAGGATCTGGCCCTCGGACAAACTGAAGGCGGTGATCTGCGGCCCGTCCGCGAGGAACTCCACTTCCACCGTGGCCGGATCGGTGACTGCACCGGTCAGGCTGCGGAACTCAACAAAAAGCGTCTTCACCCCGGCGCCTTCGGAGAGGGCGACCGGCACGGTGAAGGGAGCCGGAGCAACCCCCTCGGGCAGCCCCGCCTGCGGCTCGATATCGGAGAACAGCACACCTGCGAAAGTTGAATCCTCGCCGATCCGGTAACCAATAGCGTTGGGGCCGGCCAGCTGCAGCGAAACCACCGGAGTCGTGACTTGGGTGACGCCGCCGGCCGTGGCGGCGCCCGACCCCAGCACCGGCTCGGCGACGAGCGGCTGGGTGGACTGGACCGGCCCCTCGATCAGGGAGAGCAACTCCTCCCCATCGGTGGTGCCAAACCAGATACCATCGAGAGTGAGGACGGCCCCCGGGGCGGCGGCGGCGGCGAGCGGCCCGCCGCGGATCACGCTGTTGGCGACCGCCACCTCGGCGCTGCTTTCGGAGCGAACCCCCGTCTCATGGAACAGGATGAGGGCGTCGGATAGCGAAACCTGGCCTCCCTGGGACGCGGCCAGCCCGGATCCGGCGTTCCAAGCAAGATGAAGGGATTCACCGGTGAGGCTGCCGGCCCGGACCCGAACGCCGTCGCCAAAGCGGATCCAAGTGTGGGCGAGATCGGCGAAGGCAGCGGCTCCGTCAAGGAGGATGCCGGCCCAATCGCCGGGGGCGCCGGCCCCGGTCGCCTCGGCCATCGAGGTGAGCTGGATGGGCAGCAGGGGCAGGCCGGGGGCGGAAAGCATGCCGTTTTCAACCGTGATGCCGGCGCCGCCCCCGAAGCGGACGGTGGTTCCGGGCAGCAGGGTCAGGGCAGCCCCTTCCTGCACGATCATCGGGTTGACGATCTCGACGACTTCGTCCGGTCCGCCCAAGGTGAGGTCTTGGGTGATGGGGCCGGAGAGCGGATCGATCCAGACCAGGGAAGCAAACTCCGGATCAAACTGGCCGAGGCGGTTCACCGGCACCACCGCCAGGTGGTACGTCTCGGTGCGGTCAAGTCCTTCGAAGGTATGGCTGCGGGCAGAGGCCGGCAGTTGGGCGGCGGGCTCGAGACCTTCGAGGTCACCGAGGGGGCTGGTCGAGCGGTAAACGTGGAAGCCATCAAATCCGAGCAGGCCGGCCGGCGAGTAGGTCCAGTTCAGCCGGGCGGCATCCAGGCCGATCCGGGTCAGGCTGACCGGAGCGGGCGGCGGGATGTCGCTGGCGACGATGATCTCGAGCGAGGCGACCTGCGGATCCATGTTGCCGGCCGAGTCGACCGCGCCGACCGCGACATGGTAGGGACGGTCGGGCTCGAGGCCGGTGAACCAGTGGCTGCGCGCGGAAGCGCTGCCGCCGCCGATCGACTCCAGACCGGCGAGGGAGGCAAAAGGCGCGTCCTCGCGATAGTAGCGGAAGAGATTGAGATCCGCCGGCGCCGGATAGTCGGTCCAGGAAATCCGGATACGATCGGAGCGGATCTCGGCCACCACCGGCTGGACGACCGGCGGCGGGGTGGCATCGACGGTGAAGGTAAAGACGGTGGCCGCGTCCATCGTCCGACCCTCGGCATCGACGGCCGCGGAAGCCCGCACCTCGACGGCGCCGTCGTTGCCTGGGGCAAATTGGACGGGGGCGGTCCGCCATTCACGGATGGCGCCGGCAACGGTGAGCCACTCACCGCCGCCGGGCTGGGGCTGGTCTCCGTCGCCAATCAGTTCGACGACGGGGGTGGACGCCGGATCCATCGGCCGGTCGAAGCGCAGGGTGAGCCGGTAGTCCCGGAGGCCGCGGACGGGCGCGGGCAGGGAGCCGGTCACTTGGATAACCTGGGGCCGGAGCGGCCGGCTCTGATAGACCGCGACCACGTGGACTTCGGCGGGGTCGAGGGTGCTCCAGGTTTTGTCGACCGGGTTCTGGGTGGAGAAATTTTGCCCGTTGAGTGTGAAGCGCTGAAAGGTGTATTCAAAATCCCCCGACTCAATGACGGCGGGAGCGGAGAAAGTGGAGATCTCACCGTTGGCGAAGACCCCGGCGCCGCCGACCTCGGCCAAGCCTGCGGGCGAGGTGGCCGTGGTGACGGTGTGGATGGGGTTGGCCTCGACGAAGCGGGCCTCGAACTGGCGGTTGCCGGTGAGGGTGAACTCCAGCGGGGAAACCTCCGAAATCCGTTCGCCGCCTTCATACCAGCCTTCGAAGAGGTAACCGGCCTGGGGCGTCGCTCCGAGCGAAACGACCGAGCCGTGGGCGTAGCTGCCGGCCCCGGAGACGGTGCCCCGCCCAGCCGGCTGGACCGTGGCGGCCACGGTGTAGGTGGGCAGGCGGAAGACCGCCATCAGCTCGCGGTCGGCATTGGGCGTAAAGGTGTAGGCGGCCTGGTTGCTGCGCAGGAAGCCGCCCTCCGACCAGTTGGAGAAGAACCACGGCAGTTCCGAGGTGTCGGCCTCGGCGGTCACGGTGACCGGGGTGCCTTCGAGGAAAATCCCGCCACCGCCGACACTGCCGGCCTCCGGCGGCGAGGCGGACACGCTGATGGTGAAGAAGCGGGCGATGGTGAAGGGAACGGTGGCGGTATTGTTGAGAAGGGCGGCCACGGCACCGTCTTCATTGTACTCAAAAACCTCATTCAGGGCATCGGTGGCGACCTCGACGATGAAGTTGCCGGCCTGGGTGAGCGTGAAGGTTGTCTGGCGAGCGAGGGAGGCGTCCGGGGCGAGCTCGGACTCGACCGGCAGCAACTCGCTGATGAGGACCTGTTCGGGGAAAAGCTGGCGCACCCGGACCCGGTCGCTGAAGCCCGCGGGAGCCGGAGCGACGCCGCGGTTGGCAGTGGTCCAGGAGATGGTGTAGTGGCCATCGGCGTCGGGCCCGTCGAGCACGAGGTCCTCGACCACGAGGTCCGGATAGTCGGCCAGGGCAATGGGGAAAGCGGACTCGCTGAAGGTCACGTTGTCCCCCTCGAGGAGAAACTCGTTCACTGTATTGGTGAAGTCGGTGTAAACGCCGAGGTAGAAGGACCCGCTGATGCCGTCGGGGATCGAAAGGCTGGTGGTGACGGTGTAGCCTTCGCCGGGCTGGAGCACGCCATCGCGGCGGATCAGGCCCAGCTCGATGTCGTTTTCGTTGCCGAAGACGGTGTCGGTGGAAAGCACGACCTTGTCGAACCAGGTGGACACTTGGGTGGCGAGGGAGCCGAGGTTTTCGACCCGGAAGGAGATTTCGATGAGCTCACCACTGCGGAGGTCGGCGGCGTCGGGCTGGAAGACCTCGGTGACGACGAGGTTGGGGAACGTCACGCCGCCGGTGGCGACATTGAGGACATCGAGCAGGTACTCGTTGCCGAGGCCGCCGGTGCCGCCGCCGCCGCGGACGAGGGCGTAGTAGACGCCGGTCTGGGTGATGGTGACTTCGGCGACACCGTCGAAGGGCCGCCCGGCGCCGGCCTCGGGCTGGTAGACATCCTCGGCATTGTAGAGGCTGACCACCGGCGAGAGCGGGCTGGAGGCGGGGGTGCGGGCACTCAGGAAAACGGTCGTCCCTGCATTGAGGGTGCCGAGGTTGAAGTAATCGAGATCGCCGGGGGTGCGCACCACGCCGAAGACCGTTCCCTGGCGGCCGGTCTCGATGGTCTCCCACTCCAGCGCATTGGCGGTGGCGAGGGTGTGGTTCGGCTCGAGCTCCACCTGGAGGTCGCGCACGAGTGAAACCCAGAAGCGGTATTCACCGTAGTAGTTCCAATTGCGGTCGATCCGAAGTGCGTAGACGCCGTCCTGGGGAAGTTGATACGGAGCGCGGTCGTAGGAGCCGGAGGAAGGGGCGTTTTCGTTGAAGAGCTGGCTGCCGTCGGGAGCGATCAAGCGGTAATTGAGCCCGGCGGAGGAGGAGCTTTCGATGGATTCCGCGGAGAGGATGAAGGTGTCTCCGGCCTGGGCCTCGAAACGCCAGAAGTCGACGTCGGGAGCACCATCAAGGCGGCCGCGGCCCCCGCCGGAAACCAGACCCGGCTGAGTCTCCGTAAGAACGACCGGGGTGGCGGTGGCGATAGAATTGTTCGGCTCCTGCTCGAGGGTGAAGCCCGGCACCGGAGCCACCGTGAACTCGCGGACAAAGGGTGCCGCCATGAGATTTCCGGAGAGATCGCTGAGCACGGGAAAGACCGTCAGCCGGTAGAGGCCGGGCTGGATGGGCGCATTCACGATCCGGTAGTTCGCGGTCAGGCCGCCGGTGTAATTGGAAACAGTCTGGATGGCGTAAACAAGATCGTCACTGGTGCCGAAAACACCGTCGGGGCCGGCGTTGCGCAGCTCGTAGCTGGCCGGAGCATTGACAGGTTCCCGGGTGAGATCCTCGGAAAAGCCGAGTTGGAACTGGTCGAGCAGGTGGGTAATGGTCGAGCCTTCGGCGGGAAGGGTGGTCGAGGTAATGAACGGCGGGGTGCGATCCTGGAGCTCGGCCGTGAGCAGGTACTGCTCGAACAGGCCGTGCGGCGCGCCGCGGATGGAGGCGAAATAGGCGCCCGGGGATTCAGCGGGCACGGTGAACTCCAGTGAAAGAAAACCAGCGGGGGCAGAGGCGACGACAGTTCCGTCGGAATCGAGGATTTCCAGCACGCCTTCGAGCGAGCTGCGGTCCGGATGCGTCTGCTCGAGAAGGATTTCGGTGTCGCCGGAAAGGTTGCCGAGGCGGAAGACATCGCGGTCGCCGCTGGTGCGGATGTAACCAAACATTCGGCCCCGCTGAACGACACCATCGAAACTAAGGTTGAGCGTGTTGGCGGCCGCGACGGTGTCGTTGCCCTCGCTCTCCACCTGCCATTCGCCCGGCACCAGGGTGATGAGGGCCCGGTACTCGCCAAAGTAGTTCCAGTTGCGGTCCACGCGCACGTAGTAACGGCCGTCCACCGGCAGGAGCGCCGAGGCCTGCACGCGACCGTTGGAGGGGGCGCTGACATTAAACAGGTTGCCGCCGTCGGGCCGTTCGATGCGGTAGTTCAGTCCGGAGCTGCTGCCGGCGAACGGCGTCTCCGCCCCCAGCAGCACGCGCTGGCCGGCGCGTCCGGTGAAACTAAAGAAATCAACATCGTTGCTGTCGGCTAAGTTGCCGCGCAGAGCCACGGTGTTGACGCCTTCGTGAATGGGGTCGTCCTCCAAAGCCCGCTCTCCGAGACCGAGCCGCACCGAAAGGCGGTTGTTGCCGCTGTTCACGCTGACCAAGTCCGGACGGCCGTCCCCGTCCAGATCCGCCACCTCCGCCGACTGCACCGTCGAGCCCATCGCATAAGAGGCGTTCGCGTTGAAGGAGAGCCCGCCGAGGTTCATCACCACCTGCACCGTGTTGCCGCGCGCGATCAGCACATCGGCCAGCCCGTCGCCATCGACATCCGTGAGGCGCACTTCGCGGTTGGTCGTGCTGGAGCCCAGGTCGACCACCACCGGCTCCTCGTAGCCCCCGGATCCATCCGAAACGTATATCAACAGGTCGCGGCCGCTCCCGGGCAAGGTCACGATCTCCGCCACCCCGTCGCCGGTCAGATCCCCGGCCGAAACCGCCTCCGGATTGGTAACCCCGTTCAGGATCAGCGGCTCGCTGAAGTCGCCCCCGCCCAGACTGTACCACACCCCGAGCGCATTGCTTCCCCGCAGCGCCGCCACGATGTCCAGCCGGCCGTCCCCGTCCAGGTCCGCCAGCCAGACCGACCGCGGATCGCTGCCCGAGAGCGCAAAAATCGCTCCCGCCTGGAAACTGCCGTCGCCCTGCCCCACCAGCACCCGCACTTCGTTGGCGCTGCGGCACGCCACCACCAGGTCCAGCTCCCCGTTGCCGGTCACATCACCCGCCACGATCTCGCGCGGATTGCTGCCCACACCATACTGGTGCGCCGCCGACTCGCCGAAGCCCCCGGCGCCGTCGTTGAGCCAGATCTCCACACGGTTCTGGCTTTCCGAGGCCACCGCCGCGTCCAGCAACCCGTTGCCGTTGTAGTCGCCCAGCGCAAACGCCCAGGCGTTGCCGCCGGTGTCGTGGATGAGGGGAGTGCCGAAGGTCCCGTCACCATTACCCGGATACACCCGCAGGTCATTGCTGCCGGTGAAGGAAACCACCGCGTCCAGCAGCCCGTTGCCGTCCAGGTCCACCAGCTTCAGCTGCCGGGGATTGCTGGCGACGCCCATGATCAGCTCCTCGCCGAAGCTGCCGTCGAAGCCGCCGTCGGGCTGCAGGCTCAGGCTGGTGGCCGTCTCCCGGCTGTCGCTGCCGCGGCGCTCAAGAATGAAGCCCTCCACCCCTTCGACCGCAAACTCCCTCACGTAGGGCTCGGCCAGGACATTGCCGGAGAGGTCTTCCAGCACCGGGAAAACCGTGAACCGGTACAGGCCGGGCTGAAGGGGGCCGTCGGTGATGAGGTAAGAGGCGTTCAGGCCGGTGCTGTAGTTGGAGGTGGTGGCGATGGCGTAGAGCTCGTCGTCGCCGGTGCCGAAGACGCCGTCGGGGCCGGCGCCGCGCAGCTCGTAGCTGGCGGAGTCGTTGACCGGGCCGGGCCGCAGGTCTTTGGAGAAGGAAAGGGTGAAGCGGTCCCAGATCTGCACCGTGGTCGTGCCTTCCTCGGGCAGGGTGTCGCCGGTGATTTCGGGGGGAAGTCTATCCTCGAGTTCCACCCAGAGGAAGTAGCGCTCGAAGAGGCCATGGGGTTCCCCACGAATGGAAGCGAAGTAGGCGCCATCGGCTTCGGCCGGGATGGTGAAGCTGAGGCTCTCCTCGCCGGGTGCCCCGGCCGCGACCACGGTGCCGCCGGCATCGAGCACTTCGAGGAGGCCCTCGAGGGAGCTGCGCGACGGACGGTCCCGAGCAAGACGGATTTCCGTGCCCTCGCCCAGGTTTCCGAGGGCGAAGACATCGCGGTCGCCGCTGGTGCGGATGTAGCCGAAGACTTGACCACGTTGGACGCCGTCCTCAAAGGCCAGGTTGAGCGTGTTGGCGGCCGAGACGGTGTCGTTGCCCTCGCTCTCCACCTGCCACTCGCCGGGAATCAGGGTGAGCAAGACGCGGTATTCACCAAAGTAGTTCCAGTTGGTTCCGACCCTCACATAATAGCGGCCATCCACCGGCAGCAGCGCCGAGGCCTGCACACGGCCGTTGGAGGGGGCGCTGACATTAAACAGGTTGCCGCCGTCGGGCCGTTCGATGCGGTAGTTCAGTCCGGAGCTGCTGCCGGCGAACGGCGTCTCCGCCCCCAGCAGCACGCGCTGGCCGGCGCGTCCGGTGAAACTAAAGAAATCAACATCGTTGCTGTCGGCTAAGTTGCCGCGCAGAGCCACGGTGTTGACGCCTTCGTGAATGGGGTCGTCCTCCAAAGCCCGCTCTCCGAGACCGAGCCGCACCGAAAGGCGGTTGTTGCCGCTGTTCACGCTGACCAAGTCCGGACGGCCGTCCCCGTCCAGATCCGCCACCTCCGCCGACTGCACCGTCGAGCCCATCGCATAAGAGGCGTTCGCGTTGAAGGAGAGCCCGCCGAGGTTCATCACCACCTGCACCGTGTTGCCGCGCGCGATCAGCACATCGGCCAGCCCGTCGCCATCGACATCCGTGAGGCGCACTTCGCGGTTGGTCGTGCTGGAGCCCAGGTCGACCACCACCGGCTCCTCGTAGCCCCCGGATCCATCCGAAACGTATATCAACAGGTCGCGGCCGCTCCCGGGCAAGGTCACGATCTCCGCCACCCCGTCGCCGGTCAGATCCCCGGCCGAAACCGCCTCCGGATTGGTAACCCCGTTCAGGATCAGCGGCTCGCTGAAGTCGCCCCCGCCCAGACTGTACCACACCCCGAGCGCATTGCTTCCCCGCAGCGCCGCCACGATGTCCAGCCGGCCGTCCCCGTCCAGGTCCGCCAGCCAGACCGACCGCGGATCGCTGCCCGAGAGCGCAAAAATCGCTCCCGCCTGGAAACTGCCGTCGCCCTGCCCCACCAGCACCCGCACTTCGTTGGCGCTGCGGCACGCCACCACCAGGTCCAGCTCCCCGTTGCCGGTCACATCACCCGCCACGATCTCGCGCGGATTGCTGCCCACACCATACTGGTGCGCCGCCGACTCGCCGAAGCCCCCGGCGCCGTCGTTGAGCCAGATCTCCACACGGTTCTGGCTTTCCGAGGCCACCGCCGCGTCCAGCAACCCGTTGCCGTTGTAGTCGCCCAGCGCAAACGCCCAGGCGTTGCCGCCGGTGTCGTGGATGAGGGGAGTGCCGAAGGTCCCGTCACCATTACCCGGATACACCCGCAGGTCATTGCTGCCGGTGAAGGAAACCACCGCGTCCAGCAGCCCGTTGCCGTCCAGGTCCACCAGCTTCAGCTGCCGGGGATTGCTGGCGACGCCCATGATCAGCTCCTCGCCGAAGCTGCCGTCGAAGCCGCCGTCGGGCTGCAGGCTCAGGCTGGTGGCCGTCTCCCGGCTGTCGCTGCCGCGGCGCTCAAGAATGAAGCCCTCCACCCCTTCGACCGCAAACTCCCTCACGTAGGGCTCGGCCAGGACATTGCCGGAGAGGTCTTCCAGCACCGGGAAAACCGTGAACCGGTACAGGCCGGGCTGAAGGGGGCCGTCGGTGATGAGGTAAGAGGCGTTCAGGCCGGTGCTGTAGTTGGAGGTGGTGGCGATGGCGTAGAGCTCGTCGTCGCCGGTGCCGAAGACGCCGTCGGGGCCGGCGCCGCGCAGCTCGTAGCTGGCGGAGTCGTTGACCGGGCCGGGCCGCAGGTCTTTGGAGAAGGAAAGGGTGAAGCGGTCCCAGATCTGCACCGTGGTCGTGCCTTCCTCGGGCAGGGTGTCGCCGGTGATTTCGGGGGGA
>REEB01000036.1 GCA_007695295.1 Puniceicoccaceae bacterium
GGTGGAGAAGGAAGGCGCCGATGGCGGCGTGGCGGCGGCGGAGTTCGGCGAGGTCGAGGGAGGGGGCGATGAGCCACTGCTCGAGGAGGCGGGCGCCGCCGGGGGTGAGGGTGCGGTCGATGGCGTGGAGGAGGCTGCCCTCGCGGCCGCCGCGGATGGAGCGGAAGATTTCGAGATTGCGGAGGGTGGCGGGGTCGAGCTGGAGGGCGGTGGTGGAGCGGTATTCGCGGAGGGTGCGGAGGTTTTCGGGGCGGGCGCGGAGGTTTTCGGTGACGTAGGCGACGACGGCGCCGGCGGCCCCGAGGGCGGAATGGTCGAGGGCGAGGCCGAAGCCCTCGAGATTGAGCACGCCGAGGGCCTCAAGGACGGCGCGGGCCCCGGCGGGGCGCTCGAAGCGGGAGGCGGGCAGCTCGGTGACGGTGCGGCCGCGGAGGAGGTCGCGGAGTTCCGCGAGGACCGGGTCGGGGTGGCTGCCGGGCGGAGGCGGGGTGATCCAGGAGGCTTCCTCGGAGACGAGGATCTCGGCCGGATCGATCGAGGCGAGGACGGGGAGGAGGGCGCCGGGGTGGTCTTCGGCGGCGAGCATGAACTCGCCGGTGGAGAGGTCCATCCAGGCGAGCCGGGCGCCGCCGCGGGCGGGGAAGTCGATCGCGGCGATGTAGTGGTTTTTCCGCGACTCGAGCTGGTCTTCGCCGAGGGTGGTGCCGGGGCTGAGGATGCGGGTGAGGGCGCGGCGGACGAGCTTGCCGGGCTGGGGGGTCTCGGTCTGGTCGCAGACCGCGACCTTTTTCCCGACGGCGAGGAGCTTGTTGATGTAGGTCTCGGCGGCATGGTAAGGGATGCCGGCCATGGGGTAGTCGTTGCGGCGGGTGAGGGTGATGCCGAGGAGGCGGGCGCCTTCCTCGGCGTCCTCGTGAAACATCTCGTAGAAATCGCCCAAGCGGAAGAGCAGGAGGGTGTTGGCCGGGAGACTGCGGCGGACCTCCAGGTACTGCTCCATCATGGGGGTGAGTTTGGGTGCTGCCATCGGTGCCGGGTCGGGTGGAGAATCGGGCGGAAAGGCTCAAAGCATTTGCCACCGCCGGCGGGTGCCGCAATGAGAAAGCCATGGTTTTGCTGGCGCACCGGGATTTCGGCGGGGCGGGCCGGCCCCCCCTGGTCATCCTGCCCGGGTTGCTCGGCTCGGCCCGCAACTGGACCACGGCCGGGGCGGATCTGGCGGAGGACTTCCATGTCCGCGTGCTCGACCTGCGCAACCATGGGGCCTCTCCCTGGGCGGAGAGCCATACCTACGACGACCAGGTGGAGGATGTGCTGGACTGGCTAGACCGCGAAGAGAAAAGCCCGGTACTGCTGGTCGGGCACAGCAAAGGCGGAAAGGCGGCCATGCGGCTGGCCTGCCGCCATCCCGAGCGGCTGGCGGGGCTGGTGGTGGTGGACATCGCACCGGTGTGGTATCCGCCCCGGCATGACAGGCTGCTGGAAGGAATGCGCGCGGTGGCGGCGGCGTCGCCGTCCACCCGGCGGGAGGCGGAAGCGGTCCTGGAGCCCTATGTGCCGGAGTGGGGGCCGCGGCAGTTTGTCCTGACGAACCTGATACGCAACGAGGCGGGCGGATTCCGCTGGGGGATCAACCTCGATGTGCTGGAAGCCCATGGGCGGCACCTTGAGGACAGCCCGCTGGAGGCGTGGGACCGGTTCGGGGGTCCCGCGCTGCTGGTGCGGTGCGGGCGGTCCGATTACGTGGAGGCGGCGGGCGAGGCGGCCTTCCGGCGGCATTTCCCGGCCGGGCGGGTGGTGACGCTGCCGGAGAGCGGCCACAACCCGCACATCGACGATCGTGCCGAGCTGGTGCGGGTGGTGCGGTCCTTTGGAGCGGGGCTGCGGAACCGGTCCTGAGTTCAGACCGGGCCGGTGCCGGCGGCGCGGCGAAACTCGTCCATGGAAATGGTGCCGTCGGCGACTTTGTTATAGCCATCGGCGGCGAGGTCGCGGATGCCACGTCCACGGATGCGGGCGCGGAGGCGGCGTTCGTCTTCGCTGTTGAGGATGCCTTCCTTGTCCTCGTCCTGGAGGTGCCAGACCTCGAAGAGGCCGATGCGGCCTTTGAAGCCGGTGCCGCGGCAGGAGCGGCAGCCCGGGGCGGTGCGGGTGGAGGAGGGCTCTTCCAGTTCGTGGGCCTTGAGCCAGGCCCGGTCGGACTTGGACAGATCGGCTTCTTCGGCGCACTCGGGGCAGAGGCGGCGGGCGAGGCGCTGGTGGATGACGACCTCAAGGGCGGTGGCGATGTCGGGATTGCTGAGGCCGTGGTTGCGCAGCGCGGTCACGGTGCCGGAGGCGTCGCGGCTGTGGAGGGAGCTGAGGAGGATGCGGCCGGTGGCGGAGGCGCCGATGGCGGCCCGGGCGGAGGCGGGGTCGCGGATTTCGCCGACGAGGAGGAAGTCCGGATCGAGCCGGAGCATGGAGCGGATGCCGTCGTCGAAGCTGATCCCGCCGCGGCCGCCGGCCTGGACTTGGGTGATGCCCTCGAGGTCGAGCTCGACCGGATCCTCGATGGTGAGGAGATTGCGGGGCAGGAGGCGGAGCTCCTGGAGGATCGCGTAGAGGGTGGTGGTTTTTCCGCTGCCGGTGGGGCCGGTGACGAGAAACATGCCCCGGACTTGGTCGAGCCATTGCCGGATGATCGAGTAATGCTGGTGGGAAAGACCGAGGTCTTCGAGGGAGAGGAGAAGGTTTCCCGGATCGATGAGCCGCAGCACCAGTTTTTCGCCTCTGGTGGCGGGGATGGCGGCGAGGCGGACCTGGAGGTCTTCGGCGTCCTCGAAGCGGTGGCGGATGCGGCCGTCGAGCGGGGCGATGGCGGGCCCGGGCTCGAGGCCGGCCTGGGTTTTGAGGTGCCCGAGCAGGCGGGTGGCGGCGGCTTCGGGCAGCTCGGCGACATCGATGAGATCGCCGTCGATGCGGAAGCGCAGGCGGGCGGGGCCGCCGAGGCTGTCGAGGTGGACATCGGTGGCGCGCTCGCGGCGGGCGTCGACGAGGAGGGCATCGGCGAGCTCGGCGGCGGAGGGGAGGCCGTCGGGATCGCCCTCCTCGGAGGGTTTGGAGAGCCAGGCACGGGTGCGGGCGCAGTAGTCGGGCTGGACCGGCCGGAGCGCGGCGGCAGCGGGAGGGACTTCTTCGGTGGTGGCCATGCGGACACGCTAGGCGGAAGTCGGCGGGATGGCAAGCCCGCGCGGCGGTCTCGGCTGTATCCGAAAAACAACTATTCCAGCCGCGGAGCAGGGGTGTTTAGAGAAAAATCCCCCCGCCGAGCAGCTCTTCACCGCGGTGGAAGGCGATGACCTGGCCGGTGGCGAGGGCGCGCTGGGGGTGATCGAAAACGACCTCAGCCGTATCCGAATCCTGGATATGAAGAGTGGCGGGGACGCGGGGATCGCGGTAACGGACGCGGACCTGAAGCGGGCCGGAGGGCGGCGCCTGGTGGAGCCAGCGAAGGCCGCCGATGCGGGCGGCGGAGGTCCAGAGGCCGGGCGCGGCGGGACCGTCGAAGGCGACGAGGAGCCGCTGCCCTTCGGCTTCTTTGCCGACGACGACATAGTTCTCGTGGTCGGTGTTGGAGGGGATGCCAATGCCGCGGCGCTGGCCGATGGTGAAGAGGTGGAGGCCGCGGTGCTGGCCGAGGACGGCGCCGTCGGTGGCGCGGACGATGGGGCCGGGCCGGTCGGGAATGAAAGTGCGGAGGAAATCGCGCATGCGGACATTGCCGATGAAGCAGATGCCCTGGCTGTCCTTGCGGCCGGCGTTGGGGAGGCCGGCGGAGGCGGCGAGGCGGCGGACCTCGGGTTTGGTCAGG
Source organism: Puniceicoccaceae bacterium (assembly GCA_007695295.1). Classification (GTDB taxonomy): domain Bacteria; phylum Verrucomicrobiota; class Verrucomicrobiia; order Opitutales; family Opitutaceae; genus REEB01. The sequence goes on from REEB01000036.1 coordinate 3,854, forward strand.
GCGCCGAGCGGGAAGCGGGCACGAGTGAGCGGGTCGGCCCCGAGGAGGGCGAGAAAGTAGGACTGGTCCTTGTTTTTGTCCGCCCCTTCGAAGAGGCGGGTGCGGCCGTCGGCGTCGTTCTCGCGGCGGGCGTAGTGGCCGGTGGCGACGGCGTCGAAGCCCTCGGCGAGGGCATGGCGGAGGAAAACCCCGAACTTGATCTCGCGGTTGCACATGACATCGGGATTCGGGGTGTGTCCGGACTCGTATCCATCGAGCAGATACGAGACGACACGCTCGCGGTAGTCGCGCATGAGGTTGACGACCCGGAAAGGGATGCCGAGGGCGGCGCAGACGGCGCGGGCGTGTTCGAGGTCTTCCTGCCAAGGGCAGTCGCCGAGGATGTTTTCCTCGTTGATCCAATTTTTCATGTAGGCGGCCTCGACGGCGTGGCCCTGCTCGCGGAGGAGGAGGGCGGCGACGGCGGAGTCGACCCCGCCGGAGAGGGCGACGAGGATGCGCTCTCGGCTCACGGGCGGTCGGTGCGGGCGGGGGGTGCCCCTGCGGGAGGG
>REEB01000060.1 GCA_007695295.1 Puniceicoccaceae bacterium
AACCGGCGGAAGCTCAAATGGTGACGAACAACCTTTTCCGGTCCCCCACCACCGCCCCTCATGATCTCGCCGCCGCCAATGCCGCCGGCACCCCCTTGATCTCCACCAAAGGCGTCTGGCATCGCATCCGCATCGAGTACGACCTGGAAAACCGCGAGAAACGCTTTTTCTCCAAGGAACGCGACGCTGCCGGCGACTTCGTTCCCCGCGGCACGTCCCCCTTCAACACCACCGATTCCACCCTCCGCTACTTCGCCCTCGGCGTCCCCGCCGGCGCCAACAACCTCGGAGCCCGCTTCGCCAATTTCTTCGTCCGCCTCGAGCCTCTCCCGCCCGCGGATTACCCGCTCACGCTCATCGATCCCGACGCCGGCACCATTAGGGTCGACGGCATCCCCTGGGACCCCCAGCGCACCACCATCACGCTCAATGAGGTCGTCTTTGAGGCCGACGAAGACATCGTCGACCGCGAGGAGACCGCAACCCTCACCTTTGATCCAGGCGAGTCCCACTTCTTCCGCTACTGGGAGGTGACCAACATTACCCGGGGCGGCTCCTACCGGACGGTCCAGAATCCACTCGTACTCACAATAAACGATCACTTCGCGGTTCGCACTTTCGTTGGCGTGCGTCCCACCCTCTACGAAGTCGGCACGGTACCCGCCGCAGGATGGAATTCCCTCACCGCCATCCCTTCCCGCATCCTGCAAGCCGGCTCCATCTCCACTTCCTTTGCCGCCGACACCGCAGCCTTTCTCGTCGCCCCCAACCCGGACGGCCAGGTGCTCAACCTTTTTCTCGATGGCCCCGTCACCATCACCTACCGTCTCAATCGGGCGGTCCCAGGACTCTCGGTACAACTCGCCACCGTGGTAGACAACCAGATAGAGACCGCCGTCAGTGCCCCCATCGCAGTCGAGCCCGGAGCCCACACCCTCACCCTCAACCCCCTCGCCGAAGCGGCCAATGTCCGCATGGTGTTCACGCGCGCCGCAACCGGACCGGCGGTTGAGCAGGCCGTGCTTTCCAGTCTGTTGGTCAGCCAAGTCATCCCTCCCGGTGAACCCGAGCACTATGTTGTCCCACTCACGCATGAGTATGCCGGTCCATTTGGCGAGCACCCTCACGGCTTCTACACCGGTTTCACCCAGGAAGACGGCGCCCCTCCCTTCGATCCGGACGGCTTCGCCGAGGGCAACTCCATCGACTATGAGGACTTTCGCGCCCGTCTGGCCGCAGCCATGGCGGCCGGAAACGGCGGTGGTGTGGACTGGCAGCAGATCGCCTACTCCGGGCTCCTCTACGACGGCGGATCGGAACATCCGCGCTTCAAAACCCTGCGCATTCAGTTCCCCAACGGCCCCGTCGACATCACCACCGGCCCCCTCCACTATATAGAGGATCTCAACTACCGTGGCCGCGAAACCTCCCTCACCGGCTTGACCGACTGGTCCGGCCCTTCCCCAGCACCCTCCGAGGACGAACGGACCAAGCTCGCCGGCCACGATCTGGCTTTCCCCGTCGTCCCTCTCACTTACTTCGACGAAGCATCCGAGGTTGTAAACCTCGGCCGGATTCAAGTCCCGGCCCTCGCCGGCGTCACCAGTTTCGATTATCAGTTCAATCCCGCTGACCAAGTCACTGTCTTCGGAGTCCTCATGCGCGTGCGCAACTACTTCCAGAGCTGGCAGCGGAGCACGTTCGACGGCGTCCCCCGCGCCCCCAATATCCGCGTCCGGGTCACCTTCGACGATGGCTCCTCCCGCAAGTCGGTCGGCATGACCCAGCAGTCCGATCTCGCGAATCACTTCTTCGGCTTCGCCGCTCCCGAAGGCCGCGTCATCACCCGCTTCGAAGCCGTCGTTTATGGCAACAACGCCCGCAATGTCGGCACCATGTTCTACCAGCTGGGTCTCATTGCCGAGGGGCTGACGGGGACGCCCGACCCATTTGCCGCCTGGCTCGATGCCAACAACGTCCCGGCGGACCAACGCGGCCCCGCCGACACTCCCCTCAGCGACGGTATCGGCAATTACCTCCGTTGGGCGCTTGATTTGCCCTACGCCCCGGGCGCCGGCTTCGACCGTCTGCCGGGTTTCGCCGTCGCCGATGGCCAGGCCACTTCCTCCTTCATCATCCGCAACGGCGTCTCCTTCACAGTGGAGTTTTCCAGCCTCCTCGCAGGCTGGCAGCCCGCACCCGCCGGCGCCCTCACCGTCACCGACCTCGGCAACGGATTTTCCCGAATCGAAGTCGCCCTGCCCACCGCAGAGCCTAGCCTTTTCCTCCGCCTGAAAGTCGCTCCTTGATGTGCCGGCACCCGCAGTCCGCCCGCCTTTTACACTCCATTCACATTTAACTTGACTCCGGAGCCTGACCTTCAATTCTTTCTCCCACTGGAATCAGGAGCATCCTGAACCGGTGACCTCTAACCCCCCTCGAAACCCACAATCCTACAACTCCCATGAAGCTTAAGCTTTGTCCTATCCTCCTGTCCGGCCTCCTCGTGGGCGCCGTTTCCCTGTCCGCCCAGACCACCTTCATCAACTTCGAAGACCTCAGCCTCGGCCCCATCAATGGTCAGGACGGCTGGTCCTACAACGAAGACCGTGCCGACCGCCTGCCCTCCGACGGCATCCTCGTCAATCTCGGCAGCCTCGTCCCCGGTGGCATGCAGCACCTCGACATCCCGGCCGCCCGGAATCCCGCCCAGCGCCAGGACCGTTTCCTCGAGCGCCCTTACAGCATCGGCACCGGAAATACCTACATCTCCTTTGCCGTCAACATGATCGGGGACTCCGGGGCCGACAACCCCAATGAGTTCTTCTTCCGCTTCGCGGGCTGGGGTTCCTACGTGGCCATGAAAATTCCGTCCTTGTCCAATCCGATGGGCAACACCGATGGCGAGACCCGCCTCGAAGCCCCCGGCGTTTCGCTGAATGTCCCGCTCTCCATCGGGCAAACTTACCGCGTCGTGGTCAAGCTTTCGTCCGATGGCGACACCGTCAACAGCATGGATGTCTGGCTCGATCCGGATATCTGGTTCGGCGAAGTTCCGGTCGGTCCCTCGCTCTTCAGCACCAGCATCAGTGCTCCTGTTGCGAATTTCAACCTGCTTGAAATCCGCTCCCAAAACAGCCCGACGCTGGTCGACGACATTCGCATCACCATTCCCGAGCCTTCCACCTACGCCTTCATCTTCGGCGCCTTCGCGCTCGCCGGTGTCATGGCCTGGAAAAAGCTTCGCTCCTGAGCGGTTTTCCACTCAATATGTACTTCCAAACCCCCGGTTCGCCGGGGGTTTTTTCGTGCCCCCGCCAATGAGCCGGATACCCGCTTCGCCACACACTTTCCGACCCATCCTTGCAGGCACGGCCTGCCTTGACAGCGGCCGGCCGCTTTGACAGGATTTTGACTCTCTAACCCACCGGCGTCTTCCCGCACCTCTGAACCCATCGGGCCGCCCTCAGATTCCTCAGCCCCCATGAAACTGCGCCCCTTCGTCGGCCTCGCGCCGCTCGTCGGCTTCGTGTTATGCGGCCTTGTCCTTCCCGGCCGCGCCGAAGTCCTCTTCGATCTCGATACCAATGACCCAGCCTTCTGGGCGCCCATCGGCCTGCCCGCCAGCTTTGACATGGGCGATCTCGCCCTCGCCGGGGCCTCTTGGGCATTCACCAACTCCAGCGGACTTCTCCTGCCGACCACCGAATCGAGCGCGTACCAGCGCTCCATGGTCTGGGCCACCGCCCCTTACCCACCGGACTCCCCGGGCGCCGCCCCCTTCACCTTCGATGTGCCCGGCGGCGGCCGGATCGAGACCGCCTTTGCCGACTCCGAGGCGTTTGCGTTCGTCGGCCACACTTTCCTCCAGTTCCGCGGCGATATTCAGACCCTCTTCGGCGGCTCCGGCAAAATGAACGATTTCCTCCGCTACACCGGAGAACTCAACCTCACCGGCACCACCTACTTCCGCTTTCTCGTCCGTGCCCTCGAGTCCGATCCCGTCGAGGTCAACGGCGTTGCCAACACCAACTTCGGCCGCGGCTCCACTTCCGACCCGAGCGAGTTTTTCTTCCGGCTCATCCGTGACGACCTTCCCGCCGATCCCGGCTATATCGGGGCTTTCGACACGTATGTCGCGGTCAAATACAAATCCCGCGGCATCGGCCCGGAGGGAACGATCATCACCCTCTTCGAAGACGGCGCCATCGAAAGCCGCCTCAACAACAACCCGCCCCAAACCCAGCCCGGCGTTCTCTTCGGCAATCCCCTCGAACTCAATGCGGTGCTCCTCCTCGTTGGTCGGCTCAATGTCAATCCCGCCGGCAATGTCACTTCGATGGACCTCTGGCTCAATCCCGGCTCCGGAGACAGCGCCCACCCGCACGCCTCCCTCACGCCCAACACCCCCTTCCCCGTTTCCGCCATCAAAACGTTCGACCTGCGCAGCCAGAACACCGTCACCCAGGTCGGCCTGATCCGCTTCGCCTCTTCCTGGGAGTTGGTCGTTCCACCGCTGCCACCCGTCATCACCAGCCCCGCCACCGCCACCGCCCGCCTCAACGCCGCCTTCACTCCCGGATACCAAATCACCGCCACCGGAGGACCGACCGCTTTCGCCGCCGCCGGCCTGCCCGCCGGCCTCACCATCAATCCGTCCACCGGGCTCATCACCGGCACTCCCACCCAATCCGGCATTTTCGAAGTGGAGCTGACCGCCACCAACATCGCCGGCGCCGGTACCGCCACGCTCACGCTCACCGTGGAAGCAGTCCCCGCGATTACGCTCCATCCCGTTTCCCAGTCTGTTCCGCTCGGCGGTTCCGTCACCTTCACCGCCACTGCCTCCGGCCTGCCCGCCCCCGGCCTCCAGTGGCGCAAGGATGGGGTCAACCTTGCCGGCGCCACCAGCGGTTCGCTCACCCTCGAAAATGTCACCGCCGCCGATCAAGGCGCTTACACTTTTCGCGCTCAGAATGCCCTCGGCGTCGCCACCAGCCAGATCGCCACGCTCACCGTCCTCCGTCCGCCTTCCATCACCACCCAACCCCAGAACCAGCTCGCCGCCGCCGGAGGTTCCGTTACCTTCTCCGTGGCCGTCGACGGCACTCCGCCCTTCACCTACCAGTGGCAAAGGGACGGCGAACCCATCCCCGGAGCCACTTCCGCCACTTTCACCCTGACTGACCTCACCGAGGAGGACGCCGCCGCCTATAGCGTGGTTGTCTCCAACGAGTTCGGCAGCACCTCCAGCGCCGCCGCCACCCTCACCGTCCAAGAGCAACTGGAGGCTCCCGTCATCACCGGCCAGCCTTCATCCCTCACGCTCCAGCAGGGCGCTTCCGGCTCCTTCTCGGTCGCCGCCACCGGTCTGCCCGCCCCTGAGTATCAATGGTTCAAGGACAACGAACCCATCCCCGGAGCCACCGCTTCCACTTTCGCGCTCAGCGGGGTGAGTCCCGCCGATGCCGGTGGTTATTTCGTGGTCGTCTCCAACAGCGAGGGCAGCGTCACCAGCTCCACCGTTTTCCTCACCGTCGAGGTCCCCGCCCAAGCACCCGAAATTCTCACCCAGCCGTTCAGCCAGACCGCTTTCGCCAGCACCACGGTCAGCTTTGTCGTCGAGGCAGATGGCTCCCCCGAACCGGAATACCAGTGGTTTTTCAACGGCGAAGCCATCGACGGCGCCACCGATCCCACCCTCACCTTGGAAAATGTCCAGCAACCCGACCAGGGCAGCTACCACGTCGTCGTTGCAAACGCGGTCGGCCAGGTCGTCAGTTCCACCGTCTCCCTCACCGTCGAGCCCATCGCCTTCCAAGGGGTCTACTTCGGAGAGTTCGGCAACCCCCTCGGCTCCTTCGCCTTTTATGTCCGTCCCAATCAGACCGGCGTCTTTCTCGGCCACCTTCCCGCCCACGGCCTCGCCTTTGCCGATGTCACCGTCGACATCGACAGCCAGGGCCGCTTCGCCGTCCACCACCCCCAGGCAGCACCGGACTCGCCCCTTGATCCCGGCGCCGCGGCCTCCGTCCGGATCGAGGGCCAGGTCATTCTCAACGGGGTCCGGCTCCAACTGCTCGGCCTCGGAGACCCCGTCTCCTCCTCCGGCCAACGCGCCCCGAGCCAGGGCTCGACCACGTTTTACCAAGGCTTCTATGAAGCTCCGGTGATCGACTCCGTCGATGGCGAGCTTTACCTCATCGCCTCCGCCGACGGCCGGGTGTTTTTCCTTTCCATCGATTTCTTCGCCATTTCCGGTGGTATCGGATCCATGAATACGGTCGGCGCCTTCTCCGCCGGCCCCCCCGACCAGCCCCTTGTCTCCGGCATCCTCGATCCGGACAACGGCCTCATCGATGGCGTTCTGACCAGCCAGGACGGACGGTCTTTCCTTTTCCTCGGGGTGCAGGAGGGCCAGCCCGGCCACGAACGGCTGATCAACATCTCCACCCGCGGCCGGGTGGCGGATGGCAACCGCGTCCTCATCGCCGGTTTTGTCGTCCAGGGCACTGTTCCCAAGCCGGTGGTCATCCGCGCCCTCGGCCCCACTCTCGCCGGCTCGCTCGGCCAGGGAGCGCTTGCCCAGCAGGTCCTCGCCGACCCCCGCCTGCGCATCCATGATGGCGACGGCCAAGTCATCGCCGAAAACAGCAGCTGGGGCGCCGCCCGCAACATCCAAGAGCTGCTCACCGCCCTCAGCCGCTTCAATCTCTCCTTCATCAGCCCCCACAGCCGGGACGCCGCCGCCTTCCTCACCCTGCCACCCGGCCCTTACACCGCTGTCGTCAGCGGCGCCGGCCCAACTTCCGGCCTCGCTCTCGTCGAGGTTTATGATCTTTCCGAGCCCGCCTCCAGCGGCGCCAGCCGGCTCATCAACATTTCGACCCGGGGCCATGTCGGCCTCGCCGAAAACACCCTCATCGCCGGCTTTGTCATCGAGGGCAATGTCCCCAAGCGGATTCTCGTGCGCGGCCTCGGTCCCGCCCTCACCGGCCCCATCCCCGCCGCCCAAGTCCTGCACGATCCGGAAATTCGCCTGTTTCGCCGCGGAACCCCCATCCCCCAGGCCGTCAACCGACGCTGGCAGGACAACCCCGGCCTCGGCGCCCTCGAGCAGGCGGCCGCCCGGGTCGGCCTGCCGCCGCTCCCGGCGGGCAGCCGCGACGCCGCTGTCGTCATCATCCTCGAGCCCGGCGTCTACACGGCGCACCTGCGCTCCGCGGATGGCGGCTCCGGCATCGGCCTCATCGAGGTTTACGAAATTCCGGATTAAGTTCCGCCCGTCTCCTCTCGCCTCCGGCCGCTCTCCGAAATTCCGGGTGCGGCCTTCCTTTCCTCATGAAACCAACCCCCCTCCTCGCCCTCGCCGGCCTGCTTTGCTTCCACCCGCTCGCACTCGGCAGCACGTATCCTTATCCTAATTACGAGGATGGCTTCGGCGACCGCGCCGCTCACCTCCTCGATTTCCTCGCCACTTGGACCAACACGCCCTGGCCCAATTTCAGCGATGCCCACAAGCACTACTGGTCCGTCGGTCTGGCCACCATCGCCCGTTCCTCCGAAGGCGTGCTCCATCCGGCCGTCAATGACGGCGTTCCCTTCCACAGCCGCCCCCCCGTCAACTGGGGCATCCTCAAATACGATCGCGAGCCGGGCGGCGTCAATCCCCTCCCCGCCAACCGCGGCACCGGCAACAATCTCTCCTTTTCCTGGAATCCCAACGTCTTCCACTTCATCTTCCCCGGCCTCGCCGCCCTCATGGGGCTCCACCCTGATATCCCCGCCTGGTCCCATCCCCATCACCGCCAGCCGTCCGTCACCTACCGCGAAAAATACCTCGAATACATCCTCAACCGGATCGACAACTTCAATGCGTTCACCGGCGAGGGCACCGAAAATCACCTCAATATGAGCCGCGGTCCCGGGTGGGTTCTGGCCAGCGAGGCGGTCCGGCTTGGCCTCGATTTTCCCGCCGCCCCTTTCACCGCCGCCGAACGGCGCGACCAGATGCGCGAGTGGATTCTCGACTGGTCCCACCGCATCTATCAGGTCGGTATCGGCGAATGGGACTCCGGCATCTACCATATGGCCTCCCTGCAGGGCTGGTTCGTCGTCTACGAGTACTCCGGCCCCAATTACGCGGATGATCCCGAGGTCCGCGACGCCGCCCGCGCCGTGCTTGATTTTTATGCCGCCGCCCTCGCCCTCAAGTATTCCCAAGGCCACGCCATGGGCGGCGCCGAGCTGCGCAGCGGGCGCACTTTCTCCCGCATGGACAACGGCACCGCCTACCTCGCCTACCTCTGGTTCGGAGAGACCACCGCCCCACCGCCCGGCTCCTGGCGCGGCAATCAGGTCTCCGAGTCCGTCTTCGCCGCCGTCAGCTCCTACCGCCCGCCCCCCGAAATCATCCGCCTCGCCCGCCGCCACGGCACCCTCCCCGCCACCTACCACAACACCAAGCCCGACTACCTCCTCCGCGCCCCCGGCCAGGCCGTCGAGGTCGTCCACCACGGACCCTCCTATACCCTCGGCTCCGCCAATCTGAACATCGGCGGCTTCGGCTCATCCACCTGGCAGATCGTCAACTGGAAGCTCCTCGCCGACCATCCGGAATCCGACTGGCCCGGCGTTTTCCACGGCAACGGCGGCTTTTACGGCCCCGCCCTCATGAACTCGCGCGATCCCTTCGCTCAGTTCGTCCAGCACCGCAACATCCTCCTTCAGCTCCACCGCGTGCCCTCCGCCGCCCAGGATTTCCTCTCCCCCATCGCCGCTCTGTACGCGGAATGGCGCGATCTCTGGCGGGCCGACTTCTTCCTCCGCTTCCCCAACCCCGATCTCGGCGGCATCCAGGATGGGTATTCGAAAATCAATTACCAGGGTGGCTCGGCCTCCCACCACGAGGCCGCCCGCACCGCCTACCTCGCCTACCCCGCCGCCGCCGCGAAGATCTTCCGCGAGGGCGTTGCCTTCCTCCAGTTCCACGACACCTACCTCGCCGTCCGCTCCCTGCGTTCGGCCCAGCCCGCCGATCTGGGCGGCTCCCTCCGCGATTCCGCCGCCGGCTTCGACCAGCTCTTCGGCTTCGTCCTCGAGGTCGGTTCCGCCGCCGAACACGGCCCCTTCACCGCCTTCCAGGAGGCCGTTCTCAACCAAACCGCCCTCGATCTCTCTGAGCGCGATTCCGCCCATCGCATCCGCTACCGCTCCCTCGCCGGAGAATGGATCGAAGCCGCCTTCGCAACCCACGGCGCCTGGTCTGAACCGTCCTACGATTGGGACTACGGTGTCACCACGCCCGGAGGCGTCACCACCATGCATCAGCACGCCTGGCGACAGCCCGACTGGCCCTCGGGCGAGGGCCACGGCCGCCAACCCTCCTGGAGCGTCGATGGTGTCCCGGTCGATCCCTCGCAGTGGGGCGTTTACTCGGGGCCCGACCTTTCGCTGCGCGACGGCATCCTCCGCATCGCCGGACCCGGCGCCGCCGGCGATCACGTGGTCGATTACTCCGCAGAGCGCCCCGTCTTCCAGCGCCGCCTCTCCTACCGTTCCTGGATCGCCGATCCGGCTTTCGCCCTCGCTCCCGCCGAGCAGGCCCCCGATGCCATCCCCGCTCTCGACGGGGTGGCCAACATCCTCAAGTTCGCGCTCGACGGCCTCCGCCCCGACGTCCCCGCCGCCGCCCTTCCCGCCCTCGAGCCGCTGCCCGATGGTTCCCACCGTTTCTCCTACCAGCCGCGCCCCGGAACCGATGGCGTCCGCCTCGACGCCCTTTACTCGACCGATCTCCTGGCCTGGGATCTCCTCGCCGACCTGCCCGGAACAAGCCTGGAGGAAGACGACGTTGTCATCACATTTCGGATACAAACAAACCCGGGGCCCCGGCTTTTCATCCGCCTGCGGGCCTCTCCGGTCGACTGATGGCCGGCCGTGTGCTCAGCGCTTGATCCGCGCGCTGCCCCCGCCCATCACGTGCATGACCTCGTCCAGCGAAAGCTGGGAGGTGTCGCCGCGGGTCGACTGCAGCAGGGCGCCGTGGGCCGCGCCGAAATTCACGATCTCCCGCGGCTCCATGCCACTCAGAAAGCCGTAGGCAATGCCGCTGGAAAATCCGTCGCCGCCGCCCACCCGGTCTTCGATCTCCAGGTTTTCGTAGACCCGCGAATCGTAAAACTGTCCGTCATACCAAAGGATGCCGCTCCAGTTGTTGAGCAGCCCGCTCTTCACTTCGCGAAGGGTTGTGCAAATGCCTTTGATGTTCGGGTAGGCCTTCACCACCTGCTCCACCATGCGCTTGTAGTTGTCCACCGGCAGGGCGCTGAAGTTCTCATCCGCCCCCTTGACTTCAAAACCAAGCACTTTCTGGAAATCCTCCTCGTTGCCGATGAGCACGTCCACGTTCGGCACGATTTCCTTCGTCACCCGGATCGCTTCCGCGCTGCTCCAGAGTTTGGAGCGGAAATTGAGGTCGTAGGAGACGATCGTCCCGTGCCGGTGCGCCGCCGCCGCGGCCTGCTTCACGATCTCCGAGCAATTCGGGCTCAGGGCCGCCAGGATGCCGCCGGTGTGCAGCCAGCGCGCCCCCTGCCGACCGAAGATGTCCTCGAAATCGAATTCCTCCGGCCGCGCCAGCGAAATCGCGCTGTGGCCGCGGTCGTAGAGCGTCACCGACGCCCTCACCCCCGTTCCGACTTCAGTGAAATTCAAGCCCACCCGGCCTTTCCGCCCCACCCCGTCGAAGGTCTCCAGCACGACGTTGTCCACGTTCATCCCCACCGCCCTCGCATGGTTGAGAATAATCGCCGCCAGCGGGTTCTCCGGCAGCTTGCTCACAAAACCGCCGCGCAGACCGAGCCGGCTGCAGGCATAGGCCACGTTGAATTCCCCGCCTCCCACATGCACCTCCAGGGTGCGGGCAAACTCGACCCGGTCGTGCCCCGGCGGCGAAAGCCGGACCATGCACTCCCCGAGAGAGAGGATATCGAAACGGGTGTCGGTCGCATCACGGACGTTCAGGCTCATCGCACTCCATCCTTCACTCCGCTCCCACCGCCGCAATCCATTTTCCCGCCACCACGGCCGGCTTTATGCTTCAACGCCGGTTGACAGTTCGGGCCGCCTTCTCCCTGTACCGGGATTGCCCTCGCCGGCCCCGCCCGGCTTTCCCTCATGAGCCAAATCACCTACGTCATCGGACACCGCAACCCGGACGCCGACTCCATCTGCTCCGCCATCGCCTACGCCGAATTCAAACAGCAGCGCGGCGAGGAGAGCTACGTCGCCGCCCGCTGCGGCAATTCCAATGCCCGCATCGACGCCATCCTCCATCGCTTCAACCACCCGCTGCCGCTCTTTCTCGGCGATGTCTCCCCGCGCGTTCGCGACATCATGGTCCGCGATGTCGTCAAGATCCACCTCGGCCAGACCTGCGCGCGTGCCCTCGAGCTGATCGATCACCACGACATCCGCCTCCTCCCGGTCGTCTCCGAAGAGGGCAAAATCAGCGGCCACATTTCCGTCTTCGACCTCGGCGACTACTTCATACCCAAGGTCCGCGAACCCCGCTCCATGCGCCGCGTCGAAACCTGCCTCAGCGCCATCGTCGAAGCCCTCCAGGCCCGCAGCCTCGTCCTCAACAACGAACACGCCGTCGAGGAACTTTACGTCAAAATCGGCGCCATGGACATCCGCTCCTTCGGCAAGTTCTCCGAAAGCGAAAACATCCCGCCGGAGCACACCATCATCGTCGTTGGCGACCGCTGGGACATCCATCAGAAATCCATCCAGACCGGGGTGCGCCTCCTCGTCATCACCGGCAATCTCGAGATCGACCCCGAAGCCGTCGAGCTCGCCCGGCAAAAGGGCGTCAGCGTCATTGTCAGCCCCTACGACTCCGCCACCACCGCCTGGATCATCCGCTCCGCTTCCATCATCGACCGCATGGTCCGCAAGGATCTGGTCACCTTCTCCCCCGAGGAACGCCTCAGTGAGGTCCGCCGCAAGGTCGCCGCCTCCGCCAGCGCACTCGCCTACATGGTCGTGGACGACGCCGGCCGTCTCCTCGGTCTCTTCACCAAGACCAACATCCTCCGGCCCGTCGACACCCGCCTCGTCCTCGTCGACCACAACGAGATGAGCCAGGCCGTTCCCGGCGCCCCGGAGGTCACCATCAGCGAGATCATCGACCATCACCGCCTCGGCGCCCTCCACACCCAGCAGCCGATCCTTTTCATCAACGAGCCGGTCGGCTCCACCTGCACCATCGTCGCGGACCTTTTCCGCCGGGATAACCTCCGCCCCGACCCCGCCATCGCCGGCATCATGATGAGCGGCATCATCTCCGACACCCTCAACCTCCAGAGCCCCACCTCCACCCCCAAGGACCAGTCCATCCTCACCTGGCTCGCCGACATTGCCGGGGTCGAGCCCAACGCGCTCGCCGACCTCATCTTCAGCAGCGGCTCCATCATCCTCGCCCAGTCCCCCGCCGAAGTCATCCGCTCCGATTTCAAGGTCTACGAAGAGGAGAAATTCCGCTTCTCCGTCTCCCAGGTCGAGGAACTCGGCTACACCAATTTCTGGAATCACGCCCCCTCCCTCGCCCAGGCCCTCGAGCAGTTGGTCCGCTCCGAGGGACTCTATTTTTCCGCCCTTCTCGTCACCGATATCAACTCCCAGAACTCCATCCTCCTCATCAAGGGTTCGGCCGAGTTCATCGACCGCATTTCCTACCAGCCGATCGAGAAGGGCACCATCTACGACCTGCCGGGCATCGTCAGCCGCAAGAAGCAGTTGCTCCCTTTCATTACCTCCATCCTCGCTTCCATCCGCGTCGGCGCCCCGGCCGGCGAGGCCTGATGCGGGCCGGGCCGCCTCAAAGGTTCGGATAGCTCCCGAGCCACTTCACCAACGGGCAGATGCGCTTCAGCTCCTCGATCGCCGCCTTCACCTGCGGCTCGTCCTGGTGGCCGATGATGTCGATGTAAAACAGGTACTCCCAAGCCTTCCGCTTGCTCGGGCGCGACTCGATTTTGCACAGGTTGATCCCCCGCGCCGAAAAGGGCTCCATCGCCCGCTGTAGGGCCCCCACTTCATCATTGATCGAAACGAGGTAGCTGCTCTTGTCCCGGCCGTTGCCCAGCGGCCCGGAAGACTGCCGGCCGATGACGAGAAACCGAGTCGTATTGTCAGCCTTGTCCTGGATGTCCGATGCCACGATCGGCACCTGGTAGAGCTGGGCCGCCAGGGAGCTGGCCACCGCCGCCGCCCCTTCTTCGTCCCGCGCGATCTCCACCGCCCGCGCGGTGCTGTCCACATTCACCAGCACCGCCCCCGGCAGCCGGGCTTGCAGCCAGCGCCGGCACTGCCCGAAGGCCTGGTCCTTGGAGTAGACTTTCCGGATCTTCTCCAAGGGCGAACGCGAGATCAGGTGGTGGGCGATCTCAAGGTAGATCTGGGAGACGATTTTCAAATCCGACTCCACAAACATGTCCAGGGAGTGGAAAACCGCCCCCTCGGTCGAGTTCTCGATCGGGATCACCCCATAGTCGGCCTCGCCCTTCTCCACCGCCCCAAAGGTGTCGTTGATTGTCGGATACGCCCGGTACTCGAGGCTGGCCCCGAATTTCTTCATCGCCGCCAGGTGGGTGTAGGTCGCCTCCGGCCCGAGGTAGGCCACCGTGACCGTCTTCTCCAGCGCGATCGCCGCGGACATGATCTCCCGGTAGATCGCCCGGATGGCCCGCTCCGTGAGCGGCCCGCGGTTCAATCCCCGCAGCCGGTCCAGGACCTGCTCCTCCCGCTGGGGCACGTAAATCTCCCCCCCGCTGCTGCGCTTCACTTTGCCGATCTCCACCGCCAGCCGGATGCGCTCGTTGAGCAGCTCCAACACCTGCGCGTCGATCCGGTCGATTTCCGCCCGAAGCTGGTCCAGGCTCATGGCGCCTCCCGGGGTTGGGGTTCGTCGAGTTCCTCGTGCGCGTCGACCTCCGGCTCGGTCTCTCCCGAATCCGGCAGGCCCATCTCCCGCTCCGTGATGACTTCCTGCTGCCGCGAGCGTTGCAGCCAGTCGTCGATCTCCCGCGAGGACAGCACGTCCGAAGCCGGCAATTCGTCCAGGCTGCGGATGCCGAGTAACTCCAGAAACTGCTCCGTGGTGCCGTATTGCAGGGGACGCCCGGGAAGATCCGCCCGCCCCACGATCCGCACCAGCTCCCGCTCCATCAGGCGGTTGAGCGCACTGTCCACCGAAACACCCCGGATGCTCTCGATCTCCGAACGCGCCACCGGCTGCCGGTAGGCCACGATCGCCAGCGTCTCCATCGCCGAAGGCGACAGCCGCACCGGCCGCGGCTCCTTGCGCAGCAGCCGCGCCCATTCCGCACTCTCCGGCGCCATCACCAGCCGCCAGCCGTTGTGCGCCTCACTCAACCGGCAGACTTCCCCCGCCTCCTCCAATTCCCGGGCCAGCGCTTCCATCGCTTCCCGGATCTGCGAACCGCTCACCAGCGTCGGCACCGTGGCCGCCGCAGGCAGGAGGTTTTCTCCCTCCTCTCCCTCTCCCTCGCCCTCGTCGCTCGGCGGCAGCGCCGCATGCTCGTCGTGAAACCGGTTCAGCACCCCTTGGATGTCCTTCACCGAAAGCGGCCCGGTGGCGGCAAAAACAAGGGCGCGAAGAAAACGCTGGAGATCAAAATCCATCGAATACAGGTATGGCGGAAACCCCCTCGAAGAACAAGGTCTTGCCCGCCGCGTCAAGGTCTGCTTCAACGGCGGCCCGGTTCGCCGACCGCGGCCTCGGCCCCTTTGCTCCCTTCCTGCCGCACCATCCATCACCTGCCTTGAAGACTCATTCATCCTCCCCCCCACGGACCCACTCCGCTCTCGTTGTCGACGGCCCCGACCGCGCCCCCAGCCGCTCCATGCTCCGCGCCGTCGGCTTTTCCGACGAGGATTTCACCAAGCCCGCCATCGGCATCGCCTCCACCTGGAGCATGGTCACCCCCTGCAACATGCACATCGACGAGCTCGCCCGCGAAGCCGGCCAGGGGGCCGACGCCGCCGGAGGCAAGTCCGTCATCTTCGGCACCATCACCGTCTCCGACGGCATTTCCATGGGCACCCCGGGGATGCGCTACTCCCTCGTCTCCCGCGAGGTCATCGCCGACTCCATCGAGACCGTCGTCGGCGCCGAGGGCTTCGACGGGCTCGTCGCCATCGGCGGCTGCGACAAAAACATGCCGGGCTGCATGATGGCCATTTCCCGGCTCAACCGACCCGCCGTCTTCGTCTACGGCGGCACCATCGTCCCCGGCATCCACCGCGACAAGGCCGTCGATATCGTCTCCGTCTTCGAAGCCGTCGGCCAACATGCCAACCAGCGCATCGACGACGCCGAGCTCAAGGCCATCGAGTCCTGCTCCATCCCCGGAGCGGGCTCCTGCGGCGGCATGTACACCGCCAACACCATGGCCTCCGCCATCGAAGCCCTCGGCATGAGCCTGCCCAACAGCTCCGCCCAGCTCGCCATCTCCAACGACAAACGCGAAGACTGCCGGCGCGCCGGAGCCGCCGTCCTCCACCTCCTCGAGCGCGGTATCCGGCCTTCTGACATCATGACCCGCGAGGCCTTCGAAAACGCCATCACCGTCGTCATTGCCCTCGGCGGCTCCACCAACGCCGTCCTCCACCTCCTCGCCATGGCCCACGCCGCCGGCGTCCCCCTCTCCATCGACGACTTCACCACCATCGGCCGCCGCACCCCCGTCCTCTGCGACCTCAAGCCCAGCGGCAAATACAACATGGCGCACTTCACCCGCATCGGCGGCCTCACCCCGCTGCTTGCCATGCTGCTCGAAGCCGGCCTCCTCCACGGAGACTGCCTCACCGTCACCGGCAAGACCCTCCGCGAAAATGTCGCCGGCGTCGCCCCTTATCCCAAAGACCAGGACATCGTGCTCCCGCTCGAACGCCCGCTCAAGGCGGACAGCCATCTCCGCATCCTCTACGGCAATCTCGCCCCCGAAGGCGCCGTCGCCAAGATCTCCGGCAAGGAGGGAACGCGCTTCCAGGGCGAGGCCATCGTCTTCGAGTCCGAGGAGGACGCCATGAAGGCGATCCTCGCCGGCGCCGTCCGCGCCGGCCATGTCATCGTCATCCGCAACGAGGGCCCCGTCGGCGGCCCGGGCATGCGCGAAATGCTCGGCCCCACCTCCGCCGTCATGGGCCTCGGCCTCGGCCAGGAGGTCGCCCTCATCACCGATGGCCGCTTCTCCGGCGGCAGCCACGGTTTTGTCGTCGGCCACATTTCCCCCGAAGCCGCCACCGGCGGCCCCCTCTCCCTCGTCCGCAACGGCGATTCCATCACCATCAACGCCGAGACCAACACCATCGACCTCGACCTCACCGAGGACGAATGGAGCAATCGCCGCGCCGCCTGGAAACCCGCCCCGCCCAAGGAAACCCGCGGCGTCCTCGCCAAGTTCGCCCGCCTCACCACCTCCGCCTCCCGCGGCGCCGTCACCGACGACGCCCTCTTCTCCTGATCCCCATGGCCTGGTCCGACTTCACCCGTCTCAACTTCCCCTTCCCCGAGGCCGGCCTCGCCGTCGACCTCAGCCGTCTCAGCCTGGAAAACAACACCCTCCAGGACTACGCCCCCGCCTTCGAGCGCGCTTTCGCCGCCATGCGCGATCTCGAGGCCGGCGCCATCGCCAATCCCGACGAAGGCCGCATGGTCGGCCACTACTGGCTGCGCAACCCGGGGCTCGCCCCCTCCGAGGAAGTCGCCGCCGACATCCGCTCCACCCTCAATAAAATCAAATCCGTCGCCGCCCGCGTCCACCTTGGGGAAGTCAAGGGCGCTTCCGGCCCCTTCACCGACCTGCTCGTCATCGGCATCGGTGGCTCCGCCCTCGGCCCCCAGTTTGTCGCCCAAGCCCTCGGTCACCCCGCCACCGACAAGCTCCGCGTCCACTTCTTCGACAACACCGATCCCGACGGCTTCGCCCTCGTGCTCGATGCCATCGGCGACCGCCTCCCCACCACCCTCTGCCTCGTCATCTCCAAGTCCGGCGGCACCCCCGAAACCCGCAATGGTATGCTCGCCGCCCGGGCGGCCTTCGAAAAAGCCGGCCTCGAATTCGCCCGCCACGCCATCGCCATCACCGGCACCGAAAGCGCCCTCGACCAAGTCGCCCGCAAGGAAGACTGGCTCGACCGCTTCCCAATGTGGGACTGGGTCGGAGGCCGCACCAGCGAACTCGGCCCCGTCGGCCTCCTCCCCGCCGCCCTCCAAGGGCTGCCCATCCAGGACCTGCTCGACGGCGGCGCCCGCATGGACGCCCTCACCCGCCAATCCGAGCTGCCCCGCAACCCCGCCGCCCTCCTCGCCCTCGCCTGGCACCACGCCACCGATGGCCGCGGCGCCCGCGACATGGTTATTCTCCCCTATAAGGACCGGCTCCTGCTCCTCTCCCGCTACCTCCAGCAGCTCGTCATGGAGTCCCTCGGAAAGGAAAAGGATCTCGACGGCAAGGTCGTCCACCAAGGCATCGCCGTCTACGGGAACAAGGGTTCCACCGACCAGCACGCCTACGTCCAGCAGCTCCGCGAGGGCGTGCCCAACTTCTTCGCCACCTTCATCGAGGTCCTGCGCGACGGCGGCGAACCCCTCGAAATCGATCCGGACACCACCCCGGGCGACTACCTCAGCGGCTTTCTCCTCGGCACCCGGGACGCCCTCTCCGAAAACGGCCGCCCTTCCCTCACCCTCACCGTCACCGAAGTCGGCCCGGAAACCGTCGGCGGCCTCATCGCCCTCTTCGAGCGGGCGGTCGGGCTTTACGCCTCCCTCGTTCACATCAACGCCTACCACCAGCCGGGCGTCGAAGCGGGCAAAAAAGCCGCCAACGCAGTCCTCGACCTCCAGCGCGCCGTCATTGCCCACCTCCGCGCGCATCCCGGCAAACCCTCCACGGCAGCGGATCTCGCCGGCGCCCTCGGAGCCGACGCCGAACGTCTCTTCAAAATCCTCGACCACCTCGCCGCCAATCCCGGTCGCGGCATCCGCAAACACCCCGCCGAGCCCTGGCACCAGTCCGCCTTTTCCTGGCAAGCCTGACCGTCCTCGAACCCGCTCCGCGATTTGCTGTCCTTCCTTGAAGCTTTTCTACTTTCTTTCCGGCCGCATCCACTTATCGTCTTTCACTTCCCCATCCCCTCTCAGTCATGAAATCAGCCACCACACTCCTGAGCATCCTCGCCCTCGTCGGAGCCATCGCCTCTGTCGCTCTTTACGTCACCATCACCGGCCAGAAAGCCGAACTCACCGACACCCTCCAGTCCACCCAGGCCGAGCTCAACTCCGCCCGCAGCACCAACAACCGCCTCGAACGCGAAAAGACCGAGCTCACCGAAACCCGCGACCAGCTCAGCACGGAGCTCGAAGAGCGCAACGCCCTTTTGGAGGAGCTTGATGCCCGCTACACCGAGAGCCGCCGCGAAAACGCCGAGCTGCGCAGCACCATCGCCCAGCGCGAACAACGCCAAGCCGAAATCGATCGCCAGCTGGTCGAGCTCCGCCGCCAGCTCGCCGATGCCCGCTCCCGTGCCGCCGAGGCCGAAACCATCCCCGAATACCGGGACCGCATCGCCCAACTCGAGGCCACCCTCGCACGGTTCCAGCTTCGCCCCGATGAAGGTGACGACTTTGCCAATGTTCCCCGCGACCTCGCCGGCCGTGTCCTCCGGATCGGCCCCGAAAATGCATTTATTATCCTCGATATCGGCAGCACCCACGGCGCCGTCAGCCGTCTCCCCATGGTCCTCGAACGCAATGGCCAGGCCATCGCCCGTGTCACCCTCACCAATGTCCGCGAGCGCCTCAGCGTCGGCCATATCGCCCCGGACTCTCTCACCGATACGATCCAGGCCGGAGACCGCGTCACCCGCCTCAACTGAAAGCTCCCCCATGAAGCGACGCTGCACCGCTCTTGCTTTGCTCCTGCTCTTCTCGGGCGGGCTTTTCCTCGCCGGGTGCGCCACCCGCAACCCCGAGGAAAGCACCATTCCCTGGAGCCGCCCGGCCGACTGGGAAGGGCAGGTGCCCGGCATGGGCCGCTGAGCCCACCGGCATGGAGCCGCCCTCTCCGGATCCCGGCGCGGCCTTCCCTTTTCTCAAGGACAACGCCTCCCTTGAACCCCGGCCCGGCCACCTCTACGTCATCGCCACGCCCCTCGGCAATCTCGCCGATCTCTCCTTTCGCGGCCTCGCCCTGCTCGTCAAGTGCAGCGCCATCGTCTGTGAAGACAGCCGCGTCACCGGAAAGCTGATCCAAGCCCTCGGCCTGCCCCGGCGACCGCTCCTCTCCGCCCACGAGCACAACGAAACCGCCCGGCTTCCCGGCCTCATCGAACGCCTCCGGGCCGGCGAAAGCCTCGCCCTCGTCTCCGACGCCGGCACCCCCACCCTATCCGATCCGGGCTTCCGCATCGTCCGCGAAGCCCGCCGCCAGGGTTTGCCGGTTGTCCCGGTCCCCGGCCCGTTTGCCGCCGCCACCCTCCTCTCCGCTTCCGGCCTGCCCACCCACGCTTTTTTCTTCGCCGGCTTCCTTCCGCCGAAATCCACCGCCCGGCGCAACTGGCTCGAAAGTCACCGCGACGCCGATCATACCCTCCTGCTCTACGAATCCTGCCACCGCATCGGCAAACTGCTCGGTGACATCCGCGAGGTCCTCGGCCCCGACCGTGTCGTCGCCGTCGGCCGCGAGCTGACCAAGCGCTTCGAGCACATCGGCGCCGGCACCGTCGGCACCCTCGCCCCCGATCTGCTCGCCCGCTCCCTCAAGGGCGAGTTCACCATCGCCATCGCCCCGGCCGGGTTCTCCCTCTAGCCGGACGGACTTTTGCATCGCCAAATCTCCGGTCGCCTTGCATCACCCCAGCATGCGCGTGCTCCTCACCGGCGCGGCCGGTTTCATCGGCAGCCACCTCTCCGAAGCCCTTTACCAGCAGGGCCACGATCTCGTCCTGCTCGATAATTTCGACCCCTTCTACGACCGGGCCGCCAAAGAAGCCAACCTCGCCGGTCTCCGCGACCGCACCCGCGTCCGTTTGGTCGAGGCCGACATCCGCGAACTCGATCAGCTTCGCCGGGAACTCCAGCCACCCTTCGACGCCATCATCCACCTCGCCGCCCGCGCCGGCGTCCGCCCCTCCATCGAAGAGCCGATCCTCTACCAAGAGGTCAATGTCCGCGGCACCCAGAATCTGCTCGAGCTCGCCCGGGAATGGAAGGTGCCCCACTTCGTCTTCGCCTCCTCCTCCAGTGTCTACGGGGTCAACCCCAACGTCCCCTGGCGCGAAGACAACGCCGTCCTCAAGCCCATCAGCCCCTACGCCTCCACCAAGGTCAGTGGCGAACTCCTCGGCCACGTCTACAGCCACCTCTTCGGCATCCGATTCATCGCCCTGCGCTTTTTCACCGTCTACGGCCCCCGGCAACGCCCCGACCTCGCCATCCACAAGTTTTTCCGCCTCCTGCGCGAGGACCGCTCCATCCCGTTCTTCGGCGACGGCTCCACCCGGCGCGACTACACCTTCGTTGCCGACACCGTCGCCGGGATCATCGGCGCTCTCAACTACTCCGCCACTCCTTTCGAGGTCATCAATCTCGGCAACGACCGCACCGTCTCCCTCGCCGACCTCGTCGCCGCCATTGAACGGGCCGCCGGCGCCTCCGCCCGCCTCGACAAACTCCCCGAACAGCCCGGTGATGTCCCCCAGACTTGGGCCGATATTTCCAAAGCCCGCCGGCTCCTCGGCTACGCGCCCGCCACCACCCTCGAAGACGGCCTCGCCGGTTTCCGCGCTTGGTTCGACCGGCGCGGCTGACCCGGCCCGCCCCACTTCCTGCTTTCATCCGCCGGGATGCCTTCCCCTTTCTCATGACCATGGACAAGCTCGCCGAAATCATGGCCTGGAAACACCGGGAACTCGCCCCCCGCCTGCGCACCGTCTCTCCCGAAGATCTCGCCGCCGCCGCCGCCCGCCTGCCCCGGCCGCCTTCGTTTCACGACGCCGTCCGCCGGGCAGACCGGCTCGCTGTCATCGCCGAAATCAAACGCCGCTCCCCCTCCGCCGGAGCCATCGCCCCCGCC
>REEB01000221.1 GCA_007695295.1 Puniceicoccaceae bacterium
GGCGGCGGTTCATCTCCGGGGTGTTGGTCATGTTGAAGTTGCCGGCCAGGAGGAGATTGCGCACCGGCCAACTGCTGCGACGGAAGAAGGGGTGGCAGACCGCCTGGTGGTAGCCGCCGGAGGTGCCGTAACGCAGGTGGCCGAGGTAGACTTCGGCCCCGAACTCGAAGTGCGTCTTCACCGTGGCCGGAAACTCGGGGTGAACCACGTTGTCGCGGATGAGGCGGTTGTACTGCTTCATCAGCGCTTTGAAAATGGTGTCGAGCGGGTTGGGCTTCACATTGCGCTCGCGAAACATGTAGGGCTCGCCCGCCGGCATATCCAGCTTGACCGCCGCCACTCCGGCCCCGTCCTGCCCGCGGTTGTGCTGCTTCTCCATGAGGAGAAAGAGCTTGAAGAAGCCGTAGAGGGCGGTGCCGTGAACTTCGTAGTAATAATTCAGCGGCTTCTTCAGCCGCACCAGGGCGATGCCGCACTCGTGTCGGATGGGGTCGCTCATGAGCGGATGCCGGGCCGGTGCATGGCTTGTTCGATCGCGCCGCTCCAGGCCCGGTGGAGTTCGTCCACCGACCAGCCGAGGCCCTTGGACCCGCCGGGGAGCCGGACTTCGAGACGGCCGTCGCCGGTGGTTTCGCCGATGACCTGGGCGCTGACGCCGGCGGCGGCGGCGGCCTGGATGAGACCGGCTGTTTTCTCGGGCGTAGTGGCCAACAGGATACGCCCCTGGCTTTCGCCGTAGAGAAGGGCGTCGGCGCGCGGGCCGTCCGCGGCGGTCAGGTCGAGGGAGACCCCCACCCCGTCGGCCCCGAAGACCATTTCGGCGGCCGCCACCAGCAGTCCGCCTTCCGACAGGTCGTGCGCCGCAGCCACGTCTCCGGCGGCGATCCGGTCGAGCAGAAAGGTGTTCTGCGTTTTCTCGATTTCGAGGTCGATCGAGGGGGCGTCGCCGGTTTTGAGCCCGTGGATGATTTTCAAATACTGGCTGCCGCCGAGTTCGAAGGGGAAGCCGCCGATCAGCACGAGGGTCAGTCCCGCGCGGCCGGCGTGACTGGGCGTGAGGTGGGCGGGATCCTCGAGCAGGCCGACCGCCCCCACCACCGGGGTCGGGTCGATCGCGCCTCGCGGGCTTTCGTTGTAGAGGCTCACGTTGCCGCCCGTCACCGGGGTGTCGAAGGCGCGGCAGGCCTCCGCCATGCCGGCCACGGCTTCGGCCATGAGGTAGAAGACCTCGGGCTTGTAGGGGTTTCCGAAGTTGAGGTTGTCGGTCACCGCCAGCGGGCGGGCGCCCGTGCAGACGAGGTTGCGCATGGCTTCGGCCACCACGATCTGGCCGCCGCGGCGGGGGTTGAGGGCGCAGTAGCGGCCGTTGCCGTCGTTGACCACCGCGAGGTAGCGGTCGCCGGCTTCGCCGCAGTCGATCCGCACCACGCCCGCATCACTGCCGGGCGCGACCACGGTGGAGGCCCGCACCATGTGGTCGTACTGGCGGTAAACCCAGGCTTTGGAGGCGATGGTGGGATGGCCGAGGAGCTTGGGCAGGGCCGTTTCCAGGTCGGCGGCCGCCGGCGCCGGCAGGCTGGCGGGATCCCAGCGCTGCACTTCGTCCAGGTAGGCGGGCCGGCGGGTTTCCCGCTGGTAGACGGGCGCTTCATCGGTGAGGCCGCGGGCGGGGATGTCCGCCACCGGGGAACCGCCTTGCAGCACGACCATCCGGCCGGTGTCGGTGACTTGGCCGACGTGCGCGGCATGCAGGTCCCATTTCTCAAAAATCGCTTCGACCTCCGCCTCGCGGCCTTTCTGCACGATCACCAGCATGCGCTCCTGGCTCTCCGAGAGCATGATCTCGTAGGAGTTCATGCCGGTCTCGCGCTGGGGGACTTGGTCCAGCTCGATCTCGATGCCGGCCCCGCCGCGGGCGGCCGTCTCGCAGGCGGAGCAGGTCAGGCCGGCCGCCCCCATGTCCTGGATGCCCACGACCAGGCCGGGCACGGCCATCATCTCCAGGCAGGCCTCGAGGAGGAGTTTCTCCATGAAGGGGTCGCCTTTCTGGACCGCGGGGCGGTCGGCCTGGCTTTCTTCGCTCAGCTCGCGGGAGGCGAAGCTCGCCCCGCCGAGGCCGTCGCGCCCGGTCGCCGCGCCCACGTAGTAGACGGGATTGCCCACCCCGGAGGCGGCCCCGCGCTTGATCTCGTCGTGCCGGAGCACGCCGAGGCAGAGGGCGTTGACCAGGGGGTTGCCTTCGTAGCTGTCGTCAAAATACACGTCGCCGCCGAGGTTGGGCAGGCCGATGCAGTTGCCGTAGTGGGCGATGCCGGCGACCACGCCGCGGAAGAGGCGCTTGACCGTTGGGTCGTCCAGCTCGCCGAAGCGGAGGGAGTTGGTCACGAGGATCGGCCGCGCCCCCATGGTGAAGATGTCGCGGATGATGCCGCCCACGCCGGTGGCCGCCCCTTCGAAGGGCTCGACCGCGCTGGGGTGGTTGTGGGACTCGATTTTAAACGCCACCGCCCAGCCGCCGCCGATGTCGATGACGCCGGCGTTTTCCTCCCCGGCTTTCACCAGGATGCGGCCGGGGCCGTCGCCCGTCTCGGCTTTCTCCAGCGGGAAGAGGCGCAGCAGGGGCTTGGAGTTTTTATAGGAGCAGTGCTCCGACCACATCACGCTGAAGATGCCCAGCTCGGTCAGGGTGGGCTCGCGGCCGAGCAGCTCGCGGATGCGGGCCATTTCTTCGTCGAGCAGGCCGTGCCGGCGGATCAGCTCCTCGGTCAGCGGCACGTTGAGCACGGGATCCGGGTTGGGCGGAAGCGGCGGTCGGGTCATCGGTGCGTCGGGAAAGTCCGGGGGCGTCTAGGCGTGGGCCGGGGCGGGCAGTTCGAGAAGCGATCGGAAGACCGCGAGCCCGTCTTGGCTGGGATGGTAGGCGGCGAAGGCGCGGTCGGGGTGCGGCATCATGCCGAAGACGTTGCCGGCGCGGTTGCGGATGCCGGCGATGTTGTCGATCGAGCCGTTGGGATTGGCCGCTTCGGTCACGCGCCCCGCGGCGTCGGCGTAGCGGAAGAGGACCTGGCCGTTGGCCTTCAGCTCCGCGAGACCTTCCGGGGCGATGCGGTAGTTGCCTTCGCCGTGGCCGATCGGCAGGCGCAGGAGCGGGCCGAGGCTCGCGGGGTTGAAGAGCGGTCCCGCCTCCTCGACCCGCAGGTGGGGGGTGAGGCAGCGGTATTCGAGGCAGTCGTTGACGATCAACGCCCCCGGCAGGAGTCCCGCCTCGCAGAGGATTTGAAAGCCGTTGCAGATCCCGAGGACCTTGCCGCCCCGCTCCGCGAAGGCCACCACCGCCTTCATGATGGGCGAAAAGCGCGCGATCGCCCCGCAGCGCAGGTAGTCGCCGTAGCTGAACCCGCCCGGCACCACCACGAGATCGAAGTCCCCGAGGGTGGTTTCCTTGTGCCAGCGGTAGCCCGCCTCGATGCCAAGGCCGTCCCGCAGCGCAGCGAGGGCGTCCTGATCGCAGTTGGAGCCGGGAAACTGGAGTACGGCGGCCTTCATGGTTGCGTCGGGGTGCGCGGAGCCGGGCGCGGCCGGTTCGCCGGGGCAGGGTTCGCGAGGCTCAGCGGGAGGCGATTTCCCACCGGTAGTCCTCGATCACCGGGTTGCTGAGCAAGTCCCGGCAGTACTGGTCGATGCGGTCGTCGAGGTTCTTCTCCTCCCCGGCATCGACCTCAAGTTCGATGAATTTGCCCACCCGCACTTGGCGCAGGTCCGACCAACCCAGGCTGTGCAGGGCATGGCCGACCGCCTCGCCCTGCGGGTCGAGAACCGTTTTCTTGGGGGTGACAAAGACGTGGATTTTCACCGTTGGCCAACTCATGCCCTCCCCCCACCCCGAGGGTCAAGGGGAAAACCGGGGGGAGGGGCCGCCGGGTCACCGGGTGTAGTCTTGAAGGATGTCAATCGCACCAACACCAGTGACCGAACAAAGGGTGGAAGCGGCTTCCCCATGACTGAGCTCGTCGCAGACCAGCCGCTTCGAAGCGCCAAGATGGCGCTTCCACACCAGAATTCCGTTCTCGAAGCTGTGCCAATCTTCGTGATTACACCTGGCCGCCGGTTTCCCCGCGCAGTGTGGGTCCCAACTCAGTTGACCGGATCCTCGATCACATAGATCTCGATTATGCCGATGCCGACGCCCTGTTCGAGGCCGCTCAGCAGGACCGTATAAGCACCGGCCGGCAGGTCGACCAGCAGGGCGCTGTCCTCTTCTTCGGCGGGAACAAACGGCAGCACCTCGATC
>REEB01000188.1 GCA_007695295.1 Puniceicoccaceae bacterium
GCTGGATCCAGCCCTGCTCCGAACCCCGCTGGCCGCCCTCTTCGCCACCGGACTGGGTGAGTCCGCCTACCGCTGGAGACTGGTGGAAGTTTTCCTCCGCACCGGCGCCAACGATCTCTCCCAAGACCATTATGCCGGCGTCTATGTCCTCATGGAGTCGGTCAAAGTAGGCGAAAACCGCACCGACATCACCCCCCTGCGCAGGACCAAGATCCAGGAACCGGAAATCTCCGGCGGCTACATCTTCCGCAGCGACAAGTTCTCCCCGACCTTTCAATCCTTCATCGCCGATCGCCACCTGTTCCAAGTCTACCGCCCGAGAGATCCGACCCCGGAGCAGCAATCCTGGCTGGCACAACGCCTCGAGGCCGTCGTCGCCGCCCTCCAAAGCAATGATCCCGAACTCGGCTACCCGGCGGTGATCGACACCGAAAACTGGATCAACACCAGCCTCGTCAACATGGTCACCGCCAACATCGACTGGCCGGTCTTCAGCACCTTCTACCACCTGGACCGCGGGGACCCCCTGGTGCGGGCAGGCCCCATCTGGGATTTCGACCGGTCGATGGGATCGCGCGACACCCGCGACGACGATCCCCGCCACTGGAATCCAGGCGGAGCCCCTTTCATTGCCCACTGGTGGGTTCACCTTTTCCGGCACGCGGATTTCTGGCAGCGCTACACCGACCGCTGGCTGGAAGCCCGCCAAACCGTCTTCAGCGACGAAACCCTCAACGCCCACTTCGATGCCTTCCTCGATGAACTCGCCGAGGCCGGACCACGCAACTACGAGCGCTGGGGCAATCTCTTCACTTACCGCTTCGGCGGCTGGCTCGGCGAAGTCGAACACCTGCGGGAATGGCTGCTCGACAGATTCGCTTGGATCGATGAACAATTCCCTCCGCCGCCCTCCCTCGCCACCGCTGCCGGACTGATCGATGAAGCGGTTACCGTTGCCTTCAAATCCCCGCCGCCCGACAGCGGGACGGTCTATTACACCACCGATGGCTCCGATCCCCGCGGCCACGATGGCCTGCCCTCGGCCTCCGCCGTCCGCTACGAGGCGCCTTTCCCCATCACCGCGGACACCCGCCTCAAAGCCCGCGTCTGGAGCGGACGCCCCTGGGATTGGCACCTCGACCCCGAGGATTTAACCGTCCCGTGGAGTCCCTTGCTGGAAGAGTTGTTCTTGGTTTCCCGAAATCCGGCTCACCCCCCGCAGCTCATCGCCGGCGGCGCCCCCGCAGCCTTCCACCTCCCGGCGCTCTTCCCCGAATATCAGACGCTGCCTCCCGTAATCTCCATGGCCGCCGCCCCCGAAGGATCCGCCCACCTCGACTTCATCGCCGATCACCTCGTGGTCGATCCGCTGCGGCCTGGCGATGTCACCATCACCGTGACCGTCGGTGCAACCTTCGAAGAGCCCGTCACCCGCACTTTCAATCTGCTGGTCTACCCCGCACCTCACACCCTCGGCGAGAGAGCCTATGCCTTCGACCAGTGGTCGCCCCACCAGCCCGTCGGAACTTTCCCGCCCCACATGCTCTTCCTCCAGAGCGACCGCTCCGACCCCGGTCTCGGCGAGGACCTTGCCTTCGCCTACGCCATTCCGCCCGACGATGCCTTCGCCCCCGACGATGCCGATTTCCCGTACGCCGCCACGCGGCGCACCCGCATCAACGGGCTCGGCCCCAAAGGTATCAGTTTTATCAATACCGGGCGCGAACGGGATTTGGGCGGCGCCCTCCTGGCCCTTGATACCCGCGGCGTCACCGCCTCCGCCCTGAGCTGGGAAGCCGAAACCCTTCATCCCAACGAGCGAAGCTACGCGCTCCGCCTGCAATACCGCGTCGGAACCGAGGGTCCTTTTTTCGATCTCACCGGCCCCGACAACCACCCGGTCGAGTACATCCGAAGCACTGGGGGCGATGACGGTCCCGTCCACCTCGGGCCCGTCGCCCTGCCCGCCGAAGCCCTCGGCCAG
This sequence comes from Puniceicoccaceae bacterium, assembly GCA_007695295.1. Taxonomy (GTDB): domain Bacteria; phylum Verrucomicrobiota; class Verrucomicrobiia; order Opitutales; family Opitutaceae; genus REEB01. The sequence goes on from REEB01000188.1 coordinate 1,985, forward strand.
CCCTATGTCCAGCTCCTCTGGCGCTACTATTTCATGGACGGGACCTCCGGTCCGCGGGCGGAGCTTCGCCTCGGACGGATCAGAGTCGCGGCCTCACCGGCCGCACCCGCCGACCGGCTCGCCTTCGCCGGAAATCTTCCCCCGGCCTGGCAGATCGGCACCCCGCTCCCGCCACTACAGGTTCATGCCACCGACGCCAACGGCTTCATCGACCCGGCCTTCTCCGGAGAGGTGACCCTGGCTTGGCTGACTCCCGCCGGAGCCGCCACCATCGCCGCCACCACCGCCGCCAATGGGATCGCGTCGTTTCCCGCCCCGGCCACCGAAGGCACGCCCGGGCCGGCCCGCCTCCAGGCCGCCGCTCCGGGCCTGCCCGCCCTCGAGTCGGAGGAGATCCGGCGGGTCCGCACCACCGGCGTCTGGATGCCCCGCTACATCCAAGGCGGCCGCGACAAGGCCGGAAACAACCACCGCCGCGTCCCCACCGCCTTCCGCGTCCGGATCGATGGCTTGCTTCCGTATTCGGTCTATCGCTACGGCAATCGGGTGGTGGACGACCGCGACCCGCCCGGCGAGATCGGTGCGGGCAACATGATCTTCGTCACCGGAGGCGAGTCGGAGTGGCGATCGCACCGCAGTTCACCCCGCTTCCGGCAAGGCGATTTCGGCGATCGCCATTTCACCTTCGCCACCGACGCCACCGGTTCGCACACCGGCTGGTTTGTCATTGAGCCGAGCGCCAACGACCGCTTCACCCCGGGCAACCATGTCCGCCTCCAGATCGTGCTCAACGACGGCGGGGACGGAGAAGACCCCCTCCACCTGCTCACGGTGGAAGAACCCGCCTCCGTCATCCGGCCCGGCACCGGAACCGATGAAGCCAGCGCCCTCGTCGGAAGCAGCCGCCACCACCCCCGCAACTTCGTCCTCCTCCATAACGACGCCTCCGGATCCGGCCGGCCGCTGGCCATCGTCCCCATCGAGCCGACCGGCAGTGTCGTCGACGAACGCTACGCCGCCTTTTACCAAGCTCTCGCCGCCGATGGCATTCCCCGTTGGGGAGCGCTCCTCCCCAACGACCTGCCGGCGGGCCTGCGGCTCCTGGAAACCCGCTCATGGAGCGATGGGAGCCTTTTGGCGGCGGAGGTTTTCCCGGGCGCGCTTCCCGGCACGGTTGACCCAGACTTCGGGTTGGCCCCGCTCTTTCTGGAACCAGGCGACGATTGGGATCCGCAGTCCCCGCTCATCGCTTTCGCCGGCGAATCAATCCACCTTCGGGCCGCCTACACCATGGAAGATCCCGGAAGCTATCAGTGGTTTCACAACGGCCAGCCCATTCCTGGCGCCACCGGACACGTGCTCCACCTGCCGGACATCAGCACTGCCGACGAGGGCTTTTATGCCGTAAACATCAAGGGCGCCTCCCTCACCCAGGTGGAAGCGGTCGCCCAGCTGACCCTCCGGCCCCTCGCCACCATGGTCAACCTTTCCAGCCGCGGCCAGAACCTGCGCGGCGCCGGCATCATGATTGCAGGTTTTGTCCTTGGCGAGGGCGCCGGACGCACCCTGCTGCTGACCGGCAAGGGACCTTCCCTGGCCGATTTCGGTCTCACCGGGCTGCTGCCCGATCCAATGCTCGTCCTCTTCGACCGCCACGGACAGGAACTCCTCAGCAACCGCAGCTGGACCACCCATCCCGACGCCGACCTCATCGCCTCCAGCGGTTTCGGCCCCTCCCGCGAAGAGGAAGCGGCTCTCCTCATCGAACTGGAAGCCAACCAGCCCTACACCGTTCACCTGCGCAACCCCGAGGGAGAGACCGGCATCGGTCTGGTCGAAATTTTCGATCTCGACGGGATCGTCGGATCCGAAGCCGGAGCCGCTTTGATCAACCTTTCCATACGAGGCAAAATCGAGCAGGGCGGCCGTGTCCTCATCGCGGGATTCGTCGTCGACGGCTCGGCCGAAGCCAGACGGCGCGTGCTCCTTCGGGGCAGCGGCCCGTCCATGGCTGCCCTGGGAGTGGCCAATCCCCTGCCCGACCCGATCCTCCGGGTGTTTGACAGCAACCAGAATCTGCTCGCGGAAAACCATGCCTGGCAGGAAGCCGACCAGGCAGCGGCGATCGAGGCCAGTGGCTTCGCACCGGAAGATGAACGGGAAGCCGCCCTCCTCCTCACCCTGCCACCGGGAGCCTACACCGTCCACCTGCGGGAAGCCGAAAACCAGCCCGGCATCGGGCGTATCGAGATCTTCACTATGCCCTGAACCGCTGTCCCGCCGACTGTCCCGGGGACGCCGTCGGAACCGTTGCGCCCTCAGTGCAGGAATCCTTCGGATCGTTCTCCAGAGTGGACCCAGCCCGCCACCAGTGGCAAGGTGTGGGCGTGCACCAGGCAGCCACAGGCAAGCCCACGGATCCACCCGCCGCCGCGGACCACTGGCTGACGTTTCTGGCCCACTTCCTCATCATCCTGTCAGCCTGGACGATCGTCATCAAATACCTCTTCCCGATCACCTTCGCGGCCTTTGAAGGGGTGGCGCTGACCCGATATGTCTTCTGGGATCTCTGGCCGGTGGCCCACCTCTGGCTGGCTTGGGCGCTGCTGCGGATGCCGTGGTACACGCGGCCCCTCGCCATCGCCATGGCCGCAATCGAGATCGTCATCATCCTGACGCTTTTCACCCTCTTTCTCAACGATCCGGAGTGGTCCATCTGGCGGACCAACTGGTTCATCAACAAGCTCTTCGTGCTGCTCTGCTTCATCCTCATCCTCTTCACCGCCACTCTCGGGCGCCGGCGCTTCCCGCCCGCCTCGGCCGCCCGCCCATCATCGCACCCATGAACACCACCTCCCTCACCCGCCGCTCAGCCCTCCGCCTCATCGCCGGCGGAGCCGCCGCACTCGCCTTCACTCCTCCCCGCCTCCTCGCCTCCTCGCCGGCCCCCCATGCCAAGCCGATCCCTTCCAGCGGAGAAATGCTCCCGGTCATCGGTCTGGGCACTTGGCGCACCTTCAACGTCGGCGCCGATGCCCGGGCCCTCGAAAACACCACCGCCGTGATGAAGGCTTTTTTCAATGCCGGAGGCGGCATGATCGACTGCTCCCCCATGTACGGCTCCGCCCGGGAAGTGCTCGGACACGGCTTCGAGCAGATTGGCATTCCGGAGACCCTCTTCTCCGCCGAAAAGGTCTGGATCCGCGATGGCCGCCGCACCGCTGAGCAAATCAATGAATCACTCCAACTCTGGGGCGTGGACCACTTCGATCTCGTGCAGGTGCACAACCTCCTGTCCTGGGAGCCCCACTTGGAAAACCTCCGCCGCCTCAAGGGCGAGGGCAAGGTCCGCTACCTTGGCATCACCACGTCCCACGGGCGCCGGCATGACGACGTTGAGGCCATCCTGCGCAGCGAGGACATCGATTTCCTCCAGCTCACCTACAACATCACCCACCCCGAGGCCGAACGGCGGCTCCTCCCGCTCGCGGCCGACCGCGGGGTGGCCGTCATTGCCAATCGGCCGTTCGACGGCGGCGGACTGATCCGCCGGCTCAAGTCGGGCAACTACCCGCTGCCCTCGTGGGCCGCGGAGATCGACTGCTCCAACTGGGCGGAGTTTCTGCTCAAGTTCATCGTTTCCCATCCCCACGTCACCTGCGCCATCCCCGCCACCAGCCGGGTCGAGCACCTGCGCGAGAACATGGGCGGCGGCCTTGGCCGCATGCCGGACGAAGCCATGCGCCGGAGGATGGCCGACCATGTCCGCGCGCTCTGATCATGGCGGTCTGGCTCTCCTACTCCCTGGAGGATTTTGTCCCCTTCACCCTTGAGACCTGGCAGCGGCTGATCGAGCGCCACAACGCCGCCCAATGGCCCCTCCAAGTCGTCGCCCTCGCGGCCGGCCTGCTTGTGCTGGTTTGGGTCTGGCGCCGCCCTTCGGCCCTCCGGCCCGCTTTCCTCCTGGCCGGGGCCTGGGGCTGGACCGCCTGGAAGTTTCTTGCCGGACCCTACGCCGACCTCGTCTGGGCCGGACATTGGTTCGCATGGGGCTTCACCATCCAGGCCGGGCTAATCCTCGCTTGGGGTTTGGCGGCGGCCAAAGCCGCGACGCCACCCCTTCCGCGTGCGGTCGCCGCCATCGGCTGGATCCTGGCCGCCGGCGGCATCGTCCTTTTCCCGCTCGCCGCTCTCGTCAGCGGAAGCGGGCGGGCGGACCTGCAGGTTTTCGGAATCTTTCCCGATCCCACCGTCGTATCCACGATGGGACTACTCCTGCTGCTGGCCCGCGGCCCCGTGCTCGCCCTGCTGCTGGTGCTTCCGGTTCTCTGGTCGGCGGTGGCCGGAGCCACTGCCTGGGCAATCGGCGCCTCCCTGCCCCTGGCGCTTCCTCTGGCCGCCCTCGCCACGTTCGCCGCCGCGATCGGCGCCGCCCTTGCGGGGCGCTTCTCCGCTCCGTCAACCTCTGCGGATGCCAATCGGACTTGACCAACCGCGCCGCCTCCGCGTCATGTTCCGCCTTTTTCCATCGCCTCGCCCGCATGATTGAATCCCTGGCCAACCAAACCGCCCTCGTCACCGGAGCCGCCCGCGGCATCGGGGCCGCCATCGCCGGTCACCTTGCGGCCCGCGGCGTCGCCGTGGTCGTGGCTGATGTGGATCGCTCCGGCGAAACCACCGCGGATAGCCTCCGCTCCCAGGGCCACCGCGCCGCCTTCATCCAGACCGATGTCGGCGACCCCGGGGCCGTCACCGCGGCCGTCGCCTTTGCCGAATCGACCTTCGGCGGCCTCGACATCGTCGTCAGCAACGCCGGGCTTTCCGCCCGCGGCACGCTCGAAAACACCACCCCGGAGCTCTGGGACCGCATCCACGCCACCAACCTGCGCGGTCCCTTCTTTCTCGCCCAAGCAGCCGTCCCGGCCCTCACGCGCCGCGGCGGCGGCAACATCGTCACCATCACGTCACTCCAGTCGAAAATCAGCACCCCGGACCTGCTCGCCTACGGCGCGTCCAAGGCCGGTCTTGTCACCCTCACCCGCAGCCTCGCCCGGCTGCTCGCACCGAAGCACATCCGCGTCAACGCCATCCACCCCGGCTGGGTCCTGAGCGAGGGGGAGGTGCAAATCCAGGCCGCCGCAGGGCTTTCACCCGAAGATATGAAACGCCGCGGCACATCCTTCCCCCTCGGCCGCATTACCCTGCCCGAGGACATCGCTCAAACCGTTGGATTTCTCGTCTCCGAGCGGGCTTCGCAAATCACCGGCCAGATCCTCGCCGTGGACGGCGGGATCGGCCTGCACCGCTAGGGCGGACAGCGTTGGTTGGAACCGGCCGGCTAGTTGCGGCCAATCCCGGGTTCGGGTTTCTCCGGCTCACCCACCAGCAAAAATCCCCGCCCGGCCGCCCAGTTGCGGGCCGCCTTGCGGTTGTTGAAGGCAATCGGGGTGATGGCCCGGGTCGTCTGGCACTCCACCAGACGAAAATGCCCGTCGGCCAACTGCCGGATGGAAACCTCTCTCGGTTTGAAGTGGAGGGTATCTTCCATTACTGAATCCTTATCTTTTCGGACGCGCCCGCTCCGGCTGAATGCCTTTCACATGGATTCGGGCAAAAAAAGCGCCGCTCCCATGGGAAGCGGCGCGGCAACGAGAGGGTGACCCTCAGGAGACCGTGATCTTGCGCGGGCGGACTTCCTCCGCCTTGGGCAGGGTCACCCGGAGCACGCCATGTTCGAGCTCGGCGTGAATTTTGGTCGGATCAATGGTGTCATCCAAGGTCAGCCGCAACTGGTAGTCGGCGGCCGGGCTCTCCCGGTAGATCGCGGTCCAGCCCTCCGGCAACTTGGTGTCGCGGCGGCCGATGATCACCAACTCGCCCTGCTCGACCGTCAGGTCAACCTGGTCCTTCGCCACTCCGGGCATGAATACTTCCAGCCCGTAGGCGTCGTCGCTGGCCTTCAGGTCATAGCGCGGGTGAACGAACAGTGCCGATTTTCCCTCGCCGGACTCGGTGCGGGCAGGCTGGCGGGCCTGGGGATGAAAGGTGCTTAGAACTGTCATGGTTAATTCCTCCGTGGTTGAGTGAATGGTTGTTGGCCGGCATGCGGCGGTTTACTTGACCTCAATGGCAACCTTCTTGGGCTTGATCTCCTCGCGCTTCGGCAGCGTCACCGTGAGGATGCCTTTCTCATAGCTCGCGGAAACGTTCTCCGCCTCGACTTGGACCGGCACCGAGATGCTCCGCTTGAAGCGGAAGGTGTTCTCCTCCTTGCCCTCACTGTCGAAGGCTTTGCGCTCTCCGCTCACAATGAGAACGCCTTCACCCATTTCGAGGTGGATGTCCTCCCGCTTCAACCCGGGCAGGGCAATGCGCAGGAAGAAGTTCTCCTTGTCCTCGTAGAGGTTGACTTCCGGATGGTCCCAGTATGCGGCTGGAGACGCATCATCCCCACCGAGAAAATCCGAGAAGGCCCAGGACAGGACCCGCTCAAACTCCCGGTCCATATCGGTAAACGGATTCCGCCATAGCGGCGATCCGGGCAGGTTGCGCCCAAGGCGCCGATCAGGTGTCATTTGTCGTGCGAGTTTCATCGTTATTCCTCCTTGGATGTAGGGTTTACGATTGGGAAGTGTTTCACTTGCACCCATATGAAATGCAGTTTCCGGGCCAACTTTCTGGTATGTCAAATAGCTGCTAATCAAGTTCTTACGAAAATCATAGGTTCGCCTATTGCGCCAATCTGACCCACTCCTGTGTCACACCTGGATGCATCCGGCACAGAAAAACGATCGACCCGGCCGCAGCTCTCCCCACACTGGCGGGTTTTGCCCCGCCCGGCAGCATTTCCCGTTGCCGCGGGGCCGCAAGTTCCGATCCCGCCAGCGCACCATGCCCGAGCCCTCCTTTCACCCTTGCTTTGACACCCCCGTCGAGCGCCGCGACACCGACAGCCAGAAGTGGCAGAAATACGCCGGCCGCGACGTCCTTCCGATGTGGGTGGCGGATATGGACTTCCGCTCCCCCGAGCCGGTCCTCGAGGCGCTCCGCGAACGGGTCGGCCACGGTGTCTTCGGCTATGCCCGCCCCACCCCGCAAACCATCGAGGCCGTCCTCGCCTGGCTCGATCAACGCTATGGCTGGAGCATCGATCCGGAGTGGCTGGTCTGGCTGCCCGGCCTCGGGGTCGGGCTCAATTTGGTCTGCCGTGCCGTCGGCCGGCCCGGCGATGGCGTGCTCACCTTCACCCCGATTTACCCTCCTTTCCTCCTCGCTCCGGAATGGGCCGGACGTGAAGTCCAGCAAGTCCCCCTGGCCGAAAAGGGCCACCGCTATGAAATCGACTGGGAGGCCCTTGAGGCCGCCGTCAGCCCGCGCTCCCGGCTCCTTCTGTTCTGCCACCCCCACAATCCCGTCGGCCGGACCTGGACAAGGCCCGACCTCGAGCGATTGGCCGCTTTCTGCGCGCGTCATGACTTGGTCCTCTGCTCCGACGAGGTGCACTGCGACCTCGTTCTCGACAACGCCCGCCACCTCCCGGCCGCCTGCCTCGACCCGCAGACCGCCGCCCGCACCATCACTTTGATGGCGGCGAGCAAGACATTCAATCTCGCCGGCCTCGCCGCCGCCTTTGCCATCATCCCCGATGCCACTCTGCGGCGCTCCTTTCTGCAGGCCGCCCGGGGCGTCACCTCGGAAGTCACGCCCCTCGGCTACACCGGCACCGAAGCCGCCTTCCTCCACGGGGAAAGCTGGCGCGGCGATTTACTGCGCTACCTCCGCGGCAATCGCGACCTAGTCCTCGCCGCCATCCGGAACCGCCTGCCCGGCCTCACGGTCTACGATCCCGAGGCCACCTACCTCGCCTGGATCAAAGCCGAACTGCCCGGAGTCGACGACCCCGCGGCCTTCTTCGAGGCGGCAGGGATCGGCCTCTCGGACGGCCGGTATTTCGGGGCGCCGGGTTTTGTCCGCCTTAACTTCGGCTGTCCCCGCTCAACCTTGGAAGAAGGACTGCGGCGCATGGAACGCGCTCTGCATGCCCTCGCCGCCCCTCGTCCCATCTCCTGATCGACTGCCACCGGCTGCTCTCCCGGTCGGCTCATTCCACACGGAACTGAGCGCTTTTACCTACTGCTCTTGATTCTTACCTAAGGGAAACTCACCTTGAGGTCATCAGGGTATTCCTGAATTGACCCCCAAAACGGGAAATGCCGTTGCCTGTCTTCCACGGGCAGGCGAAATAACAGATAATGGCGTCCTGTTGGGTTACCGCCCGCGGTTTTTCCACGGGCAACCCCCGGGCCCCGCAACGGGTCCGGTGACTTCCCCTGTCGCTTCAGGCCGTCCTCGCAAGCACTCCGGCTGTCTCACATGCCCCGCATCCTCCGTATTTTATTCCTGGAAACCCATGCGCCCGACGCACTGGGTGCGGTTGCACACCTGCGCGAAGCCGGCTTCGACTGTCGCTGGGAAATGGTGGAGACGCGGGAGGGCTTTGTGGAAATGCTCTCGGCCGGTACCTACGACCTTGTTCTTGCCGAGCTGATTCTACCCGCCTTCAGCGGCCGCCTCGCCCTCGACCTCTTTCACCAGGCCAAGCCCGGCATTCCGTTCATCTTTCTCACTTCCACCCATGGCGACGATGATCCGGTGGAGTGCCTCAAAGCCGGAGCAGACGACTTTCTCCCCAAATCCCAGCTCTTCCGCCTCGGCTTCGTCGTCGAGCGCGCCCTGCGCGAGGTCGGCGAAAGACGCGAGCTGGAGCAGACCCGCCGCGCCCTCGAACTCAGCGATCACCGCTACCGCACCCTGCTCGAAGAGCACCACGAACACCTCTTGCGCCTGCGGCCCGACGGCGTCATCCTCTACGCCAATCCCTCGTTTTGCCGCGCCCGGCGCACTTCGTTTGCCCGCGAAGTCGGCCGCTCCTGGCTGGACTCCCTCGCCACCACCGAACGCGAACTCTTCCTGCGCGCCCTGCCCACCCTCGCCGCGGACAAGCCGGGCTTCACCCTCTCCCACCACCGCATCGATCCCGATGGCGGAAAACGCTGGGAGGAATGGTCCTTCAAGGGTCTCTTCACGCCCGACGGCCACCTGACCGAGATCCAGGGCCTCGGCCGGGACATCACACCGATGAAGCAAAAGGAGGAGCACCTCCGGGAGCAGGGCAACCGCGCCGAGCTCGCCCTCCAGGCTTCCGAACTCGTCGTCTGGGATTGGGATCTGGCCCAAGACCAGCTCCACCTCTCCGATCGCTGGACCGGTCTCCTCGGCCAGCCCCCCCAACCACTCACCTCCACCTACGAGATGTGGGCCCGCCAGATCAATCCCGAGGATCTGCCCGCCCTCTCCGACGCCCTCGCCCGCCACCTCGCCGGCCTGGCCGACTTCTTCGACTGCGAATTCCGCGTCCGCCGGGGTGACGGCAGACCGCTCTGGGTCGTCTCCCGCGGACGCATCACCCAGCGCGACGCCAGAGGCCGCAGCCTGCGCATGACCGGCACCTTGCGCGACATCACCCATTTCAAGGAACTCGAGTCGCACCTGCGGCAAAGCCAAAACCGCTACCAATACCTGGTCGACACCTCGCCGGACGGCATCTTCGTCCTCCGCGACGGCCGCTTTCTTTACGCCAACCAGGCTCTGGCCGACCTTCTCGGCGAAGACAACCCCGCCGCCATCGTCGACAGCCCCCTGCTGCGCTACCTGCCCGAATCCAGCCGCGAGGAGGTCCTCGCCCGCTTCCGCGACCTCCAGGAAGGCGCCGGCGGCGAAACCCGGGTCTTTTCCCTGGTGCTCCTCAGCAGCGAGGGCCGCACGCTCGAAACCGAAATGGCTGCCACCCGGATCGAGTTTTCCAGCCAGGCCGCCTGCCAGGTCATCGTGCGCGACATGACCAGCCGCAAGGCCGCCGAGACCGCCCTCTCCGATGTCTGGGAACGCTACCGCATGGCCACCAACGCGGGCCAGGTCGGAGTCTGGGACTGGAACCTTGATGAAGGACTCTTCCACCTCGACCAGTCGATCCGGCACATCCTCGGCTACTCCGTCCGGGAACTTCCGGACAGCCCCGACGCCTGGCTCCATCTCACCCTCCCGGAGACCCGCTCAGCCTTCGAATCAGCCGTCAAAGCCTACCTCGGCGATCCACCCGGCACCCCGTTTGAATTCGAACGCCCGGTCCGCCGCAAGGATGGCGGCACCACCTGGCTCCTCACCCGCGGCACCATCGTCGGCGCGGGCGAAGGCCGCCGCGGCCGTTTCACCGGCACCGAGGTCGACATCACTTCTTCCCGGCTGGCCGCCGAATCCCTCCGCGAAAACGAAACCCTCTACCGGCTCTTGGCGGAAAATGCCTCGGACATGATTTCCCGGCACGACCCCCGCGGCCATGTCCTCTACTGCTCCTCGGCCGCCGTCCGCCTGCTCGGCCATGAACCCACCGAGCTCGTCGGCCAACCGTTTTCCAAACTCGTCCACCCCGACAACCGGACCCAGTTCGAGCAGAGCTTCGCCGAAGCGGTGGCCTCGGAAAACGCGCCCCTCTCCATGGTCTACCGGCTGCGACACCGCTCCGGCCACTACCTCTGGGTCGAGACCACCGCCCAGCGCTGCCTCCACTTCGAGCACGATTCCGCCTCCGGTCCCCAACTGGTCGCCATCACCCGAGACATCACCCTCCGCCGAGAACAGCAGGAGCAGGTCAGCCAGGCCGCCCGGCTCGACTCCATCGGGCGCCTCGCCGGCGGCGTCGCCCACGACTTCAACAACCTCCTGGCCGTCATTAAGGGCTTTGCCGAACTGCTCCTGCTCAACCCCTCCATCGACGACGCCGGCAAGGATTACGCCACCAAGATCTCCCAAAGCGCCGATCGGGGCAGTTTCCTCACCAAAAGGCTCCTCGCTTTCGGCAAAAAACAGAATCTCACCCTCCAGAATCTCGACATCGGCGAGCTTCTCACCCGCCGCAAGCCCTACTTTCTCGGGGTTCTCGGCGGTAAAACCAAGCTCCGTATCACCCCCGCCCCCAACCTCTGGAAGGTCCGCACCGACCCCGGCCAGATCGAGCAGACCGTGCTCAACCTCCTCCTCAACGCCGCCGAGGCCATGCCCGATGGCGGAGAAGCCAATCTTACCCTCTCCAATCTCGAGCTGAAGCAGGAGACGTCCTTCACCACCGGCAGCCTCCCGCCGGGCCGCTATGTCCGCATCGATGTCGGCGACCACGGCGTCGGCATGGATGAAGACACCCTCGCCCGGGTCTTCGATCCTTTCTTCTCCACCAAAAAGGACTTCGGCAACGGCCTTGGCCTGTCGGTTGTCTACGGTCTCGTCGAGCAGATGAACGGCGCCATCCAGGTGGTCAGCAACCCCGGCCGGGGCACCGAGGTCAGCATCATCGTCCCTGCGGTTTCCGAAACCCCGTCTCCCGCCTCCGCTTCCCCCCCCGGCGCCGTCGACCTGCCGGACCGCACCAGGCCGCGCCGCATCCTCATCGTCGAGGACAACCAGCCCGTCCGCTCCCTGCTCGCCGAGCTTCTTCGCAGTCGCGGTTATTCCGTCACCGAGGCCGCCGATGGGGAGGAGGCTCTCGAGGTGCTGGCCCGCGACCCGGGACCGTTCGGGTTTTGCCTTTCCGACCTGCTCATGCCGCGGCTCAACGGACTCGACCTCGCCCGCGCCCTCATGACCAAGGCCCCCGATCTCAAGATCTGCCTGCTTTCCGGTTACCCGGGCGAATCGCTCAAGGGCGAAAAGGTCCCCGCCAATGTCGTCGACTTCATGCCCAAACCAGTCGACACCTCCCGGCTCTTCGAACTCGTCGACAAGGCTTTCGCCACCTCATCGGTTTGAGCGACCGCCAGGCGCCCCGCCCGGGGAACGCGCCGCCCGCCAGCGCGCCAACGCGATAACCGCGATTCCGGCCCCGGCCAGAAACAACGACAGAAACGCTCCCCGGTTCATCCCCAGGGTCAGCCCCACCCCGGCGTCCGGCTCGCGGAAAACCTCCCCGATGATCCGGGCCACCGCGTAGCCGAGCAGAAATTCGCCGGCCAGTTGCCCGGGCGCATGCCGCACCACCCCGCTCCGCCAGAAACGCACTTGGCAATAAATGAACAAGAAAAGTCCTTCCAATCCGGCCTCGTAAAGCTGCGAAGGGTGCCGGGCCGGTATCGCCTCCACCGGCAGACCGGGCGCACTCGAAGGAAAGATCACTCCCCAAGGCACCGTCGTCACTTTGCCCCAGAGCTCTCCATTGATGAAGTTCGCCACCCGCCCGAAAAACAATCCCGCCGGAGCCAACGTCACCAGAATATCCCCCATCGGCAGGAGTCCGTAACCTCGCCGCCGGCAAAACCACCACAGCGCCAGAAACACCCCGATGAACCCGCCGTGGCTCGCCATCCCGCCCTCCCAGATCCGGATCAGGAGCAGCGGATCCCGCACCACGGCCCCGGGATCGTAAAATAAAAAAAATCCCAGCCGCCCTCCAACCGCCACCCCGACGATGAGATAGACCATCAGGTCGGCCCGTGCCGCCCCATCCAGTGGACTGCGCCCCCGTTCATGATACCAGCGCAACAAGAGAAGGGCGCAGATGAACCCGAGCACATAGGCCAATCCATAGTAGCGGATGCCGAAGTTCTCCGAAAACCGGATCAGGAACGGGCTCAGGTCGTGGACATAGTGGGCCGCCATCGAGAAACCAGCCTACGCCACGCCTTCTTGCGGGCAAGCGCCGCCTCAAGAGGTCTTGCGGGCGCTCTGCTCGCGCTGGCGCTGGTGCCGCGCCCGGGCCAGCTCCCGCATGTCCACCGCCAGATCGTCCTTCTCGAAGATCTCCCGGCCGAGGATGTGCTCGATCACGTCCTCCATCGTCAGCACCCCAGCCATCGATCCGAACTCGTCCACCACCACCACCAGCTGCTGGTGAGTCTTGAGAAAAAACTGCAGGGCCGCCGCCGCCGAAACGGTCTCGGGGATGAAGTGCACTTCCTGCATCAGCTCCTCGACCTTGCGGGTGTGCTGGTCATTGGCCATCGCCTTGAGCAGATCGCGCCGTCGCACCAGACCCACGATCTGGTCGATGCTGTCCTCGTACACGGGCAGTCGCGCGAAGGGCAGGTTCTTGAAATCCCGCAGCACTTCGTCCACCGTCGAGGCGCGGTTCAGGGCCGACACCACCGTTCGCGGTGTCATGATTTCTCCGATACGTACATCGTCGAGCCGGAGAGCGTTGGCGATGATGCTCGATTCGCTCCTCGTGAGCGTGCCCTCCTTCGCCCCTTTCTCCGCCAATAGAAGGATTTCCTCGTCGCGGTCCGGCCCTTCGTCCACCGGCCGCCGGATGATGAGCCGCACCGCCAACCCGCAGAGCCAGTTGATCGGCCGGAAAAACAGCCGCAGGAAGTGCAGCGGACCGATCAACAGCGGCTGCAACTGCACCCGGTAGGCCACCCCGAGGTTTTTCGGAATCACCTCGGAGAAGATCAGGATCGCCAGCGTCAGCCCCCCCGACACCACCCCCAGCCAGACCTGCCCGAACAGCTTCGTCGCCAAGCCGCCCACCAGCGTCGCTCCCAGCGTGTTGGCGATCGTATTCAGGGTCAGGATGGTCGAAATGGTCTCACTGAGCCCGATTCGCAGGCTCTCCAGACGCCGCCCGCGCTTGGGCAGGCGCTTCTTCAAATCCTCGATCTCCGCCACCGTCGTGCTGAGGATAAACGACTCCAGCAGGGAGCAGTAAAACGACACTCCCAGCGTGAAAATCAGCGCACCGACAAACGCGGTCATGGCTGCTTCGCCACCGCTGGGGCCGGGGATTCCCTGCGACAAGTGCGTCCCGAATGCGTGCGAGCGTGGCCACGGATCCGCGGCCCGGGACTTCGATCAGCATCGCTTTCGCTCGAGTCTTCCATCGCAATAGTCCTCCCAGCCAACCACAATCACCGCGGAGTTGCAGCAAAAAACCACCACCCCGAGGCCGGCCTCAATCCCCGGCCTCCTCCTCTTCTTCCGGATGCAAGACTTCGTGCAACGCCTCCAGCAGGGTCTCCGCCGTGAAGGGCTTGGGCAGAAAAAGGGTCGCCCCCGGCTCTTCCGCATCCTCCAGCGAGGCCTCCGACTTCAATCCGCTCACCGCGATGATTTTCAGCCCGGGCTGGATCCTTCGCAGGGCCTTGATGGTGGCCCGGCCGTCCATCACCGGCATCATCAGGTCCACCACCACCGCTTTGATTTCCTCCCGGTGACTGGCGAAAAGCGCCAAGCCCTCCGCCCCGTCGGCCGCCACCCGCACCCGGTAGCCGAAGCTCTCCAAGGTCTGGCTGGTGATCATGCGGATGGAAGCCTCGTCATCAATCACCAGCACGGTCTCACCCTGGCCCGTCGGCAGCGGCACGGGCAGGCGGGAGGCCGTCTGCGGCCCGCGCTGCGCCCGGGCCGGGAGGTAAACCGCAAAGGTGGAGCCTTTGCCTTCGGTGGAAGCGAATTCGATGAAACCGCCGTGCGACCGCACGATCCGCAGGGCCGTGGGCAGGCCCAGCCCGCTCCCCTTGCCCGGCGGCTTCGTGCTGTAAAAGGGCTCGTACAGGCGGTCGATCGCATCGGCGGGAATGCCCCGGCCATCGTCGCTCAGCGTGAATTTCGCATACCGGCCGGGCCGGGCCTCCGAACGCATGGCCGCGTAGTTGGCATCCAGCTCCACGTTTTCCAGCCCAAGCCGGAGGAGGCCGCCGTCCGGCATTGCTTCAAGAGCGTTGACCGCAAGGTTGATCAGCACTTGGTGCAGTTGCGCGGGATCGCCTTCCACCAGCCAGGCGTCGTGGGCCAGAACGGCCTCCACCTGGATGTTGCGGGGAAAGGTCTCCCGCAGGATTTTTTCGATGTCCGAAGCAAGATAAAGGGCGTTCACCGGGATGCGCTGCCCATCGACGCCCTGGGCGAAGGAAAGCACTTGCTTGACCAGCTCCGCTCCGCGCTGGGCGCTCGACTCGATCGCCTTGAGCAGGGTCAGGCCGTAGTCCTCCTTGATTTGCTGCTTGAGCAACTCCAGGGAGAGCAGGATCGGCGAGAGCATGTTGTTGAGGTCGTGGGCGATGCCCCCGGCCAGGATGCCGACGCTCTCCAGCCGCTGGGCTCGGTTGAACTGGGCCTCGAGCTGACGCCGCTCCGTGAGGTCGGTGTGGAGGGCGAGGATCGCATGCGGGCGACCATGCGAATCCCGGGCCATGGTATAACGCGCGTGTACCACCAGGAGGTCGCCCTGCTTGTTGATCTGCTCCATCTCACCGTCCCAGCGACCCTCGGCGATCACCTGCTCAACCGCCTGGCGGAAGGCATCCGGCTTCCGGAAAAGAAGGTCCGTGACCCGGGCAGTTTTTGCCTCCGTTCCCGTCCAGCCATAGAGCTGCTCGGCCCCGTGGTTCCAGTAGGTGACCCCACCATCGAGGTCGAGCATCATGATGGCATCCTGGGCTTGGTCCAGCAGCGCGGCCTGTTCGCTGATACGGCGTTCTGCCTGCTTGCGCTCCCAAGCCTGACGGATCGCCTGCACCAAGAGGGCGCGGTCAAGCCGGCTCTTGCAGAGAAAGTCCTGCGCCCCCCCCCGGACCGCTTCATGCCCACGCTCCTCAGCCGCCCCCGGCCCCAGCACCACCACCGGCATCTCCGGCACCCGGGAGACCAATGCATTGAGCCCGGCAAACCCTTCCTCTTCACCCAAGGGCAATCCGAGCAAGAGCACATCAAAGGCATCTTCCGCCAGTCGGTTCAGGGCTGGCTCCGGTCCGGTCACCACTTCGAGCATGAAACGCGGCCGCCCTCCGCCCGACTCCGGCCCAGCCGCCAGGAGGGTCTCGATCTGCCCGGCGTCTTCGGCGTCCTGCTCCACCAGCAGAAGGCGGAAGGACGGGTTGATGCCGTTGGCGGCGGAGCGGGCGGGCGACTTGTTCATCGGCAGGACGGTCGGGGTTTTGACTCGTCTCAGACTGCCCGTGGGCAGGAGCGGCGGGAAGGCAAAAATCGCGACCACCCGGAAACCGCCGGAGAACTTGCCGCTGCCCGCTCCCGGGTCCAGCCTCATCCCATGAGCAGCAGCCCACACACCCTCATCATCCATGGCTGGAGCGACTGCTCCGCCTCTTTCCAGGATCTCAAAAAACGCCTCCTCCATCATCGTATCGGAAAAGTCGATACAATTCTCTATGCCGATTACGAGTCCCGCGAGGACTCCATCACCTACAATGACATTGCCGACGGCCTTCAGCGCCGTCTCATCGAGCACGGCATGATCGATGCCGCCGGGCGCTGCAAAAAACCGTTTCAGGCCATCATCCACTCCACCGGCGGGCTCGTCATCCGCCACTGGCTCTGGCGCTACTACGGCCAGGAGGGCTTCGATCCCGCCCGCTGCCCGCTCAAGCGGCTCATCATGCTCGCGCCCGCCAACTTCGGATCCCCGCTCGCCCACCGCGGAAAGTCTTTTCTCGGCTCGCTCTTCAAGGGCCGCTGGAAGGTGGGCGACTTTCTCGAGGTCGGCCGCGGCCTCCTCGAAGGACTGGAGCTGGGCAGCCCGTACCAATGGCAGCTCGCCCACCGCGACCTCCTGGTCGACGTTCCCTGGTTTCAGGCCGATGGCGTCCAGCTCACCATACTCACCGGGATCGACGACTACACCGGCCTGCGGGGCTGGATCAACAAACCCGGGACCGACGGCACCATCGTCATCGCCGGCGCCTCGGTGGATTCGGTCAAGCTGCGCCTCGACTTTTCCCAGCCCTCGGGCGACTGGGACAACGCCCCCCCTTTGGCCTGGCAAACCATCAATCCGCCGGAAGAGTTCGGCTTCGGCGTCCTCCCCGATCTTGACCACGGCTCCATTGTCTCCGCCTTCGGCCGGCGCCAGCCGGGCCTGGTCGAGGAGGTCGTCCTGCGCGCCCTCCGCACCCGCGGTGCCGCCGAGTTCCGGGACTTCACCGCCGAACTCGAAGGTCTCACCGCCGCCACTTACCTCGAAACCGGCAAACCGGTTTTTCAACAATTCATCGTCCATGCCGTCGACGACCACGGCGCCGATATCAACGATTTCACCATTGAGTGCACCGTCTTCCGGATCAGCAAAACCCGCGAAGGTCTGGTCCCCCGCGAGTCGGTCAGCCGGGCCGAAGCCCATTACAGCCAGCGCGTCGGCCGCGCCTTTCTCGCCGAAGGCCATACCCACACCGTCAATCCCAGCTATCGGCGCTTTCTCGCCGAGCCCGCCGCCGTCACCGCCGCCCTCAAGGAAGCCGAAGCCGAGCTTGGCCCGGTCGCCCTCGCCCTTCATATCGGCGTCCCCGCGGTCGACCGCGGCATCTATTACGACACCCGCAAGCTGCGCAACATCGTCATCTGGAGCAGCGACCTCGGCCGCTCCGCCCAACGCAGCCCCGACTTCTTTTTCCCCAACACCACCACCCTCGTCGAACTGGTCGTCGACCGCCGCACCGACTACGTCACCCTCGGCCCGAAGCCCCGCCCCCAGCGCGGCCGGTTCTGAGGACCGGACCCAACGTTTCGGCGCATGACCGGCGCACCGCCGGCCCCGGGAGGCGCACCTCCATGACGACAAACTTGCCGCACCGTCGACCGCTGGCATGCTTTCGTCCGCCATGCTGGTTTCTCTGCTTCTCCTGGGCCTCGCCGTGATCGTCGGCTTCTTCCTGCTTCGCACCATCCCGAGCCTGGTCTACCTCGCAGGCTCCCGATTGGCACGCGCCGTCAGCAGAGTGGTCCCGCCCGAAGAAATCCCGGACGAAATTCGCGCACGGCTCGCCGAGGAAAGCATCGAATTGCCCGCTCTCGGCTTTGTGCCCGTCTGCGTTCTTCACTCCGATGAAATGGAGGCCCGTGAAGACAGGGCCACTTGGCTGGGCCTGTAATTTCACCCCCAGACCTCGACCTACTGTACTGTGATGTCCACCTCCTCCAGGGCTTACCGACCGCTTGCTCCGCATTTATTGTCTTCCAGAAATTCACCGGGAGCAGCGAGGAGCAAAGCTTCCGGACCATGCTCTATCCGATCCTCGGCATGGATGCCCTGGCCCATTATTCCGCCCCTCACCGCTGGCCACGGTGAACCCCGTTGACTCCGAGTGAGTCTACCGCTATCGCATCCTCTCCTTGCTCAAAAAGACCCGCGAAGAGATGAGCCGGAGATCCCTCCATTGCATATTCCTCAACCAACCGTTGCCTCCGGCTCCGGCTCTTCCGGCATCCGGGAACCCATCCCGCAATCTCCCGCCGGATCCTCCCCGGCTCCGACTCCACCCGGCTTCGCTTGGCTTCCGCCCTCCAAGGATGAACGGCATCGAGGCGGACGCGGTGTACTACCGCCAATGGCGGGAGCGAGCGGGACCCAAACTTCCACCGGCCGGCGCAAACTTTTCTGGTTCGGAGCCACCGTGGCGGCGTTTCGCACCCTCCGGACCTTGTTCTGGTCCTGGCAGATCACCGTCATCACAGCTCTGGTAATTCTCTACCATGCGCTCGGCCACGTGGCCGGGATGAAACTGGTCGGCTACCGGCGCTTGCGCATCCTCTTCCTCCCGCTGGCCGGCCCTCCACGAGGACAGAACTTCCTGGTGGCCGCGGCTCCTTGGTCTCCTCCATCCCACGCCTATGGAATGGCCGCTCGAGTGGGCCGACCTCAGTGAGCATCGGATGGCATCCCTCGCCATCCTCCCCGCCGCCTCCCATGCCGCCTGCCACTGGCAAGATCAACATGGTGCGTATCCAGTAAGCGGCGACACCCAGAGGGGTTTCCTCGCAGAAACCGCACCGCTCGACCCGTTCACCGGCATGACGCCCACCTATCGCCGGACCGACTCCGGATTCGAACGTTTCGTCTCCAATCCAACTGCGGGTCATCTCGAACCATGGAAATTGGAGTTCGTTATGGGTGTGATTAAGAGTGCGGGGTCACGGGGCTAGTTGGGCCAGAAGTGGTTCCA
>REEB01000169.1 GCA_007695295.1 Puniceicoccaceae bacterium
GCACGCAAGGCCGATTTCGCCACCCCTCGGCCGTTTCCCCTGCGCCGGATGCCATCTTCGGCACGGCGGCCGGACCATCCTCTGGTTGGCCAAAGACGCCTCCTCGGCAGGGCCGGAGCGCACCGGTCGGACCCCGCCGCGAAGGGCATGGCATCGCCCCGGAATCCGGTGTCCGGGCACCGACTGGTGCGGACAGGACCAGTAATGCCGCGGAGCGGTTTCTTGTCTGCGCTTGCCGCGAGCCGCAGCGCTGCTATGCCCTCCGCCATGGTTAATCTCGCGCTCATCGGAACCGGAGGAATGGCCCGTCACCAGGCGGAGCAATTTTCCAAAATCAAAGGCTGCCGGCTGGTGGCGGCGTGTGATGTCGATGAGGAGCGGGTTCGCGCCTTTGCCTCCAAATTCGATATCCCCGAAGTCTATACAGATGCCGCCGATCTTCTGGCCAAGGCCGATGTCAACGCCGTTTCGGTCGTCACCCCGGACGCCTATCACGCTCCCATCACGCTGCAGGCCCTGGCCGCGGGCAAGCATGTGCTCTGCGAGAAACCGCTCGCCACCAACTACGCCGACGCCCGCAAAATGACCGCCGCCGCACGCAAGGCCGGCGTCGTCAACATGGTCCAGTTTTCCTACCGCAACTCTTCGGCGCTGACAAAAGCCCGGGCGCTCATCGCCGCAGGCAAACTCGGCACCATCACCCACTTCGAGGCCTCCTACCTGCAATCCTGGCTGACCTCGCGCGCCTGGGGCGACTGGACCGTCACCCCCGCCTGGCTCTGGCGCCAGTCTTCCGCTCACGGCAGCATGGGTGTGCTTGGTGACATCGGCGTTCACCTCCTCGATTTCGCCACCTTTCCGATCGGCAGCGACTACCGCAGCGTCAACTGCACCCTCAAAACCCTCAACTTCATCAAAGGCAAAAAGCGTCTTGGTTATACCCTCGACGCCAACGACACCGCCATCATGCAGGTCGAGTTGGCCAATGGGGCTCCCGGCGTTCTCCACACCACGCGCTGGGCCACCGGCCACAACAATTCCATCTCCCTGAAAATCCATGGCACCGAGGGTGCGCTCGCCATCGATCTCGACAAAAACTATCACGAGCTCTCCGTGTGCCTCGGCAAGGACCGCCACACCCCGGCCTGGAAAACCCTCCGCACCAGGCCCGGCTCGAGCAATTTCCAGCGCTTCATCACGGCCGTGCGCCGCAACAAACCCGTCGACCCCGACTTCGCCCGAGGTGCGGCTATCCAGAAGGTCATCGACGCCTGCTTCGTCTCTTCACGCGACCGCAAACCGGTGAAGATCTAGCCAACCGCGGCCCCGCCCACCGGCGAAAAATCTGCCCCCGGCCGAATTTCCGCCTCGTAACGGCATTCCGCTTGCGCCACCTCTGGTGCTGCCTCCCGCGTTTCCGTTTTTTCTCTACCCCCCTTTTTCGCCACCCATGCAATGGTTCTACGTCATCGACAACCAGCGCCAGGGCCCCATCCCGACCGGGGAGCTGCGCACGCTCGTCAACAACCGCAAGATCACCCCCCAATCCCTCGTCTGGCGCGAGGGCATGGCCGAGTGGGCGCCCCTGCGCACCGCCTTCGCCGAACCCCAGCCCCTCGAGGACGGCTCCGTCATTGTCGCCTGCCCGACCTGCGGCCAACTCGTCCCGCCGGACGACCTCATCCCCGCCGGCGACACGAAGGTCTGCCCCTTTTGCCGTGACCGCTATGCCCAAAGCCTGCGCGAGGGTGTCGCCCCCGTCTTTGCCGCCGGCGACGGCCCGTCCGGAACCGGCGGAGCCACCCCCAACCACGAGCTGCGCGCTCATGCCCGCCGGGCCCTTGCCGGCAACTGGACTCCGGCGGTCGTCTGCACCCTGCTCTTCATCCTCCTTAGCAATGTGATGGGAGCTATCCTGCCGCTCATTGGGATACTCGCTGAGCTTATCATCACCGGCCCTTTACTCCTGGGCTACTTGGGGATGTATCAGCGGATCCGGCGTTTGGGGCGGGGAATGATCGAAGATCTCTTCAAAGGATTTTCCCGCTTCGGCCATGCCCTCGGGCTGTACCTCCTGACCACGCTGATCATCTACCTCGCGATGGCGGTGGCCGCTTTGCCGGGCGGCGTGTTGTTATTCACGTCCGTGATCGGGGCCGAAGAAGAGCCCTCCGGAGCCTTGTTTTTCATCGCCATGGTTGCCACGATCGTTCCCGCCTTCATCGCCAGCACCTACGTGACCCTCCACTTTGCCCTGGTGTATTTTATTTCCAACGACAACCCCGGCACCGGCATCATCGCGTGCATGAAGCAAAGCTCCCGCACCATGCAGGGACGCAAAATGAAACTCTTTCTCCTCTTCCTCAGCTTCATTGGCTGGCACTTCCTGACCATCTTCACCTTCTTCATCGGATTGCTCTGGACGCTGCCCTACATGTTCACCGCCTTCGCCGCCTTCTACGAGGATCTCGCCGACCCCGCCTGACGCCCCCGCCAACGATGCCTGCCGAGCTGAAGCCCCTGCGGGGCTCGGGTGCCATGCCGCTGCCCTACCGCCCCCGGATGGAAAACTACCAAGCCGGACCCGGCATTCCGGCTCACACCGTGCGCCTGTTTCGCGCCATCCTGCGCCCGACTGGCGGCAGGAGGTCGGCTTCCATCACCGCCGAGGAAGCCGACGGTGGCGCCAGCTGCTTTTTCCATCCCAAGCGCCCGGCGACCGGGCTCTGTGAGATCAGCGGCCGGCTCATCTGTGACCTCTGCACGACCGAATGGGACGGCCGGACCGTCAGTTTCGAGACCTTCCAGCAACTCGCCCGGCCCGACACCGCGCGCCATGGATTCGCCAACCACACCAGGTGGGATCGCATCGCGCTCGCCCTCATCATCTACTCCCTTCTTTTGGCCCCGTTCACGATGGGCTTGGCCCTAGTTCTCTCCGGCCCGCTGGCGCTTGGCATCTGCCTCGTCAAGGGCTGGAAAAAACCCGCCACACCCGTACCCCGGCCGCGTTGGACCTTTCTCCCCCCCGCTGCACTCGCCCTCGCCCAGATTGCCGGGGCTGCCAGCCTGGTCTACTTTTTCCTAACCCGCTCCATCCCGGCCCCATGAGCGACGCCCCGCCCGCCTACACCCGGCTCGCCCGCCGTTCTCTCCTCGGCCAACAGGAGCTTTACCTCGGCGACGACCACCTCCTCATCGCCGAAGGCGCCTATGTCGAATCGTATCGTAAAATCCGCTACAAGGACATCGAGGCGATTCTCATTTGTCCGACCTCCACCGGCACCATCCTGTCCATCCTCTCGGGCCTCGGCGCCTTGGTGCTGCTCCCGCTCACCGTCATCCAGCTCGGCCAGAACCCCTTCGGAGCTGCGTTTTTCGGTGCGTCCACCCTGGCACTGGCAGCGGTGGCGGCCCGTTTCCTGCTGGGGCGCGGTTCGGCGGAAGCGGGCATTCAGACCGCCGTCCAGACGGTTCGGCTCTCCGGCATCAGCACGCTGCGAAAGGCCCTGCAGGTCGAGCAGCAACTGGCCGCGCGCATCGAACAAGCTCAAAGCACATTGACAGCTGAGGAATTGGAGACCGTCCTTGCCACGCCGGCCCCGCAACCGCCGCCGGTCTTCCCACCTTCGCCGGCACCCGCCCCGCCGGATATTCCGCCCGCACCCCCAACGATCCCACCGACCCCGCCGCCCGCCTCCTGATGCCGCCCTCCTTTGCCGACGCCCGCTGCTTTCAGCATGCCGAGCGGCCCGCCGTCGCCCGCTGCCCGGCCTGCGAGCGCTTTTACTGCCGGGAGTGCGTCACCGAACACGGCGGTCGCATGATCTGCCGCAACTGCCTGAAGGACCATCTGGATGCCGCGACCTCCACGGGCCCCTCTTGGCGGCGGGCCGCCGGAGCCTGGGCGCTGGCCGGGCTCGGCTGGTGCTGGATGGTGCTGATCTTCTATTGGCTCGGGCAGATCCTCATCCGCATCCCATCCTCCTTCCACAACGGCGTCTTTTTGGAATGAGCGCGGCCGCACACGATCCGCCGCCTCCCCCTGCTCCGCGAGCCGCGGCCCCGCGGCACCACCGCCACCGCCAGCCGGGCGAACCCGGAACCCTCGACCTCGTCGAAGAGGCTGTCCATCTCCTCCGCCGCACCCCCGCCCGTGCCTGGGGCCTCCACCTCCTCGGCACGGCTCCGTTTGTCCTCGCCCTGCTTTTCTACTGGATGGAAATGGCCTCGAGCGGACTGGCTGCCCGCCTGCTGCTCCCGGGAGCGCTGGTGCTGGCGGTCCTCTTCATCGTGCACCGCGTCACCCAGGTCCGTTTCGCCACAGAACTTCGCGCCATCCAGTTCGGGGCACCAGCGCCGTCCTGGTCCGCCGCCGCCTGGCGCAGGGTTTTTGGGCGCCAAGCCTTCTGGCCGGCCGCCGGCACCGTCGCCCTGCCGGTGGCATTGCTCTGCGTGCTGCCGTTCATGCGGGTGTATTCTTTTTTCCAATACCAGAAACTGGCCGATCCGGCGGACCCGGCGGACGAAGCCGACACCGCCCGGGAAAACTGGAGCCTCGCCAGGCACGGGGCCGAGCAGGGTTGGCTGCTGCTCGCCCTGCTCTTGGTCGTCTTCGCGCTCGCCCTGGCCAACGCCCTCGTCTGGCTCTTTCTCGGCCCCCACCTGCTCAAAACGTTGCTCGGCATCGAAACCGTCTACACGCGGGCCGGTTTCCACCTCTTCAACAGCACATCCATTTTCGCCTGCCTGCTCCTCGCCTGGGTGGTCACGGAGCCGTTGACCCGGGCGGTGCAGGTGCTCCGCCGCCATTATGCCGAAGCCCGCCGGTCCGGCGCCGATCTGGAACTGCGCCTGCGGTGGAGCTTGTCCGGCACGGCCGCGGCCGGCGTGGCCCTGCTCGCCCTTCTCCTGGCCCTGCCGCCGCTGCTGGCCGGCGACGAACCGCCAACGCCGCCAACGCCGCCAACGGCGACGGCACGGACCACGATCGAACCCGCCGACCTC
Organism: Puniceicoccaceae bacterium; assembly: GCA_007695295.1. Taxonomy (GTDB): domain Bacteria; phylum Verrucomicrobiota; class Verrucomicrobiia; order Opitutales; family Opitutaceae; genus REEB01. The sequence goes on from REEB01000169.1 coordinate 5,008, forward strand.
GATCAAACCATCGAAACCGTGCTCGTGCGGCGCGAGTTCATTTGGCGCTTTCCCCGCGAAGAGGTCATCGAACGGGCGGAGCCGCCGGCCTGGCTGGCCCGGATTTTCGACTGGATCCGCGATCTCTGGGAGCGGTTCTGGCATTGGCTCCAACGCGACCAGGACCGGGATCCGGTCAGGGCCTGGCACGGCCTGCCCCGGATGGGCGAGGTGATTGGCTATGCCGTCATCGGCCTCTTCCTCGCTGTACTCGTGATCCTTGCCCTGCGGGCGCTGAAAAACCGCCGCTCCGCCATTGCGACGGAGGGAAACGTCGACGTCACTCCCGCCCCCGCCGTCCGCCTCGAAGACGACTCCCTGACCGCGGATGCCCTGCCCCACCACCGCTGGCTTGATCTCGCCCGCGAGCAACTCGCCCTCGGCAACCGGCGCCTCGCCCTCCGGGCCTATTTCCTTGCCCAATTGTCCTGCTTTTCCCAGGACGGATTGATCCGCCTCCACCGCGCCCGCAGCAACCGTGAATACGCCCGCGAAATCGCGCGCCGCGCCCAGGACCGCCCAACCCTGGCATCGACTTTCGAACGCGAAGTGAAGCTCTTCGACCGCATCTGGTACGGCGCCTACCCGGCCGGCGATGAAGAAGTCCGGGAAATGGAGTCCCTGCTTCGCCAAACCGGGGTGCTGTCATGACTTCCCCGGCCAACTCCCGCACCGGCCCGCTGCTGCTGCTCGCCGGACTGGCTCTGCTCATCGGAGGCTTCGCCGGGCTCATCTATCTCCGCTTCGCTTCCGGGGAAGCCTACCCGCCGGGCTCCAGCCTGCGCGCCGACCCGCTCGGGACCAAAGCCCTCTTCGACAGCTACCGCGATCTGCCCGGCCTCGGCGTGGACCGGAATTTCACTCCCTTCAACGAACACCGCGGCCTGCCCGAGGGCGCCGCTTTATTGCTCCCCAATGCGAATGGGGCCAGATTTCACCGCCTCGCCCGCTTCGACGCCGTCCGCGATTTCATCACCGGTGGCGGCCGGCTGGTCATCGCCCTTAATCCCCGGATTCCAGAGATAATGTATCCGTACTACAACGACGATTCCGACGAGGACGAAGACGAGTCCGTACCCGAGGACAAACCGGAAGCGGATAACGCCGGGCCGGCGGATGACCCCGATCCCGACGCGGGATTCGAACCCGTCCCCTTTCGCCGGGCGCCCCGCGGCGAGGACGAACGCGCTTTATGGGCGGGCCTTACGCTCCTCCCTTTCGAGGCCAAAGCGGGCTACGCCTTCCGCAACGAGCAGGTGGTGGACCGGCTCCTCCCTTTGGCCCTGCCCTGGCGCGCCGGCGGCCGCCTGACCGGGCTCGGAGAGGACTGGACACCCCTGTACGAATTGGCCGGCGAAACCGTGGCCGCCGCGCGCACCTTCGGCGACGGAGAGATTATCGTCCTCACCGATGCCTACCTGCTCTCCAATGAAGCCCTCCTCATGCACCGAGAGCCCGGCTTTCTGGCCTGGCTGCCCGGAGGCCGGCATCTCGTCATCTTCGACGAAACCCACCTCGGCGTCGCCTCCCAGACCGGCATCGCCGTCCTCGTTCGCCGCTACCGGCTGGGCGGCTTCGTCCTGACGCTGGCCGCCGTTCTCGGGCTCGTCGTCTGGCGCGGATCGCTTCCCCTGCTCCCGCCCCACCCCGGCCGTGCGGCGGGCAACACCATCCGGGCTGAGCTTTCCTCGGAAGCGGGCCTGGCATCCCTGCTCAGCCGGGGTGTATCCGAATCCGAACTACCGGAGACGGCTTTCCGGCTCTGGAAGCGGAGCTTCATCCGCAACGAAGCCGACCGCCGCCGCCATGCCGCCCTTCTCCGCGAGGTCGAGGAACTCCTCGCCGCCGAGTCCGCCCTCCCGCCACGCCGCCGCAACCCGCGCGAAACCCATCTCAAAATCCACTCCATCCTCAACCGCCATCCCCGCACCCGCCTGTGAATGCCACCGACTTGACCGCCTTCCACCAACAACTCGATGCCGCCCGCCGCGAAATCGCCTCCGTCATCATCGGCCAGGAGGACGTCGTCAATCTCGCCCTCATCACCATCCTCACCGGCAATCATGCCCTCATCGAAGGGGTGCCCGGCGTCGCCAAGACGCTGCTCGTCCGCACGCTGGCGGCCGTCCTTGCGGTCGAGACCAACCGCATCCAGTTCACCCCCGACCTCATGCCCAGCGACATCACCGGCACCCATGTCTTCAACATGAAGACCCAGGAGTTCAGCCTCGTTAAGGGTCCGATCTTCACCACCTTTCTGCTCGCCGACGAAATCAACCGCGCCCCCGCCAAAACCCAGTCCGCCCTTCTCCAGGCCATGCAGGAGCGGCGGGTCACCATCGACCGCACCGAGATCGCCCTCGACCCAAGCTTCACCGTTTTCGCCACCCAAAACCCCATCGAGCACGAGGGCACCTACGCCCTGCCCCAGGCGCAGCAGGATCGCTTCATGGTGAAAATCACCATGGACTACCCCGGGCGGGACGATGAACGCCGCCTCGCCCAAAGCATGCTCACGGACTCCGCGCCCGAGCAGGTGCTGGCCTCCGGCTCACTGCGGCCCGTCCTCGAGCCGGGAGAGTTGGCAAAAGCCCGCGGCACCCTCGCCGCCATCACGGTGAGCGAGGAGTTGCTCGATTACATGGTCGGGCTCGTCCGCCGCACCCGCGAGGACGAAGCGGTGCTCTTCGGCGCGGGCCCGCGGGCCACCCAGTCGCTCCTCCTGGGCGCTCGGGCGGCCGCCGCCCTCGCCGCCCGCGACTTTGTCACTCCCGACGATGTCAAAGCCCTCGCCCAGCCCATCCTCGGCCACCGGCTCATGCTCCGGCCCGAGTATGAGATCGAAGGTCTCACGGTGCCCGAAGTCATTGACCGCCTGCTCGATTCCGTGCCCGTTCCCCGCTGACGCCGATGCCGCCCGTGCCCAGCCAACGTCTTCTGTGGCTGGCGGCCTGCACCTTGCCGCTCGCCCTCCTGCCCATCGTGCAGCCGGCGCTGGGCTGGGTGCTGCCCGCCGCGCTGGCCGCACTTGGCCTCGGCGCAATGACCGACCTCTGGCGCTCCCGCGACCTATTGCGCTCGCTCCACATCGAGGCCGAACCGATCTGCCGCCTTGCCCGGGATCACCCAGGCGAACTGACGATTCACCTCCGCACGGAGGCTCCCCCTCCCGGCCCGCTCACCCTCGGCCTGCCTCTGCCCTTCTCTTTTCTCCAGCCCCAGGAGTGCCGCACCGTGACCCTGCGCGGAGACGGGGTCCGGCGCTGGAGTGTTTCCTGGCCGCTCACCGCCCGCGCCCGGGGCGTTTTCCGGCTCCCGCCGATGGTGGCCGAAACACTTTCCTGCTGGGGCCTTTTCCAACTCAGGCAGCGCTTCGAGCCTGACGGGGAGATCCGCGTCTATCCCAATCTGCGCCCCGAGCGCCGCCGGTTCGCCAACCTCTTCCTCAACCGTGGCACCGTCGGCCTGCACGCCCAGCGGGTTATCGGCCAAGGCCGCGAATACGAGCAACTCCGCGATTATGCCGCCGGTGACCAACTCTTCGACATCCACTGGAAAGCCTCCGCCAAACGCGCGGAACTCGTCACCAAAACCTACCAGATCGAGCGTACCCAGGAGGTCTATTGCATCATCGACCACGGCCGCCTGAGCGCACTCCGGGCGGTCGGCGAAACGCGGTCGCTTGACGACGACTTTGCCGAAACCCTCCTCGAACGCTACCTCACCGCCGCCAGCGTGCTCGCCATGGCCGCCCAGCAGGAAGGAGACCACTTCGGGCTCATCGCCTTTGGACGCACCGTCAGCCGATTCATCCGGGCCGGTCATGGCACCCGCCACACCCGTGCCCTCCAGGATGCCCTCTTCGATCTCCGCAGCGAATCCGGCCCCGCCAATTTCGACGAGCTCTTCCGCTTCCTCGGCCAGCGGCTGCGCCGCCGCACGCTCCTGATTTTTCTCACCGACCTCGCCGACCCCGCCGCCGCGGAGGACTTCCAACACGCCATCGGCAGGATCGCCGGACGCCACCTCGTCCTCGTCAACTGCATCCGCCGCGCCGGTGTCCGTCCTCTCTTCGAAGGCCATCCTCCCGCCAACCCTGTGGAAGAGATTGCCGGCCACCTCCGCTGGGAGTCCCTGCGCCTGCTCCGCGGCCGCCTTCAGGCCGCCGGGGTGCGCTTCGCCCTCCTTGATGACGAAAAACTGAGCGTCGGACTCGTCAACCAATACCTCTCCGTCCGCCGCCGCCAGCTTCTTTGAAGCACCTCGTCCCCACTTCATGTTTCCGTATCGGCGGATCAACGACCGAGGCTGTTAATTCCACCGCGCCTTGCCCTGCCTCCCCCGAGGCCGCGGGGCAAGCCGCCTGGGGCCATCACCCCACGATGCGCACGAGAGCAAGACGCTCCAGCTAGTTCACACCTCTTGCCCCGCGAGCGTGCGGCTCCCCGCAGACCCCGCCCGCCTCCTTGCACCCGCCTGCACTCGCTGGTCTTGCGCACGACCGGATCCGGCCACAAATCCACCCCTCACTTCACCCCCGCATCTGCCATCATCAAACGGTGCCCCCGGCCGTCCATTGGGTCCATCCCCTCCACCCCGAGCACCTCGCAGCCGGCATCCTCAGCCGGCGCTCCCTCCTAGCCGCCCCAACGACTCAGGATCAGTATCCATCTCCGGGTAGTGCCGGCGGTCAACCGCGGACACCGCCACAGACCCGACGATCATCCAAATTTGGAGAATCCATAACGCGACTTCGGCACTTGCTCGCTACGCATCGTGCGACCCTTGCGGGCACCCTAGGCATTTTCGCTTCCCAGCGGCCACCAACCTGCTCGCGCGGGAGCGCTTTCCCGCAGGGAATCGATGTCGTTTTTCAAGTGCGTTTTCGTCTACGCAGTTCCCCACGGCCAAGTGAGCTGGCGCGAAGAGTTCATCAGGGGGTTAACAGTGGAATTGGCAATTAACAACAAGCCGCGGGGAACCCTTCCCCTACCCGTGGCAGAGTTGCTCGTAGGCGCCGGCATCGAGCAACCCGGCGAGGGCGTCCGCGCCGACGAACTTCAGCTTGATCATCCAGCCATCCCCGTAGGGGTCCTGGTTGACTTTCTCCGGTTCGGAATCGAGCACGGCGTTGACTTCCAGGACCTCGCCGTCGATGGGGGCATAAAGATCCGAGGCCGCCTTGACGGACTCGACCACCCCGAAGGTCGCGCCCGCGCTCAGGTTCGCGCCGGGCTTGGGCAGCTCGACGAAGGTAACGTCGCCGAGGTTGTTTTGGGCGTAATCGGTGATCCCCACGAGGGCGGTGCCGTCGCCGAGATCGCGGACCCACTCGTGATCCTTGGTGTATTTGAGTTCGGTTGGGATGCTCATGAAGGTGGTCGGTAAACCCGATGGGGGACGAAGGGGGGCCGTATCCGATTGACGGCGACACGGTTGCCCCGGACATCGGCGGCGAGGGGACGGTCGGCGGCCGGCGCGGCCACCAGCGCGGATCCGATCGCCACTTCCAGCACCGGCGAAAAGGTGCCCGAGAGGACCCGGCCCACGGCTTGGTCGCCCTCCAGCACTTGGGTATCCGGCCTTAGGATACGACGGTCGGCGGTATGGAAGTGAATCACCCGGCGCGCGGGGCCGTCCCGCTTTTCCCGCTCGAGGGCGTCGCGGCCGACGAAGCCGCCCGGCTTGCGGAGTTTCACCGTCCAGCCCAGTCCCGCCTGCACGGGGGTGATTTCCCGGCTCAGCTCATGGCCGTAGAGCGGCATTCCCGCCTCCAGCCGCAGGCTGTCGCGCGCCCCCAGCCCCGCGGGGACGAGCCCGAGCGGCTCACCCGCCCGCAGGAGGGTTTCCCAGAGCCCGGCCGCATGGCCGGAACCACAGAAAAGCTCGAAGCCGTCTTCACCAGTGTACCCGGTGCGGCTCAGGAGGCAATCCACCCCGGCCACGCGCCGCTCCTCGCAGTGATAGTAGAACAAAGCCTCGAGCGACTCCGCCCCGGCCTTCGACAGAATTTCCGCCGCCTTCGGACCTTGGAGGGCCAGGAGGGCCGTCTCCGCGGACTGGTCTTCCACTTCCACTCCAAACGGACCGGCACGTTCGCGCAGCCAGTCCAGATCGGTCCCTGTATTCGAGGCATTGAGACAAAGAAGCCAGTCGCCCCCGGGGCGGCGATAGACCAGCAGGTCGTCGATCGCACCGCCATCCTCCACGCACATCGGGCTGTAGATGACCCGGCCCGGAGCCAGCCCGGAGATGGAGTTGGTCAGGACATGATCAAGGAAAGCACCCGCCCGCTCGCCGCGCACGACGGCTTCACCCATGTGGCTGACGTCGAACAATCCCGCCGCCGACCGGACCGCCCGGTGCTCAGGGATGATACCGGCATAGAAGACCGGCATCTCCCAGCCCGCAAAATCCACAAAGCGGGCCCCAAGGCCGGAGTGGCAGCCGTGCAGGGGTGTGCGTCGGCCGATGGTCATTTCGATGCGGCGATCTTCACCGGGAAAAATGCTCGACGATCCGCCGCACCAGGTAGGCGTGCTCCTCACGGCTGATTTCGCCCCGCTCGTAGCGCTCGTCGACCGCCACCACCAGCGAGGCCATGTTTCCCAGATCCATGCCGATAGCCTCGTCGTCGAGAAACTCAGGCATCAACCGCACCGCGACCGCCGCCGGAACCAGCTCATTGAGGGCGCCGCTGCCGCGCTCCCAGCCAAACGTGACCGCCCGCTCGGAGGCCTGGCGCCGAACGGGCCTGACCACGGAATTCGCCTCCCGGTAGCCGTCTTTACTGATGCGGATCTGGTGGGCCGAGGACCGGGAGAGGTTGACATCCAGCGGCGTCACCCCCGCCCGCTCCCGGTTCACGAAAACTTCCGCGCCGGCCGGGCTCGACTCGACCCGGATGCGCTGGGTGGAGCCGTGCTGGACGGTCGCACAGCCGGAGAAGGCGACCGCCGCGGTCAGCAGCACGATTGTGGAGGCAATCCATTTCATGAGGGAAAACTTGCACACCCGTCCGCGCACAGGCAAGGCGGTTCCCCGTGCCCCCGGAAAGAGTTGGCGAAGGGTTTTCTTCCCACTCCCTGCCACGGAAACCGCCGGAATCGGCCCGGCCCTGATGCGGGCGCGGCCACCCGCCCCGCCCCGCGGCTCCACCCCACAACGGCAAAACCTTTGACACCGCGGAAGCGCTCCACACTCAGGAGAGACCATGACATCCATCCCCGGCAATCCCGAGCCCTGGCCGACCAAGGCCTACAAGAACCTTGAGTTTCTCAACAGCCCCCACGCCCGCAGCATTCGGGTGATGTGCGAATTGACCGAGCCACAGCGCCGCTTCGAGAAGAACCAGATTTCGAATACGATCGTCTTTTTCGGTTCCGCCCGCCTGCGCCCGGAGGCCAAAGCCAAGGCCGAAGTGGCCGCAGCGGAAGCGGCCCTCGAAAAGGAGGAAGGCGACACCGCGGAAAACCGCCTCCGGCTGGAAGTGGCCCGCCAACGCCTCCGGGGCGCCCCCTACTACGACCAAGCCCGCGAACTGGCCCGCCGGCTCGGGGAGTGGGGCGCCGGGTTTGAGCGCCCCGAGCAGCGGTTTCATGTCATGTCCGGTGGCGGACCGGGCATCATGGAAGCCTCCAACCGTGGCGCCGGCGACGCCGGCGCCCAGAGCATCGGCCTCGGCATCAGCCTTCCCCACGAGGAGCGGGTCAACCCTTACTGCACCCCCGAACTGAGTTTCGAATTCCACTACTTTTTCGTCCGCAAATACTGGTTCCTCTACCTCGCCAAGGCGATCGTCGTCTTCCCGGGCGGTTTCGGCACCCTCGATGAACTCTTCGAGCTGCTCACCCTCATCCAGACCCGCAAAACCCAGAAGTACATGCCTATCGTCCTCTATGGCAGCGCCTTCTGGAATCGCCTGATCGATTTCAACCTCTTTGTGGAGTGGGGCTTGATCAGTCCGGAGGATCTCCAGCTCTTCAAGGTCCTCGACGGCATCGAGGAAACCTACGCTTTTCTCACCTCCGAACTCACCAACCACCACAAGCTGCCCGCGGCCGGGCCAAAGGCCTGAGCCACTGTCCCGGAGCAGCGGGACGTTACCCTTCCTATAATTTCAACTACGGAGGGCCAAAAAACCGCCCGGGGTGACCGGGCGGCGCGGCAGGTGAAGGAGCGCTTCGGAGGCGCCGGATGGGCGGGCGGGCCTCAGAGCGACTTGCGGACCGCTTCGAGCTGGCCGGCCGAGCCGAGCAGTTCATTGCGGCTCGCGATAAACTTGGCGTACTCGGCCATGAAGATCTTGCCGGGCGGGCGGAAATCGAACTCTTCCGGCTTGTCGCGGAAATACTCCCGGTGCACGCGGGTCCAGACGAGCCGGCCATCGGTGTCGATGTTGACCTTGGTCACCCCGAGCTTGGCGGCCGGGAGATACTCCTCGACGTTGACCCCGCGGGCGGAAGGATCGAGCTTGCCCCCGGCGGCGTTGATGCGCTGAACCTCCTCCTGGGGAACACTCGAGCTGCCGTGCATGACCATCGGGAAACCCGGAAGCTTTTTCTGGATCGCCTCGATGACGTTGAAGTGGAGTGACTGCTGGCCTTTGAATTTGTAAGCCCCGTGACTGGTGCCGATGGCGCAGGCCAGCGAATCGCAGCCTGTCTTTTTGACAAACACCTCCGCCTCGTCGGGATCAGTCAGGCAGGCGTTTTTCTCATCGACCTGGATGTCTTCCTCAACCCCGCCGAGCATGCCCAGCTCCGCTTCGACACTCACCCCCTTCTCGTGGGCGCGTTCGACAACCCGTTTGGTGATGGCCACGTTTTCGTCGAAGGTCTCGTGCGAGGCGTCGATCATGACCGAGCTGTAAAAGCCGGAGTCGATGCACTCGTAGCAGGTCTCCTCATCACCGTGATCGAGGTGGACGGCGAAAATCGATTCGGGGAAGAGTTCGTCGGCGGTCCGAATGAGGGCTTCGAGGATCTTTTTGTCGGTATATTTCCGCGCCCCTTTGGAGATCTGGATGATGAAGGGGGCTTTGGACTCCATGCACCCGCGGAACAGGCCCATGACCTGCTCGGCGTTGTTGATGTTGTAGGCCCCGACGGCAAACTTGCCGTAAGCTACCTTGTAGAGTTGTGCGGTGGTGACGATCATGCTGGCTCACAGTAACCTCCGCGGTTCGCAGCCTGTCAAGGCATCCGGTGGTGATGCCAAAAAAAGCGCAGCTAATCCGAGCAAAAGCGAATCCCCGCCGGGTTTCGGGCCCGGATCCGGGGCGGCGCACCTCTCAATAGCGCGGCACGGACGTGTCAACCTCGCGCGACCAGGCATCGATGCCACCGGCCAGGTTGACCGCCCCATCGAAGCCTTTGGAGCGCAAAAACTCCATCACCCTGCGGCTGCGCATGCCGTGGTGGCAGTAGACGAGGATGGGCGTCGCACGCGGCAGTTCCGCGAGGCGCTCCGGAACTTCCCGCATGGGAATATGGCGGCTGCCCGGGATGGCGCAAATCGAGCGCTCGACCGGCTCCCGCACATCGAGCACAAGGACGGAATCGCTGCTGCGGATCCACCGGTCGGCGTCCGCGGGGGGCAGTTCATCTCCCTCGGGCTCGGCGGCGGCCGCCGCGGACGGCAGGCAAGTCTCCGAGTAAGCCGAGGGATCAACCGAGGTGATGGCGGGTTCCTGGCCGCAAAGCGGGCAATCCGGATCTTTTCTCACGTTTAAGGACCGCACCGCCGTCCCGAGCGTGTCAACCACCAGCAGTCTTCCGATCAGGGGCCGGCCCGCTCCGGTGATGAGCTTGATCGCTTCGAGGGCCTGAAAGCTGCCGATGATGCCGCAGACCGGCCCCACCACCCCCGCCTCCCCGCAGTTGGGCACGCTGCCCGCCGCGGGCGGATGCGGGAAGAGACAACGGTAGCAGGGTCCTCCGGCACGCGGGTGGAGCACGGTGATCTGCCCCTCCCAGCGCAGGATCGAGCCGCTCACCAGCGGCACTCCGGCGAAAAAGGCTGCATCATTGCTCAGGTAGCGCGTGGGAAAATTGTCGGTACCGTCGACGACCACATCATACCGGCGAAAGAGGGCCACAGCGGCGGCGGCCTTCAGCCCTTCCCGATGGGCGGTGAACTCAATGGTGGGATTGAGGTCGCGCAAGCGGGCCACGGCGGAGTCGACTTTGTCCCCGCCAACGGAATCGGTGCCGTGCAGAATCTGCCGGTGAAGGTTGTGCTCTTCGACCCGGTCGAACTCGGCGATCCCGAGTCGCCCCACTCCGGCGGCCGCCAGGTAGAGGGCGGCCGGGCTGCCGAGACCTCCCGCCCCGAGCACCAGCACGCTTGACCGCGCCAGCCGCTGCTGGCCGGCCACGCCGATTTCCTCCAGCAACATCTGCCGGCTGTAGCGGGCGAAGGACGGTCGACCCATGGATGGTGTCGCGGTTTCCATCCCTCCAATCTGCGCCCGGAACGGCGTCTTGCCAAGCCGGTCCGGAAGGAAGCAGGGAATAATCATTTCGCTCCCAGGGCCCCGGAGAACCCGGCAACACCCCACTATCGAGCCATGCCAACCCCACGACGGGCCACCACCGGCGGCGTTTCCTCGACGAATGGCCCCGGCCCCGTAGTCTTCCTGCCAGTACAGCCCGGGGCCACTCCTTGACCCGGCCACTGCCGCCGCCCAAGCTGCCTTATGCGCTGCATCCTCCTCGCCTTCGATTCCCTCAACCGCCACTTCCTACCCCCCTACGGAAACACCTGGGTGCACGCGCCCAATTTCCAGCGCCTCGCCCGCCGCACCGTCCAGTTCGACCGCGCCTACTGTGGCAGCATGCCCTGCATGCCGGCCCGCCGCGAACTCCACACCGGCCGGCCCAATTTCCTCCATGCTCCCTGGGGCGCACTCGATGTTTACGACGAGTCGGCCGTCTCCATCCTCCGGAGCGCCGGCATCCACACCCACCTCACCAGCGACCATTACCACTACTGGGAGGAAAACGCCGCCACCTACCACACCCGCTTCACTTCCTGGGAGTTCATCCGCGGCCAGGAAGGCGATCCTTGGATTGGCCAGGTCGGCCCCCACCACGAGCCGGACCACATCAACGGCAAGGGCCGCCCCCAGGACTGGATCAACCGGCCTTTCATCACCAAGGAAGCCGACTCCCCCACCCCGAAAACCATCGACGCCGGCATCGCCCACCTCCGCCGCAACGCCGGTCAGGACAACTGGTTTCTCCAGCTCGAGTGCTTTGATCCCCATGAACCGTTTTGCTTCGATCCGAAGTTCAAGGACCTCTACCCCGACCACTTCAAAAACTACCGCGGCCCGCTCTTCGACTGGCCCCCCTACGGACGCGTCAAGGACCAGACCCCCGAGCAGATCGAACACCTCCGCCACAACTACGCCGCCACCCTCTCCCAGACCGATGCCGCCCTCGGCCGCTTCCTCGATGCCATGGATGAACTCGACCTCTGGAAAGACACCATGCTCATCGTCTGGACCGATCACGGCCACATGCTGGGAGAGAAGGGCCACTTCGCCAAAAACTACCAGCCCTGGTGGGAGGAACTCAGCCACATCCCGCTCTGGATCTGGGATCCGCGCCGGCCCGATGCCGCCGGCGAACGCCGCCGTTCGCTGGTTCAGACCATCGACCTTGCCCCGACCGTACTCGACTTTTTCGGCCAACCCCCGTCGGCGCACGCCACCGGCATCCTCCTGCGCGAGGTCATTGCCTCGGACACCGCCGGCCGCGCCGCCGGCCTTTTCGGCAACTTCGGCAACCACGTCAATGTCACCGACGGCCGCTTCGTCTACCTGCGCGCCAGCGAGGGCCCCGATGATGCTCCACTTTTTGGATACACGCTGCTGCCGCTCGGGTTTCGTGGCGCTCTCGACCGCGGCCACCCGATCGACTTCGAACTCGTCGATCCACTGCCTTTCACCCGGGGTCAGCGCGTCCTCCGCATCCGCCACCACCGGCACTTCAACGACCGCCTCTACGGCACCCTGCTCTACGACCTCGAAACCGACCCCGGTCAGGAAAACCCGCTCCACGAATCCGCCCTCGAAAAGCGCATGATCGACCTGCTGGTGGAGGAAATGCGCCGCAACGACGCCCCGCCCGAGCAGTTCCTCCGCCTCGGGCTGCCGGCCTGACACCATCACCGTGAACCACCCGCCAGCCCTCGCTCGGAGCGCAGCTCCAAGCGAAGGCTGGCGCGCCGGAGTCCGCTTGCAGCGAAGGCGGACCATGCACCCTCCGGCCTTCCGCCCATCGCACGACCCACTCCTGCGGGCCGCCCTCGGGAATGTCGCCGCCTGGCTGCTCAACCGCCTCGTCACCTCGGCAGCTACGGCCTCGCGCCCAACGCCGCGCCCGGGAGCAAGATGATCCCGCTACTTTCCCCCGTCCTCCTTTCAGCTTTTCAGTTTTCAGCTATTTAGCATTTTCAAAACCCCTCCCAACCATCCTCCCATGCGCATCACTACAGTTCTTTTTCCGCATTCCTCCTGCCTCCTCGTGTGGGTGCTGCTGGCGGCCGGTAGCTGTGCCAAATCCTATCCCGCCGAGACTCGCTTCCATCTTCAACTGCCCATTCTCGAGGGCCAGCAGTTCGACGTCGAGTGGATGCCGGACGGCCGGCTCGTGCTCTTTGGTTCGCAAACCGTCTGGCTCGACCCTGCCGGCACCATCCTTGACCGTGAAGCCTTCGGAGATCCTCGGCAGAGTTCCATGGACATGCCCCCATCCATCGGCGTCGACCCGCAGGGTGGCCTCCATGCCGTGACCCGCGAGGGAGGCGACTGGCGAAACGGCCATACCATCCTCTACCATTACCGCTCGCCCGGAGACGCTTGGAGCGAAGCGGTCGAGGTGGTCGCGCCCCTGCCGCGAAACTACACTGTCGGAGTGGTCGGGGTCGGTCCGGAGGAAGCCTTCGTAGTCGTCCCCGAAGCCCTCGAAAACGTCTGGGGGCCCGTACACCTGTTTCACCTGAAAAACGATTCTGCCAATCGGCTCGGCTCCATCGAGGGCATCTGGCGGGCCGACAACCGGATCGAATTTCGCCGGGCCGGGTCGCGTATGCTGCTCGCCGCCGGTCTGAACGATCCCGACGGGGCCACCACCGTGCTCTCCGCACCGATCGACGCCTCCGATCCACTTGCCGCTTTCGCATCGGACCGTCTCCGTCTCCAGCCACCCGCCAAGCCCGGCAGCGATGCCCGCCGCGGCTTTCCCTTCCTCACCGCCATAGCGGAAGGCTCCGCCATCCTCGCCCACGGCACCCAGACAGGCCGGCTCTTCATCTCTCTGCTCAAACCGGGAACGCCTCCCCCTGATCCCCTGCTTGTCTTCGATGACCTCGGAGCTTGGCACTTGTCCATCGGCTGCGGCGGGGCCGCCGCCACCCGCGAAGGCCGGACTATTCTCGCCGCGGCCATTCGCTCCGAATTGGGCGACCAGCTCGGCCATGGCCCCCTCGTTGCCCGGCTCTCCCGCGACGGCGGCAAATCCTTCGGCTCCGAATGGACCCTCCACCCTTCCGCTGACAACGGCGAAGGCCGCGTCCGCATTCGTGTCCTCGAGGGCGGCGGTGTCTTCCACGTCTTCTTCGCCCGCACCCCGGATCTCGGCGGCGGCATTGGTTGGGCACGGGTTTTGATGGACGACTAAGCGCAGGGGTGCGGTCTTCCGCCAGTGCCAAAACCAATGGACGCACCGCCTTCTCCAGAGCGGTGATCCCTGCACCGGCTCAAGGCCGCGAGACCGCGGGCAGCGCACAATGCCTTGTCCGACCAAGACACCCTCCGACCTACGCTTGCTTAACCCGCCATGTTGCGTTTCTTTGAAATCGCGGCAGCAACCTCCGCGGAGCGCTACTGACATGCCGGACTCCCCTTCCCAGCACTCCCGCCTCACCACCGTCATCGCCATTGCCGGAGCCTGCCTGCTCGCTTTGGTCGCCGGCCTAATGCTGAGTTTCCCGGCTCCCGCCCCCGAAGACGAAGCCGCGGGCCAGCCGCCGGCTGCCTCGCCGGCCCTGGATTCCGAGCCCGACCGGCCCGGACCTCCCCCGGCCGCCGCCACCCCTCAGGCTCCCGGGTCCCCGCCTGCTCCCGATTCTGCTCCTTCCCATCGCGAGCAACTCCACCGCGCCCTCGACCCCGGCGGCCATGAGAGCGGCGATGAACTCGGCGTGCCCGATATTCTCTCCGCCTGGGCGCTCGACGACCTCGAAGGCCTCGCCCTTCTCCTCGCCGAACACGACCAGCCCGACCAAGCCATCGGCCTCGCCGAGGTCCTCGCCTACGGCATCATCGATGAACTCCCGCCCGAACTCGCCGCCCGCCTCCTCCAAACCCTCGAAGACGGTCAGGCCCCCGCCTTTGTTTCCGCCCGCGCCCGCCAGCTCGCCGAAGAGGATCCGCACGCCGCCGCCGCCTGGCTCAACGACCCCGCAGTCCTCGCCCGCTCCACCGATGCCGCCGAATACGTCGCCGCCCGACTCGCCCACCACGACCCCGGGGCAGTCCTGCCCTGGCTCCTCGGCCTCCCCGCCCACGATCACCGCAGCAACGCCTGGATGAGCGCTTTCCAGCAACTCGCCCGCGACGATCCCAGTTGGGCCGTGGCCGGCGCCGCCGAGCTTGTCGGCATCCAGGATTTGGATGCGGAGTCCGCCAACCATGCCCTGCGCGGGCTGGCCGCGGCCATCGCCGAGGCCGACCCCGATCTCGCCCTCGGACTGGCCGACGCCATCCACCACTTGCACACCCGCTTTCTCGCCGACCCGGATCCGGTCCTCCTGCTCGAGCCTCCCCCGCCAGCTCCCGATCCTTGATCAGCGCCGCTCCGCTCGAAGACCACCCCGCCAGCCCCCGCTCGGAGCTGCGCTCCGAGCGAAGGCTGTCACACCGTAGTCCGCTTGCGGCGAAGGCGGACCAACCAACCACTTGTCCCGCGACCGCGGGGTCGTTGCATCGGCGGCTACGTCTTGCGGCCAGCGCACACTGACCCCTGGCCGGTGACAATCCGTAGCCGACGTCGTGAGACGGCGGAATACTCCGCTCCGAATTAATGCGTCTGCTGGACCTCGCTCGTCACAAAAGTGCCTAAGTCTCTTGCCTCCACCGAGGACGATACTCTGGTTGTTGGCAAAGTTCGTGTAATCGTTCTTCAACATTTTCTTTTGTTAAGTTTAGCCGCTCCGAATCAGACCCTTCAGGAGGCCAGTTGCTACCCACAATTGGATTCTGAAGCACAGCCGTTCCACAGCCTCCTCCTAAATTGTAAGTCCCAATCCACTACAAACTCCGAGGATCACCCCGGTGCGGGGCATGGAAGTGAAGAATGGTTGGAACCGGCCAATGGTTTTCCGTCCGGTTAGCGGACGGGTGTGAAAAAAACAACCAAACGACGAACCCCAACCTATGAAAAACTCACCGTCCCGGCCCAGGTTCGCAACCCCATTCCCGGCCATTTCGTTTCCAAGCTGGCCCGCGAGACCGGCGTGGACGCCATGACCCGCACCTTCACGGCCTGGAGCCATGTGGTGGCCCTGCTTTAAGCACAACTCACCCACGTCACCGGCCCCAATGATGTCTGCGACGCCCTGCGCGCCCGCGAGCGGTGCGCGGACATCCGCAGCGGCGAGATCGTCATCTTCGACAAGGCCTACCTGGATTTCGACCCCCTCTTCGGCCTGCTGGTGCGCGGGGTCAAAAAGCTCCTGCACAAGCCCAACGGCCGCATCCTGCGCGACGACGAAGTCATCCTGGCCACCCGGCGCGCCCGCGGCCAATGCCCGCTGCGGCCGCGCCGGGTGAGGGCCTTGGTCGAGCTCGACGGCCGCGAGACGGCGACGGAGTTT